>NZ_JBVJBI010000071.1:0-26312 GCF_055589745.1 Kitasatospora sp. NPDC041917 | reverse complement strand
CCGCACGGCCTCCACGGCCTCGGCCGAGACAGTCACTTCCTTCATCAGGCGCTACTTCCTTGATCGGGAGTTACACCGTTCTTTGTACAGACCCCGACGGGCCGCCCGCCGTGAGCCGGGTCCTCCTGGCCGCCCGCCGGGGAGACGACCGTCCCCTCGTGCGGGCGTTCACCGCGGCGTCCGACTCCGTGGCGGGCCGGGGCGAACGGTCGAACGGCGGTGCAGTGTCTGCCCGTTGAGGGGTCAGGCCGTGCGGCCGCCGTCTGCCCGGGTCAGGGGTTCCTCGGGGGTTCCTCAGGGGTGAGATCAGGGGCAGTCCGGAGGTGTGGACACCTCGAACGGCCCTAGCGTCGGTGCGGCGGGTGACCGATGCCCCGACCGATGCCCCGATGGAAAAGGCGAGCGAGTGTTCCGGAACAAGGCTCTACCGGTACGGGCTTCGAGCCCGGCCTCCGTCGGCGCGGGGAGGGTGGGCGACATCGTCCGCCTGACGGCCGTACACAAGACGTACGGCCGCGGCGACAACCGGGTGCGGGCGCTCGACGGGGTGGACGTCGGCTTCGAGGCGGGCACCTTCGCCGCCATCATGGGCCCTTCGGGTTCGGGAAAGTCGACGCTGCTGCAGTGCGCGGCGGGCCTCGACCGGGTCGACGCGGGTCAGGTCCTGCTCGACGGCGCGCCGTTGCACGAGCTCTCCGAGCGCGCCCTGACCGAGCTGCGCCGTGAGCACATGGGCTTCATCTTCCAGTCCTTCAACCTGATCCCCGCGCTGACGGCTCGTCAGAACATCGAGTTGCCGCTGCGGTTGGCCGGGCGCCCGATCGACCCGGTGGCGATCGACCGGGGGCTGGCCGAGGTCGGCCTGGCCGAGCGCGGTGGGCACCGGCCCGCCGAGCTGTCGGGCGGTCAGCAGCAGCGGGTCGCCATCGCGCGTGCGCTGGTGACCAGGCCCAAGGTGATCTTCGCGGACGAGCCGACCGGCGCGCTGGACTCGCGTACCGCGCGGGAGGTCCTGGCGCTGCTGCGCGGCGTCGTCGAGGAGCACGGGCAGACGGTGATCATGGTCACGCACGACCCGGTGGCGGCCTCGTACGCGCAACGGGTGGTCTTCCTCGCCGATGGCGGGGTGACCGGTGAGCTGTTCGAGCCGACGGCCGAGACCGTGGCCCTGCGGATGGCGGCGTTGGAGCCCGGCGGGAGCGGGGCGAACCCGTGCTGAAGCTCGCCGTAGCCACCCTGCGTCACCGCTTGATGGGCTTCGTGGGCGCCTTCCTCGCCCTCGCGCTCGGCACGACGATGATCGGCATGATGACGCTGACCCTGGCGGCCACCTTCGGCACGCCGCACCCGGGGCCGCAGCGGTTCAAGGAAGCCCGGGTCGTGGTCGCGCCGCAGGGCTTCGAGGGGCGCGCGATGAAGGCCCCGGCGGTGTTGCCGGTCGAGGTCGTGACGACGGTGACCGCCTCGGGCAAGGCCACGCCCGACCGAAGCTTCCCGGTACGGCTGAACCCCGGCTCCGGGGGGACGACCGGCCATCCCTGGTCCTCGGCCGCCTTCGCGAGCTACCACCTGCTGGCCGGGCGCGCGCCGCAGGCCCCGGACGAGATCGTCGTTGGCGGCGGTGAGCGGGCACTGATCGGGCGTCAGGCCGAGGCCGCCACCTCCGAGGGCGCCGGCCGCTACCAGGTGGTCGGGGTCACCGACGCGCTCTGGTTCGAGAGCGCCGTCTTCTTCAGCGATGCCGAGGCCCAGCGCCTGTCGCCCGGCGTCAACGCCCTGGTCACCGACCAGAACGCGCAGCAGCTGTCCGCCCTCGTGGGCGGCCGGGCCGTGGTCCTCGGTGGTGACGACCTGACCCGGCTCGACGCCGACTCCACCGGCGGCGCCCAGGCGCTGGCCAACGCCCAGGCGATGGCGGGCAGTACGACCGGACTGGCGGTGTTCGTCGCGGTGTTCGTCGTCATCGCGACCTTCGCCTTCGCCACCGAGCAGCGCCGCCGTGAACTGGCGCTGATGCGGCTGGTGGGCGCCGCGCCCCGGCAGGTGCGGCGCATGGTGCTCGGCGAGGCGTTGCTGATCGGCCTGGCGGCGGCGGTCGTCGGCTGTGTCCTCGCCCCGTTGTGCACCGTGCCGCTGCGCTCCTGGATGCTCGACCACCACGTGGCCCCGTCCTGGTTCACCATCCCCTTCACCCCCCTGCCGCTGCTGGTCTCCTTCGTCATCGGCGTGGCCGCGGCGCTGGCCGGCTCGGCCGCCACCCTGGTCCGGGTCTCGCTGATCCGGCCGATCGAGGTGCTGCGCGAGAGCGCGGTGGAGCGCCGCGGGATGACGCCGATCCGCTGGCTGCTCGGGACCGGGATGCTGATCGGCGCGGTCGCCTTCGGGATCGTCATCGCCCGGACCGAACCGTACCTGGCGGCCAGCGCCCGCAGGTACGAGGCCGTGCCGGTCCTGTACGTCGGCGCGGTCACCCTGCTGGCACCGATCCTGCTGCGGCCGGTCACCCGGGCGCTGATCGGCCCGCTGCGCGGCTCGGCCAAGGCCGGCCCGCTGCTGGTGCGCGAGAACATCCTCACCTCCCGGCGGCGTACGGCCGCCACGGTGGCGCCGATCGTGGTGGCCGTCGGACTGGTCGCCACCCTGCTGACGGTGCAGAAGTCCGGTGACGCGGTGGTGCTCGCCCGCCAGCAGCAGGAGATCCACGCGGCCGACGTGGTGGTGCCCGGCGGCACGGGGATCGACGCGCGGACGCTGGAGAAGCTGGCGGCCGTGCCCGGGGTCCGGGTCACCCCGATCACCTCGATGAACATCCGGATCGGCACCGCGAAGGGCGACCAGATCGACTCGCTGAGCACGAACGCCGTGCCCGCGTCCGCGCTGGGCACGACCGTCACGCCGCCCGTGCTCTCCGGCTCCCTCGCCTCACTGCCCGAGAACTTCCTGGTCATCGACGAGCACGCGGCCCGATCCGACGGTCTGTCGGTGGGGGACCAGGTGGTCACGCTGCTGCCGACCGGCGCTCGGGTGCCGACCGTCGTCGCGGCGGTCGTCGCACGCGGCCTGAACGGCGACGACACCTACCTGTCCGCGTCGCTGACCGGTGCGGTGACGCCGAACCGGGTCCACCTCGACTCCCGGACGGGCCCGGGCCGGCCGCTCGACGAACAGCAGACGGCGGCGGTGAACCAGGCGCTGGCCGGCTCCGGCGCGCACGTCATGACCCATGACGCCTACCTGGAGGCCCAGCGCGCACGCGCCGCCGAGCAGACGGACAACGCCGCGGTGATCATCCTGGGGATCGCGCTGGCCTACGCGCTGATCGCCGTCGCCAACACCCTGATCATGGCGATGGCCGGGCGGCGGCGGGAGTTCGCCCTGCTCGGGCTGGCCGGCGCGGTGCGCGGCCAGATCGCGAAGGTGGCCGTGGCCGAGTCGGCCGTGGCGGTGGTCGTCGGCACGCTGCTCGCGGCCGTGGCGACCGGGCTCGCCGCGGTGACCCAGCACCTTTCGCTGAGCGAACTCGTCACCTCGGCGCCGACGGTGATCCCGTGGACGCAGGTCCTGGGGACCGTCGCGCTCTGCGCCTTCGTCACCGTGATCACCGCGTGGGGAGCGGCCTCGCGTGCGACCCGTTTCCGGGCGATCGAGGCCGCAGGCATCCGGGAGTAGGGCATCCGGGAGTGGGGCACGGCCCTTCCGGCTCGGCCCCGGCCCGGAGTGTGCGACCGAGGTGTGGAACACCACACTTCCGGTCCTGAGCGTGCCGGTACTCGCCGCCCAGCCGAGGGCCGAGGACACTGGTCGCCGTGACTGATGTGCGCGAGACCTTGGACTACCAGACCTTCGGGCAGGCGGTGCGCGAACTCGCGCAGACGATCGCCGACGACGGATACGAACCCGACCTCGTCCTGAGCATCGCCCGCGGCGGGGTGTTCGTAGCGGGCGGTCTGGCGTACGCGCTGGACTGCAAGAACATCCACCTGGTGAACGTCGAGTTCTACACGGGCGTGGGCACCACTCTCGAAATGCCCGTCATGTTGGCGCCCGTTCCCGCCGCGATCGACTTCACCGACAAGAAGGTCCTGATCACCGACGATGTCGCCGACACCGGCAAGACACTGCGGCTCGTGCACGACTTCTGCCTCGACCATGTCGCCGAGGTCCGGTCCGCCGTCATCTACGAGAAGTCGCACTCCCTGGTGAAGTGCGAGTACGTGTGGAAGCGGACCGACGACTGGATCGAGTTCCCGTGGTCGACGGAAGGACCGGTCGTCAGGCGCGACGGCCAGGTGCTCGACGCCTGATCGAAGGTGGTACGCGCCGCAGGCCGGGACGCCGCCGAGGGTCGGGCGGGAGCAACAGCGGATCCCGGCCGTCGCCGCTTCCCGGTTCATGGGGTAGGAATGGGGGGCTGTACGAACCGGGAGAGGGGCGCGAATGAGGGCGGTGCGGATCGCCGGGATGGCGGCGGGCGCCCTGGCGCTGGTAGCGGGGTGCGCTTCAGGAGGTTCGGGGGGTCCCGGGGGATCCGGAGGCATGTCGGCGCAGGCACACGGCTACCTGTCGGAGGCGCTGGACCTGTTGCAGCGGGAGTCGTTGAACACCGCGACGGTGGACTGGCCGAAACTGCGGGACGAGGCGTTCGCGCGGGCGGCCGGGGCGCGGACGACGGCCGACACCCATGGGGCGGTCGGCGGCGCGGTGGCGGCTCTCGGGGACGGCCACAGCCGGTTCTACCCGCCCGGTGAGGCAGCGGCCGTGGATGCCGACCCCGCGACGGTCGACGCCCCGACGGTCGAACAACTTCCCGGCGGCATCGCCAGGTTGACCCTTCCGGCGGTGAACGGTTCGGAGCGCACCTACGCCGAGTACGTCGCCCGCGGCCGCGCCGCCGTCGCCGGGGCGACCGCCTGCGGCTGGGTGGTGGACCTTCGCCGGGAGAGCGGCGGCGGGATGTGGGCTCCGCTGGCGGTGGCGGCTCCGCTGCTCGGGGACGGTCCGGTGGGGGCCTTCGTCACGGCGGACGGCACCCGCAGCGTCTGGTCGGTGCGCGGGGGCGTGCCGTTCCTGGACGGGACTCCACAGGCGGAGCCCTCCGGGGCCGGCGGGGACCCGGCGCGGGGCGTGCCCGTCGCCGTCCTCACCGGCCCGGGCACGGGCAGCGCGGGCGAGGCCGTCACCATCGCGTTCATCGGCCGCCCGGACACCCGCAGTTTCGGCGCGCGCACCTACGGGGTGCCCACCGGCAACGCCGCGCACCGGTTGTCGGACGGCGCGGTCGTCCTGCTCACGGGCGCCGCCGAGGCGGATCGCACAGGCCGGATCCACGCGGGGCCGATCGAGCCGGACGAGGCCGTGGACACCCGCAAGGAGGGGGATCCGTCACTCACCGCCGCGACCGGCTGGCTCGGGCGCCAGGAGTCCTGCCGTCGTACCTAGAACGATGTGATGCGCGACACGGACCTTGGGTACCCCGCAGGCCGACCACACCGGCGGCGACCGGTGACCGACCAGCCGAGCATCCGGTGACGCGCACGTCTCTTACGAATGACCCGGACAGCCCACGAAGAACGGTATGGACCGAGTGACCTTCCCGACCGGGGCGGAGTGTCCAGGTGCTGGAGTCCCAGGGATGCCGTTGGCCTGTGGTTGCGGGCCCGCAGGTCGTCTCTCTGACACGTCGCGGCCGGGGCCCGCTCCTTCGAACGTCAGCGCGATGTCTCACCGGCGTCTGCGACGCGGTTGAGCTCGGCACCGGGGTACGGCGTCTGCTTGCTTTCCGACAGCAGCCGGCGGTGGAAGCCGTCCAGGACGACGCCGGCCCGGGCATGCCGCTCGACGATCGCAGCGATCTCGGGCGGAACGGCCTCGGGCCTCCGACCCGCGATCCACTTCTGAAGGAACACGTCTGCTTCGACACCGCCCCGGACGCGGTCGATGAGGTGGTGGATCAGATGGCTCGCGGTGCAGTCGCGGTCGTACCCGAGGTGGTTCGAGAGGAACCGCTGCTCGGCTGCTGACAGCTCGAAACCCGAGCTCAGTGCCAGCCCGAAGTCCGCGAAGCAGATCAGCCGGCCGTCGGTCAGCAGGTTGTCGAAGTGGGCGTCGAAGTGCACGAGTCCGTGAGAGCTCATGAATGCCGTGCCCCGCGCCAAAGCATCCTCCACCCACGCGGGGGAGCCGCCGCCGGCCACCGCGGTCGCCCCGTGCTCGCGCAACAACGTGCTGAGTGTCTGCGGCATGTGTTCCAAGAACAGCACCAGGCTGCGGGAGGACCGGCCGATGGCCTCCAGGCGCTCGCGTACTGCCTGCGAGCCGTCCCAGTGGGCGACCGCGCCGTCGATGCCCCCGAACTCGTCCACGAAGCCCTCGGGAGGAGAGTCGGGCAGGACGCGCCAGTGGTACATCAGGGGAAAGCCCTCGTACTCCTTCCCGAGGACCCAGTTGGTGGTCATGATGTGGACGGCCAGCTCTCGCCAGGCACCGAACCCGGCCGAGCCCACTCCGTACTGGTAGAACGTCGGCAGCCCGAAGAGGTTCGCCGTGGACCGGACGTTCTCCGGCCGGGTCTCGACGTCCGTCAACGGGACTCTCTTGACGAAGACCCGCGTCCCGTCGATGTCCAGCTCCGCCGACCTGCCGCCGATACCGGATCCGACCGGAGGAGCGGATGCCACGATCTCGCCGAGACGCCGGTCGCTCACCAGGGACAGGCGGGTGGCAATGGTCCCGTAGGCGGCCAGACGTGCGTCGTGCTGACATTCGGAGTGGCGCATCCACGGCTCCTCTGTGCCCCCGAACCAGGGCGTCGGTGATCGCTCAAACGTATTCGACTCCCGCCGCCGAGGTCAGTCTCGGACCGCAAACCGTTCGGTATCCGACCTGCCGTCGGCGGGCCTGCCGGGCGATGCCCGTACGACGGCCGGCGCTTCCTGCGGAGTCTCGACCCTGTCGTGGCCCCGATGGATCACGGCCGGCGGCGGGACGGTCGCCGTTCATTCCGCCGCCGCCGCCGGCGCGAACGCGAAACGGAACCGTTCCACCCCACGGGGCAGGTCCGCGCTCGTCCGATCGTCCGCATCAGCTGCACGTGCCCAGAACACGCTGAGCGTGAAATCGCGCGGCTTTCCTTCGAGTTCGAACTCCAACGCCACCTCGGCAGGACCCGAGAAGAGGGTCCACACGTCGATGCGGCCCGTCCGCGACCGGTACGGAACCCTGGCAAGGAGGCTGAACCCCTCCGGACGCACGGGATGGTCGGTCAACTCAAGGGTCACCTCCGCATAGTGCTCCCGAATCGAACTGCGGACCTTGACCGCCCCGTCGGTCAGTGTGACTCCCGGAGTCCCGGCCGCCAGCGGCAGTTCCAACCAGCTGCCGTCCTCGGCGAACTCGTCCTCCTCCCACAACCCGAACTGCGAACGTTCGACTGAGACAAGGCCTGCGGCCTCGGTCCGAAAGCTCCGCATGTCGACGATCCTTGCACGACGGCCGCTTTCCGGCTGTCGGGTTCGGAAGAACCTCCGGGCACGATCACGGCGGCGCGCACGGCACCACGGTCGGCACCACGGACGGCACCGTGCGGCACGGCCGACGGTCGTGCCCCGCGGCAGGTTCCGTTTCGTGTCAGGCTCTGGAGGGCCGCTGCCGCTGGGAACTGTCCGTTGCGATCGGGAGGCTGCGCAGTGTCAGCACGGCCGGTGGAGGCAGCGGTTCGTCGGCCGTGTCGGTGCGGAACGACTGGAGCGGATAGGCCACCAGGCGCCGGGAGGTGTGCCAGATCCCGTACGGCTCCCGGCGGCAAAGGCGGAACGATGAACGACCGCATGATGAAGGCAGTGCTCTACGACCGCTACGGCGGCCCCGATGTGCTCTACGCGGGCCGCGTGCCACGCCCCGAAACGGCCCGCCGCGACGTTCGGCCACCTCGCGGCCAGTACGGTCCACGGACACGGCCGGGTGCGCTACTTCAGCGGCGACCCCAAGCGGGCGGGCTTCGACGACCTCGCCCGCCATGTGGTCGAGGGCAAGCTGAGCCCCGCGGTGGACACGGTCTTCCCCCGGGAGGAGACAGCGGCGGCGCACTGGGCGCTGGAGGCGGGCGGCGTCCGGGGCAAGTACGTGGTCAGGGTCGCGTAGGACCCTGTTGTCCCGTCTCGGCGAGGTTTCACCGGTCTCACCGGAGATTGACGACCGCACGGCTCGTCCCGCCGAGGTTCGACCGGTCGCCCGCGGTGGCGATGAGGGCCGCCAAGCCGTCGAGGTGGCGGTCGAGGCCGAAGGTGAACAGGGATTCGGCGGACAGGCCCAGGCCGGGGTCGGTGCGGGCGGCGGTGAACGCCGGGAAGGTGCCGTCCGACAGCAGCGCGGCCATCCGGGCCTCCTGGACCTGCATCCACTGATCGCCGGTGACACCGCTGGCGTGACCCGCCTCCTGCTCCGCCGCGAGGTCGACCGCGCAGCCGCGGACGAATCCGAAGAGCGAGACCGCCGCGTGCATGCGGGTGTCGGCGTCGAGGCCGAGGCCCTCCAGCGCCGCCAGGGCCCATTCGATGTGGCGCATGCCGTTCGGTGCGAGCAGCGGCCGGGCGAGGTTCATCGTGGCCGCCAGCCAGGGGTGCTCCTGGTAGAGCCGCCACTGGGCCCGGGCCGAGAGGTCCAGGCGGGACCGCCAGTGCGGCGGGGCCGGGGTCGGCAGCGGCGCCTGCGCGTAGGCCGCGTCGACCATCAGCGCGAGGAGCTGGTCCCGGTTCTGCACGTGCCGGTACAGGGACATGGCCGAGGTGCCGAGTTCGGCGGCCAGCCGCCGCATGGTGAGCGCGGCCACCCCTTCCGCGTCGGCGATCGCGATTCCTGCCAGCACCAGGCGTCGGCGCGCCGCCGACTCCTCCGACGGCCCCTCCGTGCGCCGGTCGGCCGCCCCTCGGGCCGCCCGCGGCGCACGGGGGGCGGCGCAGACCACGGTCCCCACCCCCGGCACCGCCCGGACCAGACCCTCCTGCCGCAGGACCGCCAGCGCCTTGGTCGCCGTGGCCATGGCCACCCCCCACCGCTGCGTGACCGCCCGCGTGGAGGGCACCCGGTCACCCGGACGCAGTTCACCGACCTCGATGCGATGCCGAAGTTCGGCGGCGATCCTCGCGTACGGCGGCACGACCGACATGATGCACTCCTCGGTGTACTAGTGCACGAAGCCTAGCGCACTAGGGTTCCTTCTCGATCTTCGCACTTCACAGGCGCACTTGGGCCTCATACGTTGTACGCACAGACCTGAGAGAGGAACCCGGGATGACCAAGAACACCACCACCACCCGCACCGTGCTGATCTCCGGCGCCAGCGTGGCCGGCCCGGCGCTCGCCCACTGGCTGCGCCGCCACGGCTTCGTCCCCACCGTGGTGGAGCGCGCCGAAGCGGTGCGCGAGGGCGGCTACGCGGTGGACTTCCGCGGCGAAGCCCTGGACGTGCTGGACCGGATGGGCCTGCTGGAGCAGATCCGCGAGCTGGACACCGAGATGGGCGACGCGGCGATGGTGGACGCCGAGGGCCGCCAGTACGCGACCCTGCCGGCCGTGATCTTCGCGGGCGACCTGGAGGTCCTCAAGGGCGATCTGACCAGGATGCTGTACGAGGCCACCCGCGACGACGTCGAGTATGTCTTCGGGGACTCCATCGCGAGCCTGACCGAGGACGAGCACGGCGTCGAGGTCACCTTCGAGCGCGGCGCTCCCCGCCGCTTCGACCTGGTCGTCGGCGCCGACGGCCTGCACTCGCGCACCCGGACGCTCGCCTTCGGCCCCGAGGAGCAGTTCGTGCGCCACCTCGGCATCTACACCGCCATCTTCAGCCTGGACAACTACCTCGGCCTGCAGAACACCGGCCGTCTCCACGCCGCCCCGGGCAAGGCCGCCAACATCTTCACCGCCCGCGCCAACAGCGAGGCCCGCGCCGCCTTCCACTTCGCCGCCGGGCATCTGGAGTACGACCGCCACGACCGCGCCGGGCAGCAGCGCATCATCGCCGAACGCTTCGCGGACGACGGCTGGGAGATCCCGCGCCTGCTCCAGGAGATGGCGCAGGCATCGGACTTCTTCTTCGACGCCAACGCCCAGGTGGAGATGGACACCTGGTCCAAGGGGCGGGTCGTGCTGCTCGGCGACGCCGGGTACTGCGCCGGCCCGACCTCCGGCCGCGGCACCTCGCAGGCCCTGATCGGCGCGTACATCCTGGCCGGTGAACTCGCCGCCTCCGGTGGTGACCACACGACGGCCTTCGCCGCGTACGAGCGCGAGATGCGCGGCTACGTGACGGAGCACCAGACCCTGGGGCGCGAGGGCGCGGAGCGGTTCTTCATGCCCGCCCCCACCCAGGAGATTCTGGACATGCTGGCCGCCCAGGCACCCGAGAGCACCCGCACCACCCCGATCCGGCTGCGTGACTACGGCGCATCGCCGTCACCCGAGTCGGCGGCGGTCGCCGTGGCCGTGGGCACGGTCTGACGGCAGTCCTCGACAGGGCCCGTCGAGGACGCGGCAAGGCCCGGGGCGGAGGTCCTCACGCGTGCCTCCGGTGTCGTGCGAAGCGGACACCCGGGAGGCGTGGGAAACGGGCGTCACCGTGTGACGGCACGGTCAGGAGGCGGTCGTCGGGTTGAATCCCTTGGTGATCAGCCGGACGGCCAGGCACAGTTCCCAGGCGAAGACCGGAACGGCGGCGAGCATCCCCGGCCCGGAGACCTGCGGGTAGAGGCCGAACAGGACGGCGATCGCGGAGGTGAAGATCAGTGCGCCGCCGACGAGCCCCAGTACGGCGATGAAGCGCGGTATCAGCCGGGAGCGGTACAGCAGGCAGGCGAGCACCGCGGTGTTGGCTCCGCAGATGAAGTTGGGGCCGAGCAGGAACGTCCAGTCGTGGATGGCGACCAGGGCTTTCCCCGTGGTGAGGAGCGCGGCGCTGTCCGCTCCCTGCGGAGGGTGTTGGCGGAGGGTCACCACGGCCAGCAGGCTGACGATGCCGACGGCGATGACGGCGGCTTCCAGGGTGCGCAGGCCGAGGTACCCGACGGCGAGGCCTTCGCCGTGCCGGCGGGCGACGGGGTACATCGTGCATGCGGTGGCGACGATGCCGATGGTGAGGAGCACCTCGAACAGGGCGCCCAGGAGCACTTGGGTGTCCGGGCCGGCGCCGACCACGTAGTCGGCGGTCTTCAGGATCGGGCCGTACAGGACGAGCCCGCCGATCGAGGTGACGTGGGTGACGAGGAAGCACGTGCCCGTCGCTGTCGCGAGGGTTCTCGGTGAGGCCACTTGGGGCTCCTTCGGCGGTGGAGGCGGGAAGAGGTGTACGCCGTACACCTCATGGCGGGACGGTATGGTGTACCCCGTACACCTGTCAAGGGGGATCGGTGAGGACCATGGCCAAGCAGGCAGACGCCCAACAGGCGGCCACCGAGCGGAGGAAGCCGCTCAACCGGGACCGCGTGCTGCGCGCCGCCGTCGCCCGCGCCGACCAGTCCGGGATCGAGGCGCTGAGCATGCGCAGCCTCGCCCAGGAACTGGGCGTCGTGCCGATGGCCCTCTACAAGCACGTGGCCAACAAGGAGCAACTCCTCGACGGCATGGTCGAACTCGTCGTCGGGGAGATCGACCCCCCGGCCGACGGCCCCGACTGGAGGAGCGCGATCCGCGAGCGCGTCCTGTCGGCCCGGCGGGCGCTGCTGCGCCACCCGTGGGCCCTGCGCGTGATCGAGTCCCGCGGCACCCCCACCCCCGCCGTGCTGGACTACCTGGACTCCGTGATCGGCACGTTCCGCAGGGGCGGCCTGTCCGTCGACCTGACCCACCACGCGATGCACGCGCTGGGCAGTCGCGTCTGGGGCTTCACCCAGGAGCTGTTCCCGGCTTCTCCGGGCGACGAGCCCGGGGAGCAGGCCGCCGCGCTCCAGGCGATGGCGGCCAGGTACCCGCACATCGCCGAGATCGCCATGGCCCGGGCCCACGACGGCGCGTCGGTCGTCGGCAACGGCTGCGACGACCAGTTCGAGTTCGAGTTCGCCCTCGACCTCCTCCTCGACGGCTTCGCGCGGCTCCACGGGCGCGGATGGAGCTCCGGGCAGGCCTGAGCGAGCCGGGAGAGAAACCGGGCGACTCCCGCGCGCCCGATCGCCTGGAGCGGGCGCGTCCCCCCGGGCGGCCGTTCAGCGCTCGTCGTCGGTTCCGGACCGGACGATGGCGCCCTCGTCCAGTGCGTGGACCGGAGCCGGTCGGACCGTGCCGGGAGCGGCGGCTGACGGCCGGCCGGACTGACGGACAGTCGGCTGACGGGAGGGGCCTGTGGCGGCACCCGTCGAGGGCGTGGATATCGTGGCCGACGCCGCGCGGCCGACTCCTCGGCGTGCGGTCTTTCGTCACGTCAGGAGAGAACTGGGTGAAGTCCCCAATGACAGCGCTCCG
The DNA here is from genome assembly GCF_055589745.1 of Kitasatospora sp. NPDC041917. Taxonomy (NCBI): domain Bacteria; kingdom Bacillati; phylum Actinomycetota; class Actinomycetes; order Kitasatosporales; family Streptomycetaceae; genus Kitasatospora; species Kitasatospora sp. NPDC041917. Next base: position 13,862 of record NZ_JBVJBI010000071.1, on the reverse strand, counting down.
GAGCGCCGCGGCCGTCGTGGCGGCCGTGCTGATGGCGGCGCCCGCCGTCGCAGGCTCCGCCGCCGCAGCTCCCGCCGCAAGCCCGGACACCAAGGCGGTGACGTACCAGGGCCGCGTCTTCCATGTGCCTTCGGCCTGGCCGGTGGTGGACCTGGCCGTGGACCCGCAGGCCTGCGTCCGCTTCGACCAGCACGCGGTGTACCTCGGTCACCCGGGCGAGCAGCAGGCCTGCCCGCCGCGGTTGACCGGCCGCACGGAGGCCCTGCTGGTCGAGCCAGCCGAGGGCGCCGCACCGGACCGGGAGGGCTCCAACCCGGTCGCGCAGACGGTCCGGGCGACCGACGGCGTCGTCGCGGTGACCGGGACGTACGACACGGACCAGCCGCTGGTGCGGCGGATCATCACCGGCGCCGGGCTCACCCCCGCGCCGACGCACCGACCGCAGCCGGCGCCCGCCGGGCCCCGGACGACCGCCGCCCCGAAGTCCACCGCGGCCGCCGCCGCACCGTCCGGCCAGGCCATGGCCGCAGCCGCCGCACCGGCTGCTTCGGCCGCGGCGGCGTCGGTTCCCGCGTCGGCGACGAACTACACCGGCAAGGGCTTCGACGCCTGTACGGCGCCCTCCGGCGCCGCGATGAACGCGTGGATGGCCTCCTCCCCGTACCGGGCGGCCGGCGTCTACATCGGCGGTGTCAGGCGGGCCTGCGCCCAGCCGAACCTGACGGCCTCCTGGGTCCAGCAGCAGCAGGCCGCGGGCTGGGCCTTCATGCCGATGTACGTCGGCGTGCAGGCCCCGAAGATCAGCTACCCCGCCACCGAGGGCGCCAACGCCGCCGACGACGCGGTGAGCCAGGCCCAGGCCCTCGGCTTCGGCCCCGGCACGATCCTCTACTACGACATGGAGGCGTACACCACCCCGCAGTACTCGGCCGCGGTGCTCGCGTTCCTCACCGCCTGGACCAACGAACTGCACGCCTGGGGCTACAACTCCGGCGTCTACAGCAGCTCCTCGTCCGGCATGAAGGACCTGGCCGCCAACGCCGGCAACAGCGCCTACACCATGCCCGACGCCGTCTTCAGTGCCAACTGGAACGGCAAGGAGGACACCGCCGACCCGTCGATACCGGCCGGCTACTGGAACAACCACCAGCGCGCCCACCAGTACGCCTCGCCGCAGAACCCGGAGACCTGGGGCGGCTACGCGATCGCCATCGACCAGGACTACCTGGACATCCAGCTCACCGCCGCCCCGCCGTCCCAGTCCTCCGCGTTCTTCCTCGGCGTGCGCCAGAGCTCGGGCGCCTGGCCCGGCTTCAGCCCGCTGACGGGCGGTGCGGGCGTGTTCCGCGGCTCGGAGGCCGCGATCACCGGGCTGCCGGGCGGCTCCTCGCAGGAGCTGGGCATCGGCCTGGACGGCCGGCTCTACCACGGGGTCCGCGCCTCGAACGGCAGTTGGAGCGGCTTCGCCGGGGTGCCCGACGACGGCACGCCGGCCACCCAGGCCCGCCGGACCGGCATCGCGGGCATGCCGGACGGCTCCTCGCAGGTGGTGACCGTCGGCAGCGACGGCAACGTCTACCACCGGATCCGCTCGGCCGACGGCACCTGGTCCGGCTACGGGGCGCTCCCCGGGGTCGGCACCCCGACGATGGCGGCCGCGGACATCGCCATCGCCGGCCTGCCCGACGGGTCCGCCCAGGTCCTGGCGATCGGCAACGACGGGAACGTCTACCACGAGACCCGCTTCTCCAACGGCAGTTGGAGCGGCTTCGCCCCGCTCCCGGGTGTGAACAGCTCGCGGATGGCGGCCTCGCGGGTGGCCATCACGGGGCTGTCGGACGGCTCCTCGCAGGTCCTGGTGATCGGCAGCGACGTGAACATCTACCACGAGGCCCGCTTCGCCGACGGCACCTGGTCCGGCTTCGCCGCGCTTCCCGGCAGCGGCACGCCCACCATGGCCGCGCGGGCGGCCGGCATCGCCGGTCTGCCGGACGGTTCGTCCCAGGTGGCGGTGATCGGCAACGACGGCAACCTCTACCACGAGACCCGCTTCACCAACGGCGCCTGGTCCGGCTTCGCCGCGGTCCAGGGCGCGTACGGCGCGAGCACCTTCCCGGCCCAGCGCGCCGCCATCGCGGGCCTGCCGGACGGCTCCAGCCAGCTGGTGGCCACCCGGAGCTGACCCGGACACATCCCACCACCTCACCACCCCGGCGCCCCCGCCCCCGGTACGTCCCGGGGGCGGGGGCGCCGGCCGGCTCGTCCGGCAACACGTCGGCGAGGGGGCTCACCGGGGCCGGGGCGGCGGTCAGGACCAGACGATCAGTTCGCCGTTCATGGTGAATCCCAGGAAGAGGGAGAGGGTGATCCGGCGGCCGCCCTCGAAGTCCTGCACCTGGTGGAAGTTGCGGCAGTCGAAGAAGACGCCTTCGCCGGGCTCGGCCCGCACCGTGGCCGACGGCGCGTCGGCGACGACCTCGGGGGCCCAGCCGTAGCCGTCCCTGCGGGTGTCGTCGGCGGGGATCCAGCGGTGCCGCCAGACGGTCAGCGCGCCGCCGTGCCCGGCGACGGTGAGGTGCAGGTTGAAGGCGAGTTGCACGAGGGGCTGGTCGTCGAGGCGGCCGGGGAACTCCCGCACGACCTCGTCGTAGTGGATCTTAGAACCGGTGGGGAACTCGCGGAGGATGCCCGCGTGCAGCGGGCGCCCCCCGATGGTCGCAGGGCGCACCGGAATGCCGAGTTCGGTGCCCAGCCGCCGCATGAGGGTCACCGCCGGGTCGGTGTCGCCGTAGAGGTCGCGGGCGGCCTTCCGGGTCTGCTCCGCCTTCTCCCAGTAGGCGTCCCGGACCCGGCCCTGCCCGTAGTAGTCGTACACCGCGGGGCCGAACTTCAGGATCGGCGGGTCGAGCCGCTCCTCGTCGTAGGGCTCGAAGTCGGCCCGCTCGATGCGGGCGACGAGGTCGCTCAGGTCGCCCCGGAGCAGGTCGGGCACCCGGACGATCGCGCAGGTGCCGGCGGCCAGCCGCTGCAGAGCCTCCTGCAGCTCCCCGTCCCGGACCGTCTCCGCTCCGAACATCGCCTCGTCGTCGTGCCGGGTCGGTGTCATGGCAGCGGTGTTCCCCTCGGTGAGAGGCCGGACGGAAGGGCGGCAGCACCCACCCCGGGGCCCCGCCGTCGACGACGGGGGCCCGGCCGCGGCCGCGGGCGGCTTCGGGCAGCGGGCTCCGGCGCCTTGGCCGCCCTGGTGCCACGCGTGGTGCCACGCGCCCGCTCGGCCTGTCGCGTAAGGTCACTATCCCTTCGCCACGGGTCGTGGGCGAGCGTGCTCGTCCGGCCGGGTGACAGCACGAGGGGCAACCCCGACCGGGGCCGTCGCTGGGGGCGGGGGGAGCCGGTCGCGACGGGCGATGCCGACGGCCCGGCTCGCCTGCTCACCGGCGCCGGCCTCCGCGTTGGTCGGCGCGGCGGCCTTCACGGCCGACTCCCACGTCCCCCGGGGTGTCGACGCCCTCAGCGGCGCCGTCACCAGGCCGGTCCGGCGCACCGGACCAGCCTGGTACCTGATGGCGACCGACGATCACGTCTCATCCAGGGAGTCGCTCGTGACCAGCGGCGACCGCAGGGACCGTCCAGGACGGGTGGGTGTTGACCTGGGTCACGGTGGCCCCGGCCAACTGCTTGTAGCGGGTCGCGATCCTCTCGGCCTCCTCGACGGGCAGCGACCCACCGTGCTCCTCGGCTCGCGCGATGGTCTCCTCCGGGCCCAGGCGCCGGTTGGCCAGCACGATCGCGTTGACGACCGGCCGGCGCATCCGGTCGTAGCGGCGGAGCGCGGTCACGGCGTCGTCGTCCCGGGTCAGGCACCAGGCCAGCACCCGGCTGTCGACGACGGACTGCGAGCCGCCGTTCATGCCCATGGGGAACATCGGGTGCGCGGCGTCGCCGAGGAGGGTGACCCTTCCGAAGCTCCAGCGCGGCAGGGGGTCGCGGTCGAGCATCGGGTACTCGACGATCACCGAGGAGCGTTCGGCGAGAGCCGCGAGGTCGATCCACGGCAGGTTCCACGACGACAGCCCGGCGTGAGCCTCCGCCGCGGTGACGCGGCGGCCGGGGCCGCCGGGAGGCGGGGCGGACGGGTCGTGCCGAACCTCCAGCACCCAGTTCACCAGGGCATCGGCAGCCGAGGTCGCGGGGTCCTCGACCGGGTAGGCGATGAACTTCGCGCCGGGGGTGCCCCCGGCCACCACGATCGAACGGCCGTCGAGGACGTGCGGGTGCCGTGCGAGCCCACGCCACATGTGGACGCCGTTCCCGCTCGGGGGGCTCTCGTCCGGGTACAACCGGCTGCGCACCACGGAGTCGATGCCGTCGGCGCCGACCAGCACGTCGCCGTCATCGACGACGGGCCGGCCGCTCGACCGGTCCAGGAAGTGGGCACGGACGCCGCCCGCGCTCTGCTCGAACCCCCGGAACAGCAGGCCGGTACGGACCGAGTCCGGCCCCAGCCGCTCACGTACCGCCGTCAGCAGCAGCAACTGCAGACGACCCCGGTGCACGGAGTACTGCGGCCAGTGGTATCCGGCCGCGCGTCCCAGCGGCTCCTCCCAGACCGTCCCGCCCGCCCGGTCGTGGTAGCTCAGCCGATGCGGGGGCAGCGCGACGGAGTCCAGCTCGCCGTCCAGGCCGAGTTCGGCGAGTTCCCGGACGGCGTGCGGCAACAGGTTGATTCCGACACCGACCGCTTCGACCTTCCGCGCCGCTTCGTACACCCGTGGCGCGAAGCCGGCGGCGTGCAGGCTCAGGGCACAGGTCAGCCCGGCGATGCCGCCGCCCACGACGATCACTCTCATCTGTCTCCTCGCCTTTCGCCGGAGCCGCGGGTCCGGCCGATACCCGGCCACCAGCCTCGGGGCCCCGGCCGCGCGCGTCCAATACACAGCGGTGATGGCGGCCGTCACGATCGCTGATCGCACCGGGGGATCGCCGTACCGGCCCCGGACCAGTCGGGCGGTTCCACAACCCGTGCTCTCAACTGCGGAGTTGATAGCTTGTCGGTCATGGAGCTCCGTACGCTTGAGTACTTCGTCGCGGTGGCGGAGGAGCGGTCGTTCACCAAGGCGGCGGCCCGCTGCCATGTCGTGCAGCCCGCGATCAGCCAGCAGATCCAGGCCCTGGAGAAGGAACTGGGAGAGCCCCTTTTCGAACGCCTGCCCCGGCGGGTGGCCCTCACGTCCGGGGGCGCCGCCCTGCTGCCGCACGCCCGAGCCTGTCTGGCGGCGGCGGCGTCGGCTGTCCTGGAGTTCGCCGACCGGTCCGGTCTGGTCGGCGGATCGTTCGCGCTGGGGACCGTCGGCGGCCTGGAAGGCACCAGCATCCCCCGGCTGCTGGGGGAGTACCACCGCCGGTACCCCCGGGTCGCGGTGAGCCTCATCGGGGCGTCGAGTCCGTCGCTGCTGGCGAAGGTCCGCGACGGGGAGATCGACGCGGCCGTGGTCGCGGGACCGCTGGACGGCGAACCCGCCGCCGTGGCCTCGCGAGTGCTCCTGGAGGACCGGATCGTCGCGGTCCTCCCCGTCGGAAGCCGGCCCGCGAACCGTCCGATGACCCTCGACGAGGCGGCCCGGAGCCCGGTCATCAGCTACGGTCCCGACAGCGGGGTGCACGCGTTCATCCGTGCGGCCTTCGCCGCAGCGGACCTGCGGCTGGACATCGCCTATGCGACGAACGACGTCGCCCTCCAACTCGCGCTGGTCGCGGAGCGGATCGGTATCGCCCTCACCTCCCACGCGAGTCCGGTCCTCACCGCCGACCGGCGTTTCGCCGTCGTGCCGCTGGAGCCCGCCATCAGGTTGCGGAAAGTGTTCGTGTGGCGAGCGGGCACCCGGCCGAGCGCGCCGTTGCGAGCCTTTCTCGACCTGTGGACGGAGCTGTCCGACCGGCCGGTGCGTTACGACGCCGACTCCGGCGCCACCACTGGTGGATGACGCGGGTCCTCGCCCGGGCTGCTGTCCGTTCCGATCGCCGCCTTCGGATGCAAGACCTTCATGCCGTCCTCAGGCTGCTCACAGCGGCGCGCTCTAACGTCATCCAGCATGTCGAAGCGAAGCGTCCCGCGCAGGCGGCCCGCTGCTCCCGCAAGGGTTGCGGGGCAGGCTCAGCGGCAGGCCGAGCTGATTGCCCGTCACCGTGCCGCTGTCGGCGGCGGTGCCGCCGGTGGCCTGTGTGCCGCCCTGGTTGACACAGCAGTTGCCGAACACGGCGTTGCCCGCACCGAGGATGTCGGCGTGGGCGACACCGCCCGGCGTGGTCTGGGCAACGACGGAACCCTGCTCCGGATACGCACCATCGGGTCGGTGCATCCGGGGCCGGGGGAGCCGGGACGCCGCGGAGCCGATGAGCGGCCGACGACAGTCGATGTGCGAGCCCAACGGTGGAGGGTCGGCTACAGGGCCGCGATCCAGGGATGCCCGGGGTGGACGCGGGCGAGCAGCTCGGTCAGGGTCCCGCGCTGAGCCGGGGTCAGGTGCGGGACGGTCGCGTCGAAGTCCGATTGATCCTTTCGGCGGACATGCTTGGCCTTGAACAGCAGGACCAGCTCGGGGGCCAGATACGGGATGCCGTCCCGGGTGTGGAGGATGATGTCGCGGTAGGGAAGCCGGATCATCTCATCGCGTCGGCAGATCCAGGTGTCACCGTCGTGCGGTTCGCGGAACACGTCGAGCAGGTAGTTTCCGGTGACCGGATCGCGGAGCCAGGTCTGGTGCACGGCGGCCAGCACCTCCGGTGCGGCGTCCTCCCAGATCCGGCCGCTGCCCGCCGCGTCGAAGACGTACCCGGGGAAGCGGGAGCGGACCTCGGGGAAGCTCGCGGCCGGAATCGCGATCTCGATGTCTCCATGAGCGCGCGTCCGCCTGCCGCGGAACAGGTCCAGCGCCCAGCCCGCGGCGACGCACCAGGGTGTGCCGATCCCGGCCAACCGCTGCGCGACCTCACTCGGGGTCCAGCAGGACGACCATCTGGCGTCGAGGGCTTCGATCTCGTCGGGCGACAGCTCGATACCGCCGCCGGGCAGTTGCTCGCTCACCGCAGGAATCTATCAGCGGGCTCGAAGGCCCCGGCCGGGTTCGACGCAGGAGGCCGGCGGGATGGCGGCGCCCAGACGGAGCCGCCGGGCGGCCTCGGCGAGGAACCCGCGGACCGTGGGCTGGGCCGGTCGAGGGCGGCTTCACGACCGGGATCCAGCTTGCGTGCGAGCAACGCCGAACGCTCGGTGCCGCCCTGGACGACAACCAGGCCATCAACCAGCACGCCTTCGACGCGGCCGTCGTCGACACCGACGACGACCTCGACGCCACCACTGCCGGCCTCGGCGGCGGCCCGGGCGGCGGCACTCGCCCCGACCGTGCCATCGACCGGGTACGGCGGGGTCTGAACGCCCGCCTGGACCGCACACCCGAGGCACCCGACGGCATTACCTCCGATGCCGCGTACCGGTAACTGCGCCGCGAGGTCATCGCCGTCCAGAGCACCGAACTGCACCGCCGCTACGACGAACACCGTATCGGTGACACCACTCGCCGCAGCCTCCAGCACGACCTCGATCGCGAGGAGGCCGCCCTTCGCACCCCCTAGGTCTGCCCGGCCCGCAGGTGCCGTCCGCGATAGCCGCCTGTCTCCATGAACGTCGACTGCATGCCGGAGCTGCACTGGACGTTCGGTTACCCGGCGGTGGTGGCTTTCACCGCCACCGTCTGGGTGTTCATCTTCCGGGCGTTCCGCCGCAACGACTGGCTGTGAGTCGGCGTCGGACTCGCGGGGCCGGCACCGGTGGGGTTCGCTGCGGGTCCGAGCCGTGGCCGTGTGCGATCGGGCACGTCTACACCTCGATGTGCGAGCCCATGATGACGGTGCGGTCGCGGGGGAGGCCGAAGTACTCGGCGGCGTCGGCGGTGATGTAGGAGGTGGCGATGAACAGGCGCTTGCGCCAGGGCGCCATCGTCGGCTGCTTCCCGCGCCGCAGCTCGATCTTCGACAGGAAGTAGGACGCCTGGTCGAGCCGCAGGCGGCCCTCGGCTTCGGCTGGATCGAGCATCGCCAGGGTGGTGGGCACATCCGGTGTCTCCATGTAGCCGAACCGGGCGGTGACGTGGATGATCCCGTCGTCGGCGTAGCCGAGGTTGTCGACGGCGATCCGCTGTTCTGTTGGGACGCGCGGTACGGTCTCGGTCTCCATGGAGAGGATCACGACCTGATCGTGCCGAACGTGGTTGTGTTCGACGTTGGCCCGCAGAGCCAGTGGTGCGGTCTGTTTGCCCCGGTTCAGGAAGACGGCCGTGCCGGGGACCTGGAGCACCGGCACCTTCCCGCTGTGGAGGTCCTCGACGAATCCGCGCAGTGGGCCCTCGTGCCGTGCGCGTGCGGCGGTGACGATCGCGCGGCCGCGCTGCCAGGTCGTCATGACGGTGAACGCGGTGACACCGATCAGCAATGGCAGCCAGGCGCCGTGGAGGAGCTTGGTCGCGTTGGCCGCCACGAACAGCAGGTCCACGGCGAGCAGCGGCGTCGCGCCGGCCGCGACGAGCCACACCGGTGTGCCCCAGCGGGCGCGGGCGACGGAGAAGAAGAGCAGGGTGGTGATGGTGATGGTGCCGGTGACCGCCATGCCGAAGGCGAACGCGAGCGCCGTGGAGCTGCGGAAGGCGAAGACCAGGGTGAGGACGGAGACCATCAGCAGCCAGTTGATCCAGGGGACGTAGATCTGACCCATGGTCGATTCGGAGGTGTACGCGATCCGCAGCCGCGGCAGGTAGCCGAGCTGGGCGGCCTGGGAGGCGACCGAGTACGCGCCGGTGATCACCGCCTGGGAGGCGATCACGGTCGCCGCCGTGGCCAGGACGACCATCGGCAGCCGTCCCCAGCCGGGCGCCAGCAGGAAGAACGGGCTGCTGGTGCTGTGCGGATCCCCGAGGATCAGCGCGCCCTGGCCGAAGTAGCTCAGCACACATGCCGGGAACACGAGGAACAGCCAGCCCCGGGTGATCGGCCGGCGGCCGAAGTGCCCCATGTCGGCGTAGAGCGCCTCCGCGCCGGTGACCGCGAGCACGACCGCGGCCAGGGCGAAGAAGGCGGTCCCGAAGTGGCCGAACAGGAAGCCCAGCGCGTAGCCCGGCGACAGCGCCCTGAGGATCTGCGGATGGTCGGCGATGCCGGACGCGCCGCAGACGCCGATGGCCACGAACCAGGCGATCATCAGGGGTCCGAAGACTCGGCCCACCGCCGCCGTCCCGCGGCGCTGGACCAGGAACAGCAGCACGATGATCGCCGCGGTGAGCGGCACCACCGCGCCCTCCAGCGACGGTTCCACGACCTTCAGCCCCTCGACCGCGGACAGCACCGAGATCGCCGGGGTGATCATGCTGTCGCCGAAGAACAGCGAGGCGCCGAAGATGCCCAGCGCGGCCAGCACCCCGGTGGCCCTGCGGTTCCGCGGTGCGCTCCACCGCCGCAGCAGGGTGATCAGCGCCATGATGCCGCCCTCGCCCTCGTTGTCGGCGCGCATCGCCAGCAGCACGTAGGTGACCAGCACGATGACCACCACCGACCAGAAGACGAGCGACACCATCCCGTACACGTTTTCCGTGGTGACCGGGACGGGGTGCGGGTCGCCCGGGTTGAACACGGTCTGGAGGGTGTAGATCGGGCTGGTGCCGATGTCGCCGAAGACCACACCCAGGGCACCCACGACCACTGCGAGGCGGGCCGTGTTCTGCACGCCCGGACGTTGAACCTCCGTCGGCTGGGGCGCGGCACCGCGATCGGTCATGGATGACCTCCTCCGTGCGGGCTGCCGTGACATGGCCCGGGTGTGTCAGTGCGGACGATGATCGCACGCGCGACCGCGGGGACGGGTGCACCGCGTCGTCGAGTTCTTCGAAGGTCGGTGATTGGCCGGTCTGCGTTCGAAGGCTGCCGCCCGTCACGGTGGTCCCGTTCACGCCCACGGGCCCTTGTGCCCCCGGTCGGTCGGCAGCGAGGATCCGGCAGATGTCGCTCTCGGTGCAGGTGGCGGGGTCGGTCCTGGAGGCGGTGCGGGTCAGCTCGCGCAGCGTGGCGCGGGGCGTCGCCAGCTCGGCGATCCGGTGCTCGGCATCGGCGAGGTGCTGGCCGAGGAGCTCGGTGACGTGCCCGCAGGGCGGGTGGCCGCCGTCACGGATCGCCAGCACGTCCCGGGCACCGAGGCCAGCGTGTCCTGCCACCTCTACCGTGGCGCTGACGGCCGGGCCCGACGGATTCCACCGGGTCGTCCCACTCGGTGGATCTCGCGTCGTCGGCGCGGATGGCCTACGAGAAGTCGGCGGGGCCGCGGCGTCCGCCCGAGACTCGGAGCACCGGAGTGGTAGCCGACCGACAGCGGAGTGTGGTCACCGTGGCAGACCTGGTGTACCTCGGCGTGACGGTGTTCGTGTTCGCGGTCCTCGCCCTGCTGGCCAAGGGGGCCGAGCGGCTGTGACCGCCGACAACGTCCTCGGGCTCGTGGTGGCGGCCGCGCTGGTCGGCTACCTGGTGCTGGCACTGGTCTTCCCGGAGAGGTTCTGAGGTGGACCCTGCGCTCGCCGGGGTCCTGCAGGCACTGGCCCTGGCGGCGGCGCTCGCGCTGTCCCACCGCCCGTTGGGCGACTACCTGGCGCATGTGCTCACGACCCGCAGGCACTTGCGCGTCGAGCGCGGGGTCTACCGGCTGATCGGGGTGAACGAGGAGTCCGAACAGACCTGGCCGACCTATCTGCGGGGCGTGCTGGCGTTCTCGGCGGTCTCGGTGCTGTTCCTCTACGCCTTCCTGCGGCTGCAGAGCCACCTGTGGCTTTCGCTCGGCTTCCCGGACGTGCCCGCCGCGCTCGCCTGGAACACCGCGGTCTCCTTCGTCACCAACACCAACTGGCAGTCCTACGCGGGCGAGTCCACGATGGGCCACCTGGCGCAGATGGCGGGCCTGGCGGTGCAGAACTTCCTGTCCGCCGCCGTGGGCATCGCCGTGGTCGCGGCGCTGATCCGCGGCTTCGCCCAGAGCGGGACCGACCGGGTGGGCAACTTCTGGGTGGACGTCACCCGGGTCACCCTGCGGCTGCTGTTGCCGGTGTCGGTGGGCTTCGCGATCGTGTTCGTGGCCGCCGGAATGGTCGAGAACCTGCACGCGGCCACCCAGACCGCCACCGTGGGCGGCGGGACGCAGACCCTCACTGGCGGCCCGGTGGCCTCTCAGGAGGTCATCAAGCTGCTCGGCACCAACGGCGGCGGCTTCTACAACGCCAACTCGGCTCACCCGTTCGAGAATCCGAACCCGCTGACCAACTGGCTGGAGGTCTACCTCCTGCTGGTGATCGGCTTCGCGCTGCCCCGCACCTTCGGCACGATGGTCGGGGACCGGCGCCAGGGCCACGCGATCCTCGCCGTCATGGCCCTGATCTGGATCGCCTCCACCGCGCTGACAGCCCTGTTCGAATGGCAGCACGAGGGCTCGGCGCTGAGGGCGGCCGGGGCCGCGATGGAGGGCAAGGAGGTGCGCTTCGGCATCTCCGCCTCCACGCTGTTCGCTGCCGGCACCACGCTGACGTCCACCGGTGCGGTGAACTCCGCGCACGACTCCTTCACCCCGCTCGGCGGGGGCGTGCTGCTCGTCGACATGATGCTCGGCGAGATCGCACCCGGCGGCACCGGATCCGGCCTCTACGGCATCCTGGTCCTCGCCGTGGTCACCGTCTTCGTGGCCGGTCTGATGGTCGGCCGCACCCCGGAGTACCTGCGCAAGAAGCTCGGCGGACGGGAGGTGAAGTTCGCCTCCCTCTACATCCTCACCACCCCGGCGGTCGTCCTCGTCGGCACCGGTACGGCGATGACCTTCCGCGCGGAGCGGTCGTCCGCGCTCAACGGCGGCCCGCACGGGTTCTCCGAGGTCCTGTACGCCTTCACCTCGGCCGCGAACAACAACGGTTCCGCCTTCGCCGGCCTCACCGCCACCAGCACCTGGTGGGAGACCGCCCTCGGCCTGGCCATGCTGTTCGGGCGGCTGCTGCCGATGGTGTTCGTCCTCGCCCTGGCCGGATCGCTCGCGCGACAGAGCACCGTCCCGGTCACCGCAGGCACCCTCGCCACCCACCGGCCGCTGTTCATCGGCATGCTGACCGGCGTGGTGCTGATCGTGGTCGGGCTCACCTACTTCCCGGCCCTGGCGCTCGGGCCGCTCGCGGAAGGGCTGCGCCGATGACGACGGCCGTGACCGAGCCCGCGCCGGAGCCGCACCGGGTCTCCGGCGGCCACATGGACCCCGGGCAACTGCTCCGCTCCCTCCCCGACGCCCTGCGCAAGCTGGACCCCCGTCACATGGTCCGGCGCCCGGTCATGTTCGTCGTCGAGGTCGGATCGCTCCTGACCACCTACTCGGCGATCCGGCACACCAGCCTGTTCGCCTGGCTGATCACGGCCTGGCTCTGGCTGACGGTCGTCTTCGCCAACCTCGCGGAGGCCGTGGCGGAGGGCCGGGGCAAGGCCCAGGCGGACTCACTGCGCCGCACCCGCACCGAGGCCGTGGCCCGCCGGGTCACCGTGCCGTGGCGGGCCGGGCTGACGGAGGTGCCCGAGGAGACCGTCCCCGCAGCGGACCTGCGGCTCGGCGACCATGTGATCGTCGAGGCGGGGCAGCCGATCCCCGGCGACGGCGACGTCGTCGAGGGCGCCGCGAGCGTCGACGAATCGGCGATCACCGGCGAGTCCGCGCCGGTCATCCGCGAGTCCGGCGGCGACCGCAGCGCCGTCACCGGCGGCACCAAGGTGCTCTCGGACCGGATCGTCGTGAAGATCACCTCCAAGCCGGGGGAGACCTTCATCGACCGGATGATCGCCCTGGTCGAGGGTGCCGCCCGGCAGAAGACGCCGAACGAGATCGCGCTCGACATCCTGCTGGCCGCGCTGACCGTCGTCTTCCTGCTCGCCGTCGTCACGCTGCAGCCGATGGCCTCCTACGCGGGCGCCGAGCTGAGCATCGTCGTACTGGTCGCCCTCCTGGTGGCGCTCATCCCCACCACGATCGGCGCGCTGCTGTCGGCGATCGGCATCGCCGGCATGGACCGGCTCGTGCAGCGCAACGTGCTCGCCCTGTCCGGCCGCGCCGTCGAGGCCGCGGGCGACGTGTCGACGCTGCTGCTCGACAAGACCGGCACGATCACCTTCGGCAACCGCCAGGCCGCCGAGTTCACCCCGGTCGGCGGCACGGAGGTCGGACGGCTGGCCGACGCCGCGCAACTCTCCAGCCTCGCCGACGAGACCCCCGAAGGCCGGTCCATCATCGTCCTCGCCAAGCAGAGGTACGGACTGCGGGCCCGCGCCCAGGACGAGATCGGCCAGGCCGAATGGATCGAGTTCTCCGCCCGGACCCGGATGAGCGGCGTCGACCTGCACGAGGACGGAGGCCTGCGACGCATCCGCAAGGGCGCGGCCGGCGCGGTCGTCCACTGGGTCGAGGAGAACGGCGGCACCCCCGGCACCGAGATCGGCCCGCTCGTGGACGGCATCTCCGCGATGGGCGGCACGCCCCTCGTCGTCGCCGAGCAGCGCGGCACGGGCCCTGCCGCCGTCCTCGGTGTCATCCACCTCAAGGACGTCGTCAAGAACGGCATCCACGAGCGCTTCGAGGACCTGCGCCGGATGGGCATCAGGACCGTCATGATCACGGGTGACAATCCGTTGACCGCCAAGGCGATCGCGGACGAAGCGGGCGTGGACGACTTCCTCGCCGAGGCCACGCCCGAGGACAAGATGGCCCTGATCAAGAAGGAGCAGGAGGGCGGCAAGCTGGTCGCGATGACCGG
>NZ_JBVJBI010000070.1:0-26662 GCF_055589745.1 Kitasatospora sp. NPDC041917 | reverse complement strand
AGTTTCATTCATCGGATTTGCTTTCCGCTTTGCCGCCCCGGTCTCCCGCGGCGACTCCGGAACTGTACGGGGACCGGCCCGCCACATGCAAATCGTCCCGCCCCGCTGACGCGGGACGGGACGATCCGTGGTTCGGGCACCGTCAGGCGCGGCCCATCTCCTCGGCGATGGCCGCCGCGAAGGCGTCGATGTCGGCCTCCGTGGTGTCGAAGGCGCACATCCAGCGGACCTCGCCGGTGTGCTCGTTCCAGAAGTAGAAGCGGTAGCGCTTCTGGAGCCGCTCGCTCACCTCGCGCGGGAGGATCGCGAACACCGCGTTCGCCTGGACCGGGCGGACCACCTCGACGCCGTCGATCTTCCGGACCGCTGCCTCCAGGCGGCTGGCCATCGCGTTGGCGTGGCCGGCGTTGCGGAGGTAGAGGTCGCCGGAGAGCAGCGCCTCGAACTGGACCGAGACGAAGCGCATCTTCGACGCGAGCTGCATCGAGGTCTTGCGCAGGTACTTGATGTTGCGCACCCGCTCCGGGTTGAGCACCACCACGACCTCACCGAAGAGCAGGCCGTTCTTCGTCCCGCCGAAGGAGAGCACGTCGACGCCGACGTCGGTGGTGAAGTCCCGCAGCGGCAGGCCGAGCGAGGCGGCGGCGTTGGCCAGTCGGGAGCCGTCCACGTGGACGAGCATGCCCAGCTGGTGGGCGTGCTCGGTGATCGCGCGGATCTCGTCGGGGGTGTAGAGGGTGCCGAGCTCGGTGCTCTGGGTGATGGAGACCGCGAGCGGCTGCGCGCGGTGCTCGTCGCCGAAGCCCCAGGCCTGCTGGTCGAGCAGCTCGGGGGTGAGCTTGCCGTCCGGGGTGGGGACGGTGAGCAGCTTGATGCCGCCCATCTTCTCCGGGGCGCCGCCCTCGTCGACGTGGATGTGGGCCGACTCTGCGCAGACCACCGCGCCCCAGCGCGGGAGCAGCGACTGGAGGGCGACCACGTTGGCGCCGGTGCCGTTGAAGACGGGGTAGGCCTCGGCCTTCTCGCCGAAGTGGCGGCGGAAGACGTCCTGGAGGTGGGCCGTGTAGTCGTCCTCGCCGTAGGCGATCTGGTGACCGCCGTTGGCGAGGGCTATCGCGGCGAGGACCTCCGGGTGGACGCCGGCGTAGTTGTCGCTGGCGAAGCCGCGGACGGCGGGGTCGTGCCGCCGTACCGCGTCCGTACGGGTGAGGTCGGTCATCGGGCTGTCAGCCACAGGTGCTGTCCGTTCAGTTCTGCTGCGGGGCGGTCCCAGAGGCCCGCCAGGTGTCCGGCGAGGTCGGTGGTGTCCGTGAAGCCGGCGAACTTCGCCTCCGGCTTCTCGGCCCGCATTTCAGGGCTGACCAGCGCCTTGATGACCAGGATCGCAGCCGCGGCGGTGGGCTCGCCGTCGGGGTCGGTGGTCTCCTTCTTGAAGGAGTCCGCCATCGCGAGGGTCCACGCCTCGGTGGCGGCCTTGGCGGCCGCGTAGGCGGCGCCGCCGGCGGTGGGCTTGTGCGCGGCCGCGGCGGAGATCATCGCGTAGCGGCCGGCGGTGCTGCGGACCAGCGCGGGCTGGAAGGCCAGCGAGGTGTGCTGGAGGGTCCGCACGACGGTGTCGTGCAGGAAGTCCCAGTCGTCCAGCCGGGTGTCGAAGAAGGTCTTGCTGCCGCGCCAGCCGCCGACCAGGTGGAACAGGCCGTCGACGTGGCCGTGCTCCGACTCCAGGTGGTCGGCCCAGTCGTGGACCTCCTGCGGGTCGAGCAGGTCGATCACCTGGCCGCTGACCTTGGCGCCGCGGACGGCCACCCGGGTGGCGTCCAGGGCGGACTCCAGGCGCTGGGCGTCGATGTCGGCGCCGATCACGGTGGCACCGTCGGCGGTGAGGCGGCGCAGCACGGCGCGGCCGGCCGGGCCGCTGGCTCCGGCGACGGCGATGACCTTGCCGGCCAGCGGGGCGTTGGTGGAGGTGGTCACGCGGCGACTCCCTGGATCCCGGCGCCGGTGATGCCGGCGGTGGCGGCGATGACGCCGCTCAGCTTCTTGTTGAGGGCCTCGTAGAACATGCTCAGCGGGAACTCGTCCGGGAGCACGGCGTCGCACAGGGCCTTGTTGAGGGCCTTGCCGTCGGTGATGTCGAGCGGCAGCGCCTCGGAGCCCTTCGCCCAGGTGGAGGCCGGGTGCGGGGTGAGGTAGCGGGAGACCAGCTCGTAGGCGGCGATCCAGTGGGCCGGCTTCGGCCGGTCGATGCCGTCGCGGTAGAGGGTCTCGATCTCGGCGCAGAGCGCGTTGGTGACCTGCGGGGCGCGCTCCCAGTCGATGCTGAGGCGGTTGTCGCGCCAGCGCAGCGCGTCGTGCTTGTGCAGGTAGGCGAAGAGCAGCTGGCCGCCCATGCCGTCGTAGTTGCGCACCCGGTCGCCGGAGACAGGGAAGCGGAACAGGCGGTCGAAGAGGATCGCGTACTGGACGTCGCGGGCGTGCGGGTTGCCCTCGGTCTCCAGCTTCACCGCCTCCTTGAAGGTGGTGAGATCGCAGCGGAGCTCCTCCAGGCCGTACATCCAGAACGGGCTGCGCTGCTTGATCATGAAGGGGTCGAACGGCAGGTCGCCGTGGCTGTGGGTGCGGTCGTGGACCAGGTCCCACAGGACGAAGGTCTCCTGCGCGCGCTGCTGGTCCTGGAGCAGGCCCTCGGCGTCGGCCGGGATCTCCAGGCCGAGCTGCTGGACGGCGCTGGTGGAGACGGCGCGGAAGCGGGCGGCCTCGCGGTCGCAGAAGATGCCGCCCCAGGTGAAACGCTCCGGCGCCTTGCGCACGGAGACCGTCTCGGGGAAGAGCACGGCGGAGTTGGTGTCGTAGCCGGCGGTGAAGTCCGTGAAGGTGATCGGCACGAACATCGGGTTGTCGAAGCGGGTGCGCTCCAGCTCGGCCAGCCAGTCGGGCCACACGACGCTCAGCAGGACGGCTTCCAGGTTGCGGTCCGGGTTGCCGTTCTGGGTGTACATCGGGAAGACGACCAGGTGCTCCAGCCCGTCCTCGCGCTGGTCGGCGGGCTGGAAGGCGAGCAGCGAGTCCAGGAAGTCGGGCTCGCGGTAGCCGGTGTCGGCCCACTTGGCGAGGTCCGCGTCGACGGCGGCCAGGTAGGCGGCGTCGTGCGGGAAGTGCGGAGCGAGCTCCTGGACGGCGGCGCGGACGG
Source organism: Kitasatospora sp. NPDC041917 (assembly GCF_055589745.1). Taxonomy (NCBI): domain Bacteria; kingdom Bacillati; phylum Actinomycetota; class Actinomycetes; order Kitasatosporales; family Streptomycetaceae; genus Kitasatospora; species Kitasatospora sp. NPDC041917. The sequence goes on along the minus strand of NZ_JBVJBI010000070.1, from coordinate 23,472 downwards.
TGGCGACCAGCGGGTCGACCGTGTGCCGCTGGACGGCGGCCAGGTCGATCGAGCCGTCCTTCGACTGGAGCGGGCGCAGCGTCTCGACGGCCTCCTTCAGGCGCAGCCAGGCCGGGTGGCCGGCGAGGGTCGAGACCGGGGCGTCGGCCGCCACAGCGAGCCTTGGCGAAAGATTCTGCATCGTGGACTCACTTCGACAGGAGTTATTTCAACGGAGACACCATAAGTACGAAAGGTTCTCCTGTTCAAGAGGGCCAGGACCGGCAAAGCTCCGGTGCACAGCCCCTCCGGCGCCCAAACCTTCGACGGGAGGCGGGTTGTCCGGCATGTGGACAGTGATCTGGATGTTCTGGACAGATGCGCTGTTCTGATGCGAACCTCCCCGCATGCTCCCGGCGGTGATCACGGTGGCCGAACGCCACGACAACCCCTTCCGGGCGCCCTCCCGTCGGCACGTCTGCCGTCGCTGTCGCGCGCGCGGCCTGAGCTGCCGCTGTCGCCGCTGCTGTTGACCGGCCTGCCGCCGCCCCGGCTGCTGCCGATCCGGCTCGGGGGGTGCCGCGGACGCGGGCCCGTACGCCGACCATGCCGCGTGTGTTCCGGCGCCGCCACCGGGGGGAAGTGACCCGCCGGGATGCGGGCCGCCCGTCGCGCCCTCCCGTGCCCCTCCTCGTTCCCCCCGTCCCGCCGGTCCTTCCCTGGAGCCCCGTCATGACCCTCCGCAAGCCCTCCTCCGTACTGCCCATCGCCGCGCTGGTCGCCGCCGCGGCCGTGCTGACCGCCTGCGCGCCGCAGGACCCGAAGTCCGACGCCGCCTCGGGCGCGGCCGGGACGGCGGCGGGCTGCGCGCCGGGTGCGCTGGCCACGCGCACCGCCGGAACGCTGACCGTCGGCACCGACAAGCCCGCGTACGACCCGTGGTTCTCCGACGACAAGCCGGAGAACGGCAAGGGCTTCGAGTCCGCCGTGGCCTACGCGGTCGCCGAGAAGCTCGGCTACCCGAAGGAGAAGGTCGGCTGGGTGGTCGCGCCGTTCAACAAGGCGACCTCCCCCGGCGCCAAGGACTTCGACTTCGACATCAACCAGGTGTCCGTCAGCGACGAGCGCAAGCAGGCCGTGGACTTCTCCTCCGGCTACTACGACGTGCGCCAGACCGTCATCGCGCTGAAGAACTCCAAGGCGGCGGGCGCCAGGAGCATCGCCGACCTCAAGGGCGCCAAGCTCGGCGCGCAGGTCGGCACCACGAGCCTGGACACCATCACCAACACCATCAAGCCGAGCACCCAGCCAGCCGTCTTCGACTCCAACGACCTGGCCAAGGCAGCGCTGAAGAACGGCCAGATCGACGCCCTGGTGGTGGACCTGCCGACCGCCTTCTACATCACCGGCGCCGAGGTCCCGGAGGCCCAGGTGGTCGGCCAGTTCGAGGCCGCCGCGCAGGCCGAGCAGTTCGGTCTGGTGCTGGACAAGGGCTCCAAGCTGACCGGCTGCGTCTCCCAGGCCGTGGACGCTCTGCGCGCCGACGGCACGCTGGCGAAGCTGGAGAAGCAGTGGCTGTCCGACGCCGTCTCGGCACCGGTGCTGAAGTGAGCGCTGACCTGAGCCCCGGGCCGGGCGGGGAGGCGCCGGGCGGGGAGGCGCCGGGCGGGGAGGCGCCGGGCGCCGCCGGTCCGGCGGAGCTCACCAAGGCGCCGGCGACGGAGGACGACTACCGCCCGTCCGAGCGGCGGCTGGCGCACGAGGCGTACCGGCGGTCCCGGGCCCGCCGCTCGGCGCTGATCGCCACCGGCTCGACCCTGGCCACGGCCGTCGTGCTCTACCTCCTGATCGTCAACTCCCCCGGGTGGGAGGTGACTCGGCGGACCTTCTTCAACCTCGACTACGCCCGTCAGGCGCTGCCCGAGGTACTGAAGGGACTGCGGCTGAACCTGGAGCTGATGCTCGGCTGCGGGGCGCTGATCCTGCTGTTCGGGCTGCTGCTGGCGGTGCTGCGGACGCTGCGCGGTCCGGTCTTCCTGCCGGTACGGCTGTTGGCCACGGCGTACGTGGACTTCTTCCTCGGGCTGCCGATGATCATCTGCCTGCTGGTGATGATCACCGGAGTGCCGGCGCTGCGGCTGACCGGGGTGACCACCGATCCGCTGCTGCTGGGCGGGGCCGCCCTGGTGCTGACCTACTCGGCGTACGTGTCGGAGGTGTTCCGCTCCGGCATCGAGTCGGTGCACCCGAGCCAGCGGGCCGCGGCGCGGTCGCTGGGGCTGACCAACGCGCAGACGATGCGGTACGTGGTGCTGCCGCAGGCCGTCCGCCGGGTCGTACCGCCGCTGCTCAACAACCTGGTGAGCCTCCAGAAGGACACCGGGCTGGTCTCGATCGGCGGCGCGATCGACGCGGTGTACGCGGCGAAGATCATCGCGGCTCGCTCTTTCAACTTCACGCCGTACCTGGTGGCGGGGCTGGTGTTCATCGTGCTGACCATTCCGCTGACCCGGTTCGCCGACTGGCTGACCACCCGGATGAACCGCCGCCAGCTCCAGGGAGGTGCGGTGTGACGTCGAGCGACGTGCTCCGGTTGGAGTCGGTGCGCAAGACCTTCGGCGGCCAGGTGGTGCTGCGCGACGTGGACCTCGCCGTGGCCGAGCACTCGGTGACGGCGCTGATCGGGGCCTCCGGCTCCGGCAAGTCCACGCTGATGCGCTGCGTCAACCTGCTGGAGGGGATCGACGACGGGGCGATCTTCCTGGACGGCGAGGAGATCACCGATCCGCGCGCGGACGAGGACGCCGTGCGGCGCCGGATCGGCGTGGTGTTCCAGTCGTACAACCTGTTCCCGCATCTGACGGTGCTGGAGAACATCACGCTCGCCCCGCGCCGGGTGCACCGCGTCGCCCGGGCCGAGGCACGGGCCCGGGCGCTGGAACTGCTCGACCGGCTCGGGCTGGCGGCCAAGGCCGAGGAGTACCCGGACCGGCTCTCCGGCGGGCAGCAGCAGCGGGTCGCCATCGTGCGCGCGCTGGCCACCGGGCCGCGGCTGCTGCTCCTCGACGAGATCACCGCGGCGCTCGACCCGGTGCTGGTCGGCGAGGTGCTGTCGGTGGTGCGGGACCTCAAGGAACAGGGGATGACGATGGTCCTCTCCACCCACGAGATGGGCTTCGCCCGTGAGGTCGCCGACCAGGTCTGCTTCCTGGACGGCGGGGTGGTGCTCGAACAGGGGCCGCCGGAGCAGGTGTTCGGCGATCCGCAGGAGGAGCGGACGCGGCAGTTCCTCAGCCGGGTGGTCGCCTCGGGTCGGCTCCAGGGCTGAGCGCCCCGGCCTGATGGCGGCCGGGTGAGCGGTCCGCTCGGCCGGGGAGTGCGACCAGGCGTGCGACGGGTGCGCGACGAGTACGCGACGGATGCGCGGCCAGGGCTTTCGCAACGACGGGCACCACTGTGCGCCCCTGTACGCGCCCTGGCCGTGCCCGGCCGGGTGCGGTGATCGTGGACCGGACGTCCGTCGCCGCGCACGGGGGCGGCGAACAGATGACAGCTCACGGATGACAGATGACAGCCGACAGATTTCATCATCTGTTCGCTGTCATCTGTCCGCCGACCGCTGTTCGCTGTCCCCTGTTCGCCGCCCCCGGCGCCCACCGCCCCGGGAGGCCGCCGTTGCACGGACCCACCCTGGTCAACTGGCTCCTCGCCCTCCTCGCCACCGGCGCCGGCACGTCCTGCCTGGTCCGGCTGCGCCACTCCCCCTGCGCCCCGGGCGGTGGGCACCGGCCGCTCGCCCGCGAGTCCGACGCCGCCGAGGCCCTGATGGGGTTGGGCATGGCCGCGATGGCCGTCACCGGCGCCACCGTCCCGCCCGCCGTCTGGGCCGGGCTCTTCGGCCTCCCCGCCACCGCCTTCCTGCTCGCCGCCGCCCACGCCCCGGCCGGCCGGGCGCACCGGCTGCACCACGCGGTCGGCGCGCTCGCCATGACGTACATGGCCCTCGCGATGGCGTCCGCCTCCGGGCACGGCCACCACCGAGCCGCCGCCCTGGGCCTTCCGCTGCTGACCGGGGTGCTCCTCCTCTACTTCGCCGCGTACACCGTCTGGACCGGCAGCCGGCTGCTGCGCACTCCGGCGGGCACCCTCGCGGTCGGCACCGCCGGGCTGCCGCAGGCCTGCCGACTGACCATGGGCATCGGCATGTTCGCCATGCTCCTGACCATGTGACGCCCTGCGGGACACCCTCCCGACACCCCAGAGCCTCCGCCCCCTCCACGCCGAAACGTCCCTGCCCCCGCCCCCTCCACGCCAAAGCCCCCGTCCGAGCGTGGCGTTGGTCACTGGCCGGTCGAAAGCCGTTCCACCGGGCGTCGCCAGCGCATAGGTTGGCAGGGAGCGCGTTGTCGCGTTCCGTGCGTACTCGGGGAGCCCATCGATGCCTGCCCTGATCGGCCTGCTGCTGCTCGGCCTGCTGCTCTCGACCCTCGTGCCCCGGCTGCTGGCCCGGGCCCGCTGGGCGGAGCGCGAACCGGTGCTGGCGCTGCTGGTGTGGCAGTGCCTGGTGGTGGCCGTTCTGCTCTGCTGCGCGCTGGGCCTCCTCCTGGCGGCCTCCGCCGCCCTGCCGGAGCTGCGCTCGCTGGTGTTCGCGGGCGCGCCGCACGGCGTGGAGGCGGCGTACGGCCTCCAGGAGGCCGAGGGCTGGGGCCGGCTGTGCGCCGCGGTGCTGGCCGCGGGCGGGGTGCAGACGGTGCTGGCGCTGACCCGGGAGGTTCGTACGGCGAAGGCGGTGCGCAATCGCCGGCACGCCCAACTGGCGAACCGGGCACCGGAGTTGCCCGACACCATCGCGACCGCCCGGAGCCGCCGGGAACGGCTGGTGGTCCTGGAGAACGTCCGTCCGGAGGCCTGGTCGCTGCCCGGCCCGGACTCCCGGCTGGTGGTCACCACCGGCGCCCTCCAGCAGCTGACCGACCGGGAGCTGGCCGCCGTGCTGAGCCATGAGCGCGGTCACGTCCGGGCCCGGCACCACTGGCTCCAGCAGTTCGCCCAGGCGCTCGCCTCGGGCTTCCCCGGGGTCGGCGTGTTCAGCGCCTTCCGGAACCAGGTGGCGGAGCTGGTCGAACTGGCCGCCGACGACCGGGCCGCCCGTCGGCACGGCCGGCACACCACCGCCCTCGCGCTGGCCGAACTCAACCTGGACCGTGGGGTGTTCGGCTCCTGCCCGCCCGGCCTGGCACAGTCCCCGAAGCGGGTGGACCGACTGCTCGCGGGCCGTCCGCGGCTCTCCGTCCCGCACCGGCTGCGGCTCACCGTCGCGGCGCTCGCCGCGCCCGCCGTGGTCGTGCTGCTGGCCGCGGCACCGGGGCTGCACTCCCTGCTGTGAGGTCGACAAAGCACCAGTGCGGCGGTTCTGACGCGACGTCAGCCGGAGGCTGATCCGCCGACCGGGCCGGGACCGTCGCCGAGGGCCTGCTCCAGCACCCGGCGGTGAAGCGGCCTGGCCTGCTCGTAGCGTTCCCGGCCGGCCTCGGTGAGGGTGAGCTGGACGCCCCGGCGGTCGCTCTCGCACATCGCCCGGGTGACCAGTCCGGCCTTCTCCAGGCGGGCGATCAGCCGCGAGAGCGCGCTCTGGCTCAGATGGACGGTGTGGGCCAGCTCGCTCACCCGCACCGCCTGGCCCCCACCGCCCCCGCAGTTCTCGACGAGACGCTCCAGCACCTCGAACTCGCTCATGCCCAGCCCGTACCGGTCGCCCAGTTCGCGGTCGAGGGCGCAGGCCGCGGCGGCATGCCGGGCCAGCAGTTCGCGCCACTGCGCGACGAGACCGGCCTCCGCCGGGGAGTCGAGTTCAGCCACGCCGCCACCCTAGCACGTGCATCGACAATTAATGCGTTCACATTTAATTCATTTGCATTGAATGCATGTGCATGTACTGTCCTCCCCATGACCACCGCGACCGTCACGTCACCCGACGCCCCGTCAACCAGCGGGCCGCACTGGACTCCCCGCCTCTGGGGCACCCTGATCGTGCTCTGCGCCGCCATGTTCCTGGACGCCCTGGACGTCTCCATGGTGGGCGTCGCCCTTCCGTCCATCGGCTCCGACCTGCACCTGTCCACCTCCACCCTTCAGTGGGTGGTCTCCGGCTACGTACTCGGCTACGGCGGCCTGCTGCTGCTCGGCGGGCGCGCCGCCGACCTGCTCGGCCGCCGCCGGGTGTTCCTGGTCGCCCTGGGCGTCTTCGCCGCCGCATCGCTGGTCGGCGGCCTGGTCGACGACGGCGGCCTGCTGATCGCGGCCCGCTTCCTCAAGGGCGTCAGCGCCGCCTTCACCGCCCCGGCCGGCCTGTCGATCATCACCACGACCTTCGCGGAGGGCCCCGCCCGCAACCGCGCGCTGTCGATATACACCACCTGCGGCGCCAGCGGCTTCTCGCTCGGCCTGGTGCTCAGCGGCCTGCTCACCTCGGTCGGCTGGCGCTGGACCTTCCTGATGCCCGTCCCGGTCGCGCTGCTCGCCCTGCTCTTCGCCGTCCGGCTGCTCCCCCGCCCGGTCGAGGAGCGCGCCCAGGGCGGCTACGACGTCCTCGGCGCGATCACCGGCACGGCGACCGTCCTGCTGCTGGTCTTCACCGTGACCGAGGCCCAGGGCGCCGGCTGGCTGAGCCCGCGCACCCTTGGCTCGCTGCTGGTCGTCGCCGTGCTGGCCGCCGCCTTCCTGCGGGTGGAGAGCCGCGCCGCGCACCCGCTGGTGCGGCTCGGCATCTTCCGCAACGGCTCGGTCGCCCGGGCCAACGTGGTCGCCTTCGCGATGACCGGCGCGTACGGCGGGTTCCAGTTCGTGGTCACCCTCTACCTCCAGCACCTGCTCGGCTGGTCGGCCCTGGAGATGGCGCTCGGACTGCTGCCCGCCGCGGCCCTCATCGCGCTCTCGGCGCCGTTCATGGGCCCGATCGTGGACCGCTTCGGCACCGGGCGGCTGCTGCCGATCGGCCTGGCCTCACTGGTCGCCGCCTTCGCCCTGTTCCTGCGGCTGGACGAGCACAGCTCGTACCCGGGCCTGGTGCTGCCCTCGATGCTGCTGCTCGGCGTGGGCTTCGCGTTCGCCTTCCCCTCGGTGAACATCGCCGCCACCGACGGCGTGGGCGACGAGGAGCAGGGACTGGCCTCGGGTCTGGTGAACACCGCGATCCAGGTCGGCACCGCGGTGGTCCTCGCCGGGTCGACCGCGATGATCACGGCCGGCAGCGCGGGCGGCGACAGCCCGCAGGCCCAGCTGGACGGCTACCGGCCGGCGTTGCTGTTCGTCACGGTGGTCGCGGTGGTCGGCCTGGTGGTCGCGACGGCAGGCGCCCTGGTGGACCGGCGTCGCAAGGCGGTTCCCGCACCCGTGCCGGATCGTGACGAGCCGCCGGTCGGGTCGACCGCGGCCCGGGCCGACGTCCTGGCCGGGCGCTGATCCCCGGACCCCGCCCGCGACCGGCCTCCGCGCCGTCGGGCCATGGCGCCGGCTCCACCAAACCCCCGTGTCGGTGGAGCCGGCCGTCTTCGTGGCGGCCGCCCGGGCAGTGCCCGCCGGGGCACGGTATCCCGGTGCGGCTGTCGGCTCCACAAGTATATTGGCCCGGAGCCAACGAACGTTCGGAGCAGACACGATGGCACCTCGCGGGGATTCGGTCAATGAGGAGATGCGGCAACGCTCCCGCCGGCGGATCATGCGGGCCACCGTCGAGCTGGTTGACCAGTGCGGTTACGCGGGCACCACGCTCACGGACATCGCCGAGCGGGCCGGTCTCGCCCGCGGCCTGCTCTCGTACTACTTCGACGGCAAACGGCTGCTCATGCAGTCCGCGACGCACCGGATGATGCACCAGTCACTGGCCGCCACGCTGGCGGAGCTGGCCCCCGGGTCCTCCCCCGACGCACGGCTGGCCGGGGCGATCGACACCGTGCTCGGCCTGGCGATGGACCACCCCCGGGTGATGCGCTCCCACCTGGCGCTGATCCTCGACCCGGACAACGGCGCCTTCGTCCAGGACCCGGAGCAGCAGCAGCTCGGCGCCATCCTCCAGGGGCTGCTGCGGGACTGGGGCGCGCCCGACCCGGTCGCCGAGCACGCGGTGCTGCGCAGCGCGCTGATGGGCGGCTGCATCGGGGTGCTGCTGCCGGGCGCCGAGAGCCCGCTGGCTCTGATCCGCGCCGACCTCTTCGGCCGCTACGACCTGGCCTGGGACCTGGGCCGCCCGCCGCAGCAGTCCCCGCCGGAACGCGAACGGCCGCCGGCCCGCGGCTGACGGCGGGTGGGCGGCCTGGTGACCGGCTGCCGAGGGGCCTCGCGAGGGAGGGAGCTCACAGGCCCCGGACGGCAGCGGCTCAGCGTTCCTTCAGGATCGAGGCGAGCAGGTCTATCGTGCGTTCCGGCGTGAGGCTGTCCACGCAGAGCCGCTCCATGACCTGGATGTAGGCGTCGACGTCGTCGCGCTTGTCCAGGTAGAGCGCGCTGGTGAGCTGCTCCAGGTAGACCACGTCCGCGAGGTCCTGCTCCGGGAAGCGCAGGATCGTGAACGCCCCGGACTCGCCCGCGTGCGCGCCGAACCGGAACGGCATGACCTGGATCACCACGTTGGCCTGCTCGGCCACGTCGATCAGGTACTGCACCTGACCGCGCATCACCTTGGGCCCGCCGACCGGCCGGCGCAGCGCCGCCTCGTCGATGACGGCCCACAGGCGCGGGCTGGCGCCCTCGGCCAGCAGCTTCTGACGGCGCAGCCGCAGGCTGACCCGTCGCTCGACCTCCTCCTCGCTGATGACCGGCCGACTCTGTCCGAAAACCGCCCGTGCGTACTCCTCGGACTGGAGCAGCCCGGGGATGAACTGCACCTCGTAGGTGCGGATCAGCTGGGCGGCCTCCTCCAGGCCGACGTAGGTCTGGAACCAGCCCGGCAGCACGTCGTTGAAGCTGTGCCACCAGCCGGACTTGTTGGCCTCGCGGACGAGGCCGAGCAGGGCTTCCCGCTCGATGCCGTCGTCCACGCCGTACAGACTGAGCAGGTCGGCGACGTCGCGCTCCTTGAAGCTGACGCGGCCGAGTTCCATGCGGCTGATCTTGGACTCGGAGGCCCGGATCGCGTAGCCCGCGTCCTCGCGGGTGATGCCGCGCGCCTCACGCAGGCGGCGCAGCTGCGAGCCGAGGAGGATCCGGCGGACCATCGAGCCGCCGCCCGGCTGAACTGTGGTCATGCGGTCGAAACCTCCACCTAGGGCAAACAGCGCACAGTCTGCCATCAGTTGAGCGCTCACGGTGCCGATACTGACGGATGTTCCTATCAGTTCCGCACTCCACACACCAGGATGCACGTGCATCCGGCGCTTGCATATGCCAATAGTGCGACTGCACGTGAATCGACTCTTGCATCTGCAGTGAGCGCACACCACCATGGTGCACGTGCACCTGCACATCCCTGGCAATCCCGCGGGCTCCGTGTCGACCCCACGCGCGACTCCGTGCACCGACCCGACGACGTCCCCCGCGTCATCGGGCGTTCGAGTGCGCGCGCGCCTGGTCGAGGGGGCGGCCGAGCGGCCGAGCGAGTCGGAGGTGACCGGCATGACCCCGGCGGGTCCAGCCGTGTCCGCCCCCTTATGGGAGGAGCTCTTCATGAGCACCGGTACGGCTTTGGCGGTTGACCCCCTTGTGGTCACCTGTACGCTCGCTCCTCGCTTCGAAGCCGTCAGAACCGCGCGCGACTTCGCTCGGAGCACGCTCCAGCACTGGGGCCTGACGGAGCTGTTCGACGACGTCGCGCTGGTGGCGTCGGAACTCGTGACCAACGCGCTCCGGCATGCGATCGGCGCACGGCCCGACCCGTCGGGCGGCACCCAGGGCGAGTACGGCTTTCCCCTGCAGCCGACCCCGGACGGCCGGCTCCCGATCCGAATAAGCCTGGTGCACCGCGCACCCCAGGTGGTCTGCGCGGTGAGCGATCCGAGCAGCATCGGCCCGATCGCACGGGAGGCCGACTTCGTCGCCGAATCCGGCCGCGGGCTGCACCTGGTGGAGTCGTTCAGCCGCTCCTGGGGCTGGCACCCGCTGGGCAGCGGCAAGGTGGTCTGGGCGATGTTCGAGGCGGAGACGATCGTCGGCTCCCCGCTGGACGGGCACCCCGGACTCGGCGGCCGCTCACCGCTCGACGGCCCCGTCGAGATCGGCGGACGGCATCGGCGCTCGGCCTAGGACGGGCCGTGCGCCCCGACCGGGCCCCCGACCCGAACGGGCCGCACGCCCAGGACGGACCATGCGCCGGGCGGCGCACGGCCGGTCGACGGAAGCCCCGGGAGGACCACACCCCGGGCCCTTCCACTCGGCCCCGCCGAGGACTTCCGCTCCAGTGCGGACGCCTCCGGAGCGGACACCTCCGAAGCGGAGACCGCCGGCGAAGAGGCCCCCGGAGGAGACAAAGACAAAGGCCGTCGTGGTGTCGGCACCCACGACGGCCCCCCGATGATGGAGCACGGCGGTCGGTCAGACCGCCAGGTGGTCGAACTCCCCGTCCTTGGCCCCCAGCAGCAGGGCGGCGATCTCGGCCCGGGTGTAGATGAGGGCCGGGCCGTCCGGGAACCGCGAGTTGCGCATCGCCACATCGCCGCCGGGCAGGGCCGCGAACTCGACGCAGTTGCCCTGGGAGTTGCTGTGCCGGCTCTTCTGCCAGACCACCCCCTGGAGATCGGCGGCGGCCATCCCGTTGTAGGTGTCGTACGAGCCGTGCGTGTCCTGCGAGTCGTGCATAGAAATCTCCCGAAGAGCTTCCGGAGTTGTCGTCCAGCGCGGCGCCCCCGGCACCGTCGAAACGAACGGACCGGCCCCGTACCGGTCCGGCACAACGCCTCACTTGACGCGATGATAGCCGCAGTGCACGTGCATCAGCACGGGACGTTGCAGGTGCACGTGGCCTTTTGTCCGCAGCCGCGAACTCTTCACGGACCCTTCTCCTGACGGTACGTAAACGGACATAGCCGATGAATCGTCGGGCGCGCGATAACCGGCCGTGAGCGCCTCCCCGCTGAATGTTGATCTTCGAATGCCGGGAGTCGCACCCCCGTGACCCTCCGTCAAACCATCCTCATGCTGTGAGACATCTCACGCGCCCCAGGTGCAACGCCGGCGCCCTCGGGTCGCGTCGAGGCAACCACCGGCGGTCGCGCGGGGATTGGGAGCGGAATGTCCGGATTGTAGGCAAAGTGCCCGGACCGGTGCCGGAGACGCACCGGCCTCCGGACCGCGACCGCGTGAAACCCACGCGGCAGCCGACTGCAAGCCGGACGGGCAGATGTCCTACGATCTCCGGCATGAGCACCGCAGCCATCCCGGGCGCGCCACTGCCCGTCCGTACTCCAGGCTCCCGTGCGCGGGGGCGCCACCGTCGTCCCGAGCGCCCCGAGATCCCGGCCGGCGCCCCGGCCCTGGTGCTCGCCGTGCCCGCGACCGCCGGGCCCGAGTCCCGCTCGGTCGTCGAGGAGTTGCTCTCGATCGTCCGCACCGAGCAGAACGGCGTCCGGACCGCGGTCGGCTACCTGCCCGGCAACGGCGGCGAGGGCGCGGGCGGCGAGGACCGCACCGTGGCCGAGCTGCTGGCCATGGCGGCCGAGGCCGGACTGCCGACGCCCGTCCTGGTGCCGCTGGTGCCCGGCCCGCACACCTTCCTGACCGAGCTTCACGCGCTCGCCGCCGAGTACGGCGCGCCCGTCACCGACCCGCTGGGCCCGCACCCGCTGCTGGCCGAGGCCGTGCACGTCCGGCTGTCCGAGGCCGGGCTGGCCCGGGCCGACCGCGCCCGGCTGTTCGCCATCGCGACCGCCGCGGACGGCGTGGTGCTGACCACCGTCGGCGGCGAGGACGCGGCCGCGGCAGCCGGCATCACCGGCGTGCTGCTGGCCGCCCGACTGGCCGTGCCGGTCGTCGCCGCCGCGCTCGACGTGCCCGGCTCGGTGGCCGCGGCCGTCAACCACCTCAGGGACACCGGCTCGCAGCGCCCGGCGCTGGCCCCGCTGGTGATCGGCCCGGAGGCGGACTCCGAGCTGCTCGCCACCGCCGCCGAGGAGACCGGCTGCCCGTCGGCCGCGCCGCTGGGCTCGTACCCGTCGGTCGGCCAGCTGATCGCCTCCACCTACCTGGCGGCGCTGCCCGCGCCGTCCCCGGAGGACCTGGCACGGGCCGAGGCGGAGGCGGCGGCCGCCGAGGCCGAGGGGGCTCTGGAGGGCGTCCGCGGCGCCCACGCGGCCTCCCAGGGGCCCGCAGGGCGGTAGTCGACGACGCGCGCCGGTTGGCGCGCACCGAAGGGCCCGGAACGGCATGCGTTCCGGGCCCTTCGGTTTTGCTCCGCCGGTCCATGGCCGTCCCGCGCGGAAGTCGGACGGCGATGAAGTGGAATGTCCGTTCTGGCCTATTTGAAAGGAAATAGGAAACGCGGTCGCGGGCGCTCGCATCACGACCGCCGCAGCATCTGCCCGGGCGCTCCGGCCCGCGATTCGACGCGCCGTCACACCACTTCTGAAGTGCTGCCAGTTGTGGGCTTCCACAACAGGGTTGCCTGAAAACGATCATTTGCGATCATGGGGAGCGGCAATTTTGGCAGTTCCCACTAAACCGTGATGCGCATCACAGCAGTTTGCAGTTTGAACTTAAGTCTGATTAACGTGCTCCCCGTTCGTGACCACACGAACCCGGTTCATCCGCGACGCCGAGTCCTGCCGTCGGATGTCCTGGCAGCGCGAAATCGCACCACGGCAGGAGCGGGGGACCCACAGGTAAGTCGCCCCGGACCGATCTCCGGAACGGTCCAGGGCTAGGGGTGAAGCCGCGCCCACAGCGCGGCCGGGCAACTCCAGCCCGAATCCGACAGCTCACCTCGCAGGCGTGGGAGAGGACCGCGTCTTCATGCTGCCCACCAACGGCACTCGTCTGTCCAGCCGCACCCGTCGCGTGATCGCCGCCCTCGGCGTCGCGGGCGTCGGCCTCACCGTCCCCTGCATCGCCTCCGGCACCGCCTCCGCCGCCACCGTCGCCACCTGGGACAAGGTCGCCCAGTGCGAGAGCGGCGGCAACTGGAGCATCAACACGGGCAACGGCTTCTACGGCGGCCTCCAGTTCACCTCCAGCACCTGGTCCGCCTTCGGCGGCACCGCCTTCGCGGCGCGCGCCGACCTGGCCACCAAGGACCAGCAGATCGCCGTCGCCGAGAAGGTCCTCGCCTCGCAGGGCCCCGGCGCCTGGCCGGTGTGCTCGGTCCAGGCCGGCCTCACCAAGGGCGGCGCCGCGGCCGCCGTCGACACCTCGGCGGGCTCCACCGCGGGCTCGACCGCCGCCAAGCCCGCGCAGAGCGCCAAGCCGGCCGCCCCGGCCGCCAAGCCCGCTCCGCAGACCCAGGCCCCGGCCGCAAAGCCCGCCGCGCCCTCCGCGCCCTCCCAGGACGGCACGCAGGCCAGCACCGACTCCGCCGCCTCCGGAAACCGGAGCGACTGGGTCCAGAAGCGCCAGCAGCAGGCCCAGAACGGCGACTACACCGTGGTCGAGGGCGACTGGCTGTCCGCGATCGCCGACCAGCACAAGGTGCAGGGCGGCTGGCAGCGGCTGTACGAGCTCAACCGCGGCACCCTGACCGAGGGTCCGGACAGCATCTACCCGGGCCAGCAGCTGTCCTTCGGCGGCAACGGCCAGGCCCAGGCCGGCCAGTCCGCCACCGGCAAGTCCGGCTCGGACTTCACCTGGTTCGACCGCTCGCAGAAGTCCGGCCAGTCCGCGAACGGCGGTGCCGTGAACGCCCAGCCGACCGCGCAGGCCCAGACCCCGGCCGCCAAGCCGTCCACCAAGCCCGCTCCCCAGACCCAGGCTCCGGCCCAGACCCAGGCTCCGGCCGCCACCGGCAGCATGGCCGCCGCGGTCTCCTTCGCCGAGTCGAAGGTCGGTCAGGCGTACGTCTACGGCGGCACCGGTAACGGTGGCTGGGACTGCTCCGGCCTGACCCAGGCCGCGCTGCGCGCCGCGGGCGTCTCCGTCCCGCGCGTCGCCGCCGACCAGGCCGCCGCCAGCACCCACGTCTCGCTGGACAGCCTCCAGCCGGGCGACCTGCTGTTCTGGTCCAACAACGGCAAGGACTCCGGCGTCTACCACGTCGCGATCTACGTCGGCAACGGCAAGTACGTCGAGGCCGCCAACCCGAGCTCGGGCGTCCGCGAGCAGAGCATCGCCAACTGGGCCCCGGACTTCGCCGGCCGGGTCTGAGAACAGCGAACAGCCGACAGTCGACGGATAACAGCTGACAGATAACAGATTTCATCATCTGTCAGCTGTCGTCCGAACGTTGACCGCCCACGCCCCCGGGGAGAGTCTGGTCGCTCCTCCCCGGGGGTTCCGGCATGCCTCCGGCCGTACCTCGTGGCAAATCCCCGCGGTGAATCCCCGTGCTGAATCCCCATGGCGAATCACCGTGGTGAATCCCCGCCCCAACGGGCATGCTGCTGCTCTGCACCCGAGGAGGAGTCACATGGCCCAGGTCACCGTCACCCTCGACGCGAACCTCGCGATCGACGCGATGTTGCTCTCCGGCACCAAGAACCCGCAGGACGCCGTCGAACTGGTCCTGCGCGACTACCTGGCCCGCGGCCGCCGTACCGAGACCCGTACCGGCGAGGCGGCCGACGGGCACCGACCGACCGTCGACCGCCCCACCGCCCAGGAGGGCTGACCGCCCGACGGCCCGGGGCGGCCGACCGCACGCACGCACGCCGAAGGGCCCCGGAGAGCAACCGCCCTCCGGGGCCCTTCCGTCGGCCGTGACGGCCGGGGTTCAGCGCGCGCAGGCCCCGGTGGACCCGCGCATCACCAGCTCCGGCTGGAACATGAACTCGCCGCGCTGGGCCGCGTTTCCGCCGACCTCCTCCAGCAGCGCGTCCACCGCCGCCGTGGCCATCGCCTCGACCGGCTGGCGGATCGTGGTCAACGGCGGCTCGGTGAAGGCGATCAGCGGCGAGTCGTCGAAGCCGACCACCGACACGTCCTGCGGCACCGACAGCCCGCGCTGCCGCACCGCCCGGATCGCCCCGAGCGCCATCATGTCGCTCCCGCAGACGATCGCCGTGCAGCCCTTGTCGAGCAGCGCGCCGGCCGCCGCGTGCCCGCCCTCCACGCTGAACAGCGTGTGGTGGACGAGGTCGTCGGCCTCCTCCCGGGAGAGCCCGAGCACCTCGCGCAGCGCGGCCGTGAAGCCCTCGATCTTGCGCAGCACCGGCACGTACCGGCGCTGACCGACGGCCAGCCCGATCCGCTCGTGCCCGAGTTCGGCCAGGTGCTGGACGGCCATCCACATCGCGGCCCGGTCGTCCGGCGAGATGAACGGCGCGTCGATCTTCTCGCTGTAGCCGTTGATCAGCACGAACGGCACCCCGCGCCCGGCCAGCCGGGCGTAGCGGTCGTGGTCGGCGGTGGTGTCGGCGTGCAGCCCGGAGACGAAGACGATGCCCGCCACGCCCCGGTCCACCAGCATCTCCACCAGTTCGTCCTCGGTGGACCCGCCCGGAGTCTGGGTGCACAGCACCGGCGTGTAGCCGTGCCGGCTGAGCACCTGCTCGATCACCTGGGCCAGCGCGGGGAAGATCGGGTTGCTCAGCTCGGGCGTGATCAGACCGATCAGCCCGGCGCTGCGCTGGCGAAGACGGGTCGGCCGCTCGTACCCGAGCACGTCGAGCGCCGCCAGCACGGTCTGCCGGGTGGCGGCGGAAACGTTCGCCTTGCCGTTGAGCACGCGGGAGACGGTGGCTTCGCTGACCCCCGCCTGCGCCGCGATGTCTGAGAGTCGCGCCGTAGTCACGGTCCCAGAGCCTATTCCAACCACGTCAGACCGCCCACCAGCCGGTGCTGTCCGGAGCGAGCACCGTCTCGCCGCCGTCCACCACGAGGTCGGCCGAGCCCAGCAGCAGCGTGCCCGGGGCGGCGATCCGCACCGGTTCGCCGGTGGTGTTCACGGTGCAGACGAAGGCGCCGCGACGGAACGCCAGGGTGCCCTCGGGGCTCTCCAGCCACGCGACCCCGGTGCCGGCGCCGAGGTCGGGCTGCGCCCGGCGGACGGCCAGCGCGCTGCGGTAGAGCTCCAGGGTGGAGGTCGGGTCGCCGGTCTGCGCCTCGACGCTCAGCCCGGCCCACTCGGCCGGCTGGGGCAGCCAGGACGGCCCGCCGGCCACCGGCCCGAAGCCGTACGGGGCCTCGGTGCCGGACCACGGGATCGGGACGCGGCAGCCGTCGCGGTAGCCGTCCTGGCCGGCCTGACGGAAGAAGGACGGGTCCTGGCGGACCTCGTCGGGCAGGTCGGTGACGTCCGGCAGGCCGAGCTCCTCGCCCTGGTAGACGTAGGCCGAGCCGGGCAGCGCGAGCATCAGCAGGGTGGCGGCGCGGGCGCGGCGCAGGCCGAGCTCGCGGTCGCCGGGGGTGCGGATCTGGGTGCCGAGGCCGGGCTCGTTGGCGAACCGGGTGGCGTGCCGCGTGACGTCGTGGTTGGAGAGCACCCAGGTGGTGGGGGCGTCGACCGGGCGCATCGAGTCGAGCGAGAGGTCGATCACCTCGCGCAGCGCGGTGGCGTCCCAACCGGTGCCCAGGTACTGGAAGTTGAAGGCCTGGTGCAGCTCGTCGGGGCGGACGTAGTTGGCGGTGCGCTGGACGGTCGGGGTCCACGCCTCGGCGACGCCGATCCGCTGCCCCGGGTACTCGTCGAGGATCTTGCGCCAGCTGCGGTAGATCTCGTGCACGCCGTCCTGGTCGAAGAACGGCATGACGTCGTTGCCGAGCAGCTTGAGCTGGTCGGCGCCGCCGAGGTCGGGCAGGCCGGGGGCCTTGACCAGGCCGTGGGCGACGTCGATGCGGAAGCCGTCCACGCCCATGTCGAGCCAGAACCGCAGGATCGAACGGAACTCGTCGGCGACGGCCGGGTTCTCCCAGTTGAAGTCGGGCTGCTCCGGGGCGAACAGGTGCAGGTACCAGTCGCCGGGGGTGCCGTCCGGGTTCTCGCTGCGGGTCCAGGCCGGGCCGCCGAAGATGGACTCCCAGTCGTTGGGCGGCAGTTCGCCCTGCTCGCCCTTGCCGGGGCGGAAGTGGTAGCGCTCGCGCAGCGGGGAGCCGGGGCCCTCGCGCAGGGCGCGCTGGAACCACTCGTGCTGGTCCGAGGAGTGGTTGGGGACGAGGTCGACGATGATCCGCAGACCCAGGTCGTGGGCGTCCCGGATCAGGGCGTCGGCGTCCAGCAGGGTGCCGAACATCGGGTCCACCGCGCGGTAGTCGGCCACGTCGTAGCCGGCGTCCGCCTGCGGCGAGGCGTAGAAGGGCGAGAGCCAGACCGCGTCCACGCCGAGGTCGCGCAGGTAGGGCAGGCGGCTGCGGATGCCGGGCAGGTCACCCATGCCGTCGCCGTTGGAGTCGGCGAAGCTGCGCGGGTACACCTGGTAGATGACCGCGTCCCGCCACCAGCCTCTGGACGCGCTGACGTTCGCCTCGTGAGCGGTGTCGGCGGCAGGCCGGGAGGTGTCGGCCAGGTTCTGGGTCATGGACGGTATCCCTTGGGGACTAGAGGAGCGGAAGGCGCTGGGACGTGGAGGCGCGCGACGAGGTGCGGTCTTGTGACGGCGTGCGGTCTTGCGACGGCGTGCGGTCGTGTGACGACGTGGTGCGCGTGACGACGTGGCGGCCCGTTACGACTTGGAGGCACCGGCGGTCAGGCCGGTGACCAGGTGGCGCTGCACCAGGTAGAAGAAGGCCGCGGACGGGATCGCGATCAGCACGGCGGTCGCGGCCATCAGGTTCCACTGGGCGTCGTGCTCGCTGACGAAGGTCTGGAGGCCCACGGCCAACGTGTACTTGTCGGAGCTGAGCATGAACGTGGAGGCGAACGGCACCTCGGCCCAGTAGGTGAGGAAGGAGTAGAAGGCCGCCACCGCCAGGCCCGGGCGGGCGAGCGGCAGCACCAGCCGCCAGAAGGTGCCGAACGGGCTGAGCCCGTCGACCCGGCCGGCCTCGTCGATCTCCACCGGGATGGTGTCGAAGTAGCCCTTCAGCAGCCAGGCGCAGTACGGCACGGTGGTGGTCGAGTAGACCAGGATCAGGCCGGTGTAGCTGTCCAGCAGGCCGAGTTCGGAGAGCATCGTGTACATCGGCACGATCAGCACCGCGATCGGGAACATCTGGGTGACCAGCAGCGACCACATCAGCGGCTTGTGTCCGGGGAACTTCATCCGGGAGACGGCGTAGCCGGTGGTGGCGGCGAGCATCACGCCGAACACGGTGGTGACGCCGGAGACCAGCAGGGCGTTGCCGAACCAGGTGAAGAAGTCGGTGTCGGACAGCACGTGCTGGTAGTTCGACAGCGTCAGCTTGTCGAGGATCTGGCCGGGGTGGAGGTAGTCGGTCTTGTCCGGGCCGAGCGAGACGAACAGGATCCACGCGACCGGGAAGAGCGCGATCAGGCCGGCCAGGATCAGGGTGCCGTGGGACAGCGCCCGGGCCATCGGGCTGCGCTCGCCGCGGCGGCGGACCTTGGCGGGCCGGGCGGCCGGGGCCGCGGCCGCCGGGCGGGCCGGGAGTTCGGTGGTGGTGCTCATCGGGGTTACCTGCCTTCGTGGGTCAACTGGGTCCGGGGCCTCAGCCGTTGGCCTGCTCGTTGCGGGCGAGCCAGCGCCGGTAGAAGGCGGTGAAGACGATCAGGATGGACAGCAGGATCACGCCGTAGGCGGCGGACTGCGCGTAGTCCCGGGGGATCTGGCCGAAGCCGAGCCGGTACGCCCAGGTGACCAGCAGCTGGGCATCGGGGGCGCCGGTGCCGAACAGCAGGAAGATCACGTTGAACTGGTTGAACGTCCAGATCACGCCGAGCAGCACGACCGTGGAGGAGACGGAGCGCAGCCCCGGCAGGGTGACGTACCGGAAGCGCTGCCAGGCGGTGGCGCCGTCCATCTCCGCGGCCTCGTACAGCTCGGCCGGGATCGACTGGAGGCCGCCGAGCAGCGAGATCATCATGAACGGCACACCGGCCCAGGTGTTCACCATGATCGCGGCCGCCTTCTGCGCCCACGGGTCGGTGAGCCAGCCCGGCTCGGGCAGGTGCAGGAAGGAGAGGATGGTGTTGACGACGCCGCCGTCGGCGAGCATCAGGCGCCAGGAGAAGACGGTGACGAAGGTCGGTACGGCCCAGGGCAGGATGAGCAGCATCCGGTAGGCGGCGCGGCCGCGCAGCTTCTGGTTGAGCAGCAGGGCCAGGCCGAGGCCGAGGGTGTAGTGCAGGAAGACGCAGACGGCCGTCCAGGCGATGGTCCAGACGAAGTGCGACCAGAAGCGGTCGTACGAGCCGGGGCCCCACAGGATGTCGGCGTAGTTGTGGAAGCCGACGAACTCGTAGCTCGCCGGGATCTCGTTGACGCCGATCTTGCGGGCGACGTTGAGGCTGTTGGCGTCGGTGAGGGTGAGCCAGATGCCCTCGGCGAGCGGGTAGAGCACCAGTGCACCGAGCACCAGTACGACCGGGGCGATCATCGCGTAGGCGTACCAGTGCTTGGCGTAGGAGCGCTTGACGCGTTCCAGCAGGCCCGGACGCTGCTCGCGTTCCCGGTTGCCCTTGCCGGTGGCGCCCTGCACGGCGACTGACATCGTTTGCACCTTCTCGGGGGGAATTCTCGGGGGGAGCCGACGGCCCGGTCCGCAGTGGGCGACGGGTGCCGCGGGGCGGGTGGCGACGGGCCGCGGACAGCGAACGGATGACAGCTGACAGATGATGAAATCTGTTATCCGTCATTCGTTCGCCGTCGCGGGGTCACCGCCACCCGCCCGCTGTCATCCGTCGACCGGCGGGCCGGGCGCAGGGACTACTTGGCGAAGCCCGGCAGGAGCTTGGCGTAGTCGGTGGAGACGGTGTTCAGCGCGTCCTGGGTGCTGGTGCCCTGGACGGCCTTGCCCAGGTTGGTGCCCAGCGAGGCGAACAGCGAGCTGTACTCGGGCAGCTCGGGGCGCGGCTTGGCGCTGCTCAGCACGGCCTGGAAGCCGGCGATGCCAGGGTCGGCCTTGACGTCCGCGGTGAAGGCGTCGGAGCGGGTGGGCAGGGTGGAGTTCTTCTGCGCGATGAACGCCTGACTCTCGGCCGAGGTCATGAAGGCGGCGAACTTCTCCGCGGCGGCCTTGTGGGCCTTGTCGGCGCCCGCGTAGACCGAGATGTTGTGGCCGCCGGTGGGAGCGCCACCCTTGCCGGCGGAGCCACCGGGGACGGCGGCGATGCCGAGGTTGTTCTTGTCGGCGAAGGCCGAACCCTTGTAGATGTTGGTGATCTCCCAGGGGCCCTGGACGATCGCCGCGACCTTGCCGCTGTTGAAGGCGTCCATCATGTGCGCGTAGGCGTCGGTGGTGACGTCGGCCTTGACGGTGCCCGGCGCGGTGAACATCGACTTGTAGGTCTCGACGGCCTTGACGGCCTCCGGCGAGGCGACGGTGATCTTCTTGCCCGCGGCGTCGACGGTGTCGGTGCCCTCGCCGAACAGGAACGGCATCGCGTAGTAGCCGTCGGCGGCCTTCAGCCAGAAGCCGTCCACCCCGGCCTTCTCCTTGACGGCGGCGGCGTCGGTCTTCAGCTCGTCCCAGGTCTTCGGCGCCTCGGTGATGCCGGCCTTGGTGAACAGCTCCTTGTTGTAGAGCAGGCCGAGGGTGTCGGTCACCAGCGGCACGCCGTACAGCTTGCCCTCGTACTTGGCCTGCTGGATCAGGCTCGGCTGGAAGGCGGAGGTGTCCGCGGCGGCCGGGGTGCCGTCCAGCGGCTCCAGGTAGCCGGCCTTGGCGAAGGCGGCGGTCCAGCCGACCTCGGAGCGGAACACGTCCGGAGCACCCTTGGCCCCCATCGCGGTCTGGAGCTTGTTCTGCGCCTGGTCGAACGGCACGTTGACGAAGTCGACCTTGACGTTCGGGTTCGCAGCCTCGAACTTCTTGACGAGCTCCTGGTAGTTCGGCGCCTCGTTGGTGGCGTTCGAGGTGTCCCAGTACGTGAGGGTGACCGGCCCGTCGGCCTTGCCGTCGGAGCTGGAGCCGCTGCTGCTACAGGCAGCCATCGAGACCGCGAGGGCCACAACGAGGGCAGAGGCCGCGATGCCACGCCGCATGAGAACTCCTTGGGAGGGTGGGGGTGCCCGAGATGTTCGGAGACAGGCGCATAATGGCTGCCTCGTACCGACCGCACCGTTGCTGCCGTCGGGCTCGGGAAGGAAGTTAACAGCGGTGCAAGATCGACGGAAAGTCCTTGCAGCAAGTTTCTGCAAGAAACCGCGATCGTTACGCCCGCGTGTCCTGGACGTTGCCGCTCGGTAGTTGACGGCCGCACCGATTGCCCGAGTTTGCCCGATTCTCCCCTCTGCTGACTGGCCGACGGCACCACCGTGCGTGGCCGAAAGCGGCCTGCAGCAGACTGGACGCATGCGAATCAGAGCCGTCACCAGGGACGAACTTCCACTGCTCGCCGAACTGGAGCGGGCCGCCGGCGCACCGTTCGCCGCGATCGGCATGCCGGAGATCGCCGAGGACGAACCCCCGGCACCGGAGGAGCTGGCGCACTACCTGGAGCAGGGCACCGCCCTGGTCGCCGAGGCCCCCGACGGGACCGTCGCCGGCTACCTGCTCGCCGAACCGGTGGACGGCGCGCTGCACATCGAACAGGTCTCCGTGCACCCCGACCACGCCCGCCGCGGCATCGGCCGGGCACTGATCGAGCACCTCGCCGAGACCACCGACGCCCCCGCGCTCACCCTCACCACCTTCGCCGAGGTCCCCTGGAACGCCCCCTACTACGCCCGCTGCGGTTTCCGCCCGCTGGCCGGGGAGGAACTCACCCCCGGCCTGCGCGAGATCCGCCGCAAGGAGGCCGAACACGGTCTGGACCGCTGGCCCCGGCTCTGCATGCGCCGGGACCTCGCGAAGCCGTAGCGCGCCGGGCACCGCCGGCCGGGCACCGCCCGCTAGTTGGTCCCCAGCCGGAGCACGGTCGTCGAGCGGAACTCCTCCCCCGGCCGCAGCTCCGTGCTGGGGAACGCCGGGTGGTGCGGGGAGTCCGGGAAGTGCTGGGTCTCCAGCGCGATCCCGGCGAACGGCCCGTAGGGGACGCCGCGCGCGCCGGTGACCGCGCCCTGGAACTTGTTGGCCGTGTAGACCTGGACGCCCGGCTCGGTGGTCAGCACCTCCAGGGTGCGGCCGCTGACCGGGTCCTCCAGCAGCGCGGCCCGCGCCGGGCTGCCGTCCCCCGGCCGGCCGCGCAGCACCCAGTTGTGGTCGTAGCCGCCGGGCCCGGTCAGCTGGGGGTGCTCGTCGTGCACCGACTTGCCGATCGGCGTGGCCACCGTGAAGTCGAAGGGCGTGCCGGCCACCGGCTCGGTCCGGCCGTACGGGATCTGCCGCTCGTCGGCGGGGGTGTACGTGTCGGCGTCCAGGGTGAGCAGGTGACCGAGGACGTCGCCGCTGCCTTCACCCGAGAGGTTGAAGTACGCGTGGTTGGTGAGGTTGACGACGGTCGGCTTGCTGGTGACGGCGCGGTAGGCGATCACCAGCTCGCCGGAGGCGTCCAGGGTGTAGGTGACGGTGACGTCCAGCGCGCCCGGGAAGCCCTGGTCACCGTCCGGGCTGTGCAGCGCCAGCCGCACGCCGCCGTCGACCGGCCCGGCCTCCCACATCCGGTGTGCGAAGCCGTCCGGCCCGCCGTGGAGGGTCATGCCGCCACCCGTGGGGGCGAGCTGGTGCTCCTCGCCGTCGATGGTGACCGACGAGCCGTCGATCCGGTTGGCGTACCGGCCCACCACCGTGCCGTAGTGCCGGGCCGGGCCGAGGATCCCGGACAACCGGTCGGTGGCCAGAAGCAGTTGGGCGACGCGGCCGGAGCGGTCCGGTGCGCTCAGGGTGTGCAGGGTCGCGCCGAGGGTGAGCACGCTCGCCTCGTACGGGCCCGCCGTGAGCGTCCAGCGCTCGATCGCGGCGCCCGCGCCCGAGGGCTCCAGGGGTTCCTGCCGCACGCTGGTGGCCTCGCTCGCCATGGGCCTGCTCCTCACTCGCGGCCGGGTCGCGCCGCGGCCGCCCGGTTCCGGGTCCGTCGAGGGGTCGCCGCGGCAGCCCCGTGTCCGTCAGCCTAGCGACGGCGGCGGCCGCGGGGGCGCTTCCGCGAACCCACGCGCCGCCTCCCGCGCCGCCGTCCACCATCTGGCGCCCCCTACGACCGCCGGGCGCCCCACCCGCGCACCGGGCTCCGGCCACGACCGCCAGGCGCCCGCCACGAACCGGGCGCCCCACCCGCGCACCGTGCACCGGCCACGACCGCCGGGCGCCACGACCGACCCCGGGGCCGCTCCTAGTGCCGCATCAGACTGCGTTCGCCCCGTTGTGACGCATCGCTCGGTTGCCGCCAGGTGGCAACCGAGCGGCCAGAATGATCACGTGGCTGAA
>NZ_JBVJBI010000069.1:0-26677 GCF_055589745.1 Kitasatospora sp. NPDC041917 | reverse complement strand
CTCCTCGGAAATCTCGCGATCATCGTGCACCCGCGAGACTGGCGCACCACCATGATCACCCGCAGCCGAACACCAAGATCCCCGACAGAGTCAAGATAAGAGCCCACGGAAGGGGGATCCCGCCGAATCAGGCAGGCAGGTGCCACCCCAATCCACATGCCAGGTCAGCGGGTGACCGCCCGTGGAAGTTCGGTACGTCGTCCAAGGCTTCCAGCCGCGTCACCCGACCGGACCGGATCCTCCGCGAACACGGCGATTTCCACCGGAATCCCGGCAGGGCCAGGCCAGTGACCCACCTGGCGGGCCAGGCGGCGGTGCCGTCGAGGACGTTTTCGCCGTCCTTGCCGCCCGTGCCGGTGTGGACCCTGCCGGCCGTCGACTCCAACGCCTCGCCGCCGCACCCACCCCCGCGGCCACCGACCGCGCCGTGCTCCGGCAGTCCGCCGCCCGCCTCGCCGAACCCCAACCGCCCCCGCGGCCACCGACCGCGCCGTGCTCCGGCAGTCCGCCGCCCGCCTCGCCGAACCCCAACCGCCCCAGCGGTGGCCCGTCAGCGCCCGGGCGCGCTTCCAGGGCAAGGGGATCCGCCTGTAGGCGCCGTGGAGCACCCCGGGCTGTCCGCCACCGGAGAACCACCCGCGACATGTGCCGGCGACCCGTCCCGCAACTGCGCACCGACCCGAGGTACGCTGGCTGAACACCATGATCGCCGAGCAATGCCGCCACGGCCCCTGGGCGGAGTGCTTCGGGAGATCCTTGGACGCCGCTGGCCCGACCACTCTGGGCGGTTCACCGACCTCGCCGAAGCCCTCGCCACCGGCCGGGCTCCTGATCGGGAGGTCAGGCCTCCGGCTGCGAAGGCGGACGGTCGTGGCCACCCGATCCGGCCGAGGAACTCCGCAGCACGTCGGCACGGAGCGTGCTGCGGGGGCGGGATCCTCGTGGTGGGAGGCCTTGGCGGCGGGTTGCCCTCCAGAGGGAGGCAAGCACGCCTTCCGTCTGATGGAAGCGTCCCGGGAGGCCGTAGCAAAGGGCGCACCGCTCGTCGGACGTCCGCCCCCGTTGTCGGCCTGTCACTCGAAGCGGCGATTTCCGCGCGGCGACGTCACGCCTGTGCCCGACCGATGGCCGGGCCGACGGGCGGCCGACCGGCACGGCCAGAACGACGGAGGAGTTCCCCGGACCGGTCGGGGACGGTTCACCCGATGGGATGACCGCGGACCGGCCCGGGCGGCTGCGACCGGTATACGTGACGTGATCCACCGTTCGGAGCGACCACCTGCGAGGGGCCCATGACCTATACGGCCGACACGTCGTCGAGGACGGCCGGCGAGACGTTGCCGACCGCCTACGCCCCCCGGGTGGCCCTGATCCGGGGCGCCATGGAAGCCGGGGACACGGTCCTCGGGGCCCGCCTGGCCGAGGAGCTCCACCAGCACGTCGCCCTGGAGCGCGGTGCCCTGCATCCCGAGGCGCTGCGCGCGCAGGAGGTGCGCGCGTACGTCGCGGCGGTCGGCGGCGACCCCCGGCGGGCGGCCGAACTGTTCACCGTGGCCGCCACGGCGTGGGCCGGCCTGGGCGCGTCGGAGCAGTGGGCGGCGTCGCGCAACGCGGAGGTCTGCCGTCGTCGGGTGGAGTCGGCGACGTCCGCCCCCTCGGCGGTCCCCGTCGCCCGGCGCCCGCCCGGCTGCCCGTCCCCGGCCCGGCTGTTCGGACGCGGCACCGTCGTGGCGGTTGTCCTGGCGACGGCACTGCTCTCGGGGGCGGCGGACGCCGGCCCGCGGGCCTACCTCGGGACGGGCCCGCGACCGGTACCCGACGACCAGCCGGTCGCCCCCGCCGTCCTGGGAGCCCTGGAGCGCTCCGCCCCGTCGGCCTCCCTGGCGCCGGGCCCCGTGCCGCCCCCGCCGGATCCCGCGGGCGCGGAGCCCGTCCCCGCGCCGGACACCGGGCCCGCGGGCGAACAGCAGGACCCGGCCGCAGACCCGGACGGAGGCGGGCCCCGGGCGGGGCGCACACCGCTGCCGGGCCCCGGACGGCGACCGGGCCTCCCGGCCGGCGGTCCCCGACCGCGGCCCGCTCCCGACGCCGTGCGGCCGTCCGGCGGCCAGGCCACCGGCACCGGCTCGGACCCCTGCGCCGTCGCCCGCGCGTACGGCGGCCGACTCCTCGGCTCCCTCGTCGAGTTGTGCCACCGCGCCGCCGAAGCATCGGGCAAGCGGTCACCCGCACCCTGACCCCGTTCTCGGGAGGGAAACGACCTGCGGATGTCCGGTGCGGTCCGGACGCCCGGCATGGCCGGCTGACCGCCTCATCTCCGGCCAACGGCCCTGACGCTTCCGCAAACAGCCCCGGCGAGAGTCCTCTCACGACACCTGGAAGCCCGCTCGGTGGCCGGCCGTGTTTTCTTCGGGGTGAAGTTGGTTCAGGCACGGATTCCGTGAAGCTGCTCGTGCTTCCGTGCGCTGGTGACGCTCCGTCATGTCAGGGTGGATTCTGGCCGCGTGTGAAGAACTCTCTCTTCTCCTTCCGCATCTCATGGGGATGCGGGTCGAGTGCATGGAAGTGCGGGACGGCCGCGTGGTGATCGAGGCGTCGACGCCGGGGCACGTCCCCGTGCCCTGTCCCGGCTGCGGAGCGCCATCCGACCGGGTCCACAGTCGGTACGGACGGCACCTGGCAGACGCGCCGTGCGGCGGCCGGGGCGTCGTGATCGAACTGTCGGTGCGTCGGATGTTCTGCGACAACCGCGGGTGTCCGCGAGTCACCTTCGCGGAGCAGATAGATGGACTGACCAGCCGCTGCGGCCGCCGGACGCCCGTCCTGCAGCGGATGCTCGCGGCGCTGGGCGTCGTCCTGGCGGCCCGCGCTGTGGTCCGTCTGGCACTGCTGCTCGGCGTCGTTGTCAGCCGGATGACCGTCCTGCGTCTGGTGATGGGCTTGCCGGACCCCGCATGGGCGGCCCCGCGTGTGCTCGGCATCGACGAGTTCGCCACCAGGAAGGGCCGCCGGTACGGCACCATCCTGGTCGACTGTGAGACCCACCAACCCCTGGACCTGCTGCCCGACCGCGACGCCGACAGCGTTGCCGCGTGGCTACGCGAGCACCCCGGGACCGAGATCATCTGCCGCGACCGCGCGACCGTCTTCGCCGACGGCGCCCGCGCAGGCGCCCCGGACGCCCAGCACTGCGCGGACAAATGGCACCTCTGGCACAACCTCGCCGAGGCCGTCGAACGCCTCGTCTCCTGTCACCGCTCCCTCCTGCGCGACCTGGTCGAACCCGACCCTCAATCCGAGCAGCCGGAGCCCCCGCCCGTCGAAACAGTCGAGGCCGCGGAAGAACCGCCCGAACCCTACCCGCAGGGGAAGTTCCTCGACCGACTCCGCGACACCCACGCCGCCGTGCGCGCCCAGTTCGAGCAGGGCCTGAGCCTGCGCGAGATCACCAGACGCCTTGGTCTTGGGCGCAACACCGTCCGCGAGTACGCCCGCGCGGCCAGCCCCGAGGCGATGCTGCACGGCCAGTGGCAGAACCGGACCAGCAAGCTCGACCGGTTCAAGCCCTACCTCGACCAGCGGATCGCCGAGGGCTGCATGAACGTGTCCCAGCTCCACCGCGAGCTGCAAGAACGCGGGGCACACTGCAGCTACAGCACGCTGCGCGACTACGTCCGTCCGCAACGGCTGACCGTTGGGCTGCGGGAAGCACGCCGCCGATCGCCCGGCCGCCCTCGCCCCGCGAGGCCGCCCGCTGGATCACAGCCCGCCCCGACCACCTACGTGAGGACGATCAGCAGCGACTCAAGAACCTGCTGGTCCGCTCACCGGAGCTCAGGGCCGCCGCCTGCCACGTCCGCACCTTCGCGACCATCATGATCAACCGTGAGGGCGACCGGCTGCGGCACCGGATCGCTGACGTCTGCGCGGACGAGCAGTGCGGCCTGGCCGGCTTTGCCGCCGGACTGCTTCCCGACCTCGACGCTGTCGTCTACAGCATGAGCACTGACTGGTCGTCCGGCCCGGTCGAGGGCCGCGTCAACGACCTCAAGGCGCTCAAGCGCAGCATGTTCGGCAGAGCGAAGCCACCCCTGCTGCGCAAGCGGCTCCTCCTGGTCGCGGCCAGCCGACGACCCCAACGCGGCGACGAGCCCCTGACTGGCTAACCTCTGCCGTCTCGGACCTGACGGTCCAGGAACTCGACCAGTCGCGTTTCCGAACGAAGAAGCCGTTCCCGTTGCTCCTGGGGAAGAGAAGCGAGCGCGTCGACCAGCACTCGCTTCCGAGGGATGTGCACCATGTTGCCGGAGTAGATCCTGCAGCCGGAACACCAGGCGAATCCGATGCAGCGCTCGAACATGGAGGACTCGGGCGGGTGGAAGCGGTACTGGTACGAGCGGACCGGCGTTCCACAGTCGGCACACTTTCGCCGATCGCCGTCGGACACGTCTCCCAGCCCCCGACCTTCCGCCAATGCTGCCGTCCGGCCGGTGCTCTTCAAGTCGTCATGCCGAGCATGATCTCTCACAGCGGGTCGTCCGGCGGACTCTTCGAAGCAAGATCTCGGTCAACACAGACCGTCACTGACTCGTGATCCTTTCACGGAATCCGTGCCTGAACCCATATGACCCGACAAAATCACCGGCCGCGAGGCTCGGCTGCGGATGCTTCACCATGCGGGCTGCGCAGGGCAGCTCGCGAGGTGGGCGCAGGACGTCGACCGGGCCACGGCCGACGAGCTCGTACGGACCGTTGAGGCGAGGGAGCCAGCCTGTGGAGGCCCCTATCTCCGCCGCAGCAAGCGCCTCATGAATCCGGCCCTGGGCGTGGCAGGCCCGATCGAACCGTCATCGTTTCGCCGGGTGACGGCTTCGATGGTGGTGCCCTTCACTCGCTCCCCGCGGTGGAGCTGGCCGGCTTCGTCCCGCTCCCACGTCCGCCCCTGAGCGTCCTGGAACGCAATGGTGACGGGTTGCTGAACGGTCCCCGGCGGTACCGCAACGCTGATGTCGCGCTGCACCGTCTCCTTGGGCGGAATCAAGCCGATGGCGATGTTCACCACGTCGGTCTCGCCCGGAAGCTCGCCGGGCGCGGCGGTCCGCAGGACCACCACGGTGTTGAACACCGGCTGATCCGAGCCGTTGTGCACAACGACCGAGTCGTAGCGGTAGAGGTTCCCTGGGCCCTCTCCGGTGTCCGGACCGGTCCAGGCGGCGACCTTCGCCGCATACTCCTCGCTGTCCTTGCGTCGGTCGCGCCAGTGGGTGCGCAGGTGCATCGTGATGGTCCCCACGGCCACCGCGACGCTGACGGAAAGTCCGGTGTAGGAGACCCACGACGGCGCACCACCGCCCGGGGCGGCGATGAGCCGGTACGGCGCGCTGGTGATCGTCACGGCGTAACCGTAGGGGGCGCGTCTACCGCTCGGGAAGGGTTCTTCGTAACCCTGCCGGCCCACGCGGACAGCTGGTCGGCGCCTGCGAGGACTCGCTGGAGTGCACAGACCCGCCCCGGCTGACCGTGATGATCAGCGCCACCTGCTGAGTCCGGCGGGGGGCGGGCGCCGGAGAAGCCCCCGCCGGGGCTTCCTTGCGGCTGGAAACCCGACGCGTCCAGTGGGAGGGCATTGTCGCCGCCGTCCGACCGGACGCAGCGAAGCGGGTGCGGCACTGCCGGATCGGCCGAAGGCCGATGCACCCCACCACTTTCAGTGCCTGACGGTGAACCGGTGACTGTGCGGACGGTCAGCGCCGTTCGCCGACGATGAGGCCCGGGAGTGTTCGGGGAACTTCACCGCGCTGTACGGTCGGGCGAATACCGCAGCCGTCGACACAGGAGCCGAGATGGGCCCGGATCATGATTCCGACTGGTTCTGGGAGGTCCTGGAAGCGACACGACCGCGTCTGTCCGCCCTGGAGTCGTGGTTGGAGTCCCACTCGCGGGAGGTGCTCGAAGCCTTCGCGCTCGCATACGAGTCCGCGGCGGAATCGCTGGCCGACTTCTCGGAAGGTGTGAGCGTGGACGGGGACGTCTGGTCCGAAGACAGCACCGAGGATCTGTGCATGTGGGTGGTCGGGCAGGGCTACGGGCTGTGGAGCTCGGTGGTTGGGGGACAGCTGCGGCTGGAAGAAGCCGCTCATATGTACCTGGGCCGTGCTCCGCTGCTTCCCGAAGGCGTGGCGCTGTGGGACAGGGATGTCTCGGACCCCGAGCACAGGGGCTACCAGTCTCCCGGGGCCATCGTCCACGGCGTCTACCGGACGCGATTCGGCGAGGAGCTCCATGAACGGCTTGAGGGTATGTGAGGAGATTGCCCGGGCCGGGCGGGTAACGCGGCGGGGCTCCTGGCAGAGGCAGCGGTTGTCCGGGCCGGTCGCATCGCCAGGAGCTCCCTGTGTCCTTTTGCCCTGCCGGGACTGGTGATGCCGACTCTGTCCCGGCTCCGGCGTGTTGTTGCGTGGACTGCCGGTTCGGTCGTAGTGACGCACGTCCGCCGCGGCCGGGTCGGTATCCCTCGTACATGAGCGTCATCGAGGCCCAGGAGAAGAGGCTGCGCGAGGCCCTGAACCGCTTCGACACGGCGCTGGAGCCGGGTACCACGGGCGGGGTGGACAGCGTCAAGAAGCACGGCGAGCCGTGGATCAAGGTCTCGCCGCTGGGCAAGCAGGAGGAGCCGGAGAACCTCGTCGCGCTGAAGGCGGAGATCGAACGCCGCTGGGGCACCATCGACCTGATCGACATCCTCAAGGAGGCCGAGTTCGCCACCGGTTTCACGTCCGAGTTCACCTCGGTCGCCACCAGGGAGGCGGTCCCGAAGGCGGGCGGAGGGCTGGCTGCACGTCCTCACCGGCCGCCGCCCGCGCCCTGTGGCCGAACAAGACCTTCAGGACATCGCTCTGATCCTGGCCGACTACCTCCAGCAGTGGGCCGACGACGCAGCCGCCCAGGTCGCGCAGAGCCGGGCGAACGGCTACGGCCCGCCGAGAACTCCACTCACCAAGGCGCTGACGGCGGCGGTCCCGGACTTCGCCCGGACCGTCCTGGGGCCGAACTGCCGCGCCTACCGGGAACTACGGCTGCCCGTAGGCCCCGACGGCAAGGGCCGGTATGGGCGCGCGGACGTGGTGATCTGGACGCCGCTGCTGCCGGACCTCGTCATCGAGCTCGACTCCCGCCCCAACCCGGCGTCCGCGCAGAAACTCGCCTTCGCCCGCGACGGCGGCGCGTTCCCGCTCCGGGTCCGCTTCGGAGAAGGAGGCGTCGACAAGATCGACGGCATGATGGTCCTCGCGCTGGCCGGCCTCGAACGACTGGGCATCACGGACCGGGCCCGGCAGGTGTTCGACCCGCCGAGATCCTGCCGGCCGTCGGCGTGGGCGTCCTCGGGCTCGATAGCCGCACGGAGGACGACGCGGTCGCGTATCTGCTCCAGCAGCTCAACCACGAACGGACCATGACCGAGGTCACGGCCGAGCGGGTCACGCTCCACGGGCTGCGCGGGCACGGCACCAGCCCCATCGCCGGGTCCCCGGCACACCACGGCGCCCCCGCCCTCAGCAGGGCAAGGGCGCCGCCTATGCGTACGCGCACGGTTCAGGCGTCCACGACGCCGTCAGGCTTCGGCCACTCCGGGATCATCCGGGATCAGGGGTTGGCCTGCCGGACCCACTTCTGGCTGTTGCCGCCGTTGCAGGTCTGCTGGACGAGCAGGCTGCCGCTGCCGGTCGCGCCGCCCGCGACGTCGATGCACAGGCCCGAGTCCGCGGCGCGAAGGGTGCCGTCGGGGTAGAGCCGCCACTGCTGGTTGGTGTTGTGGGAGCCGCATCCCCAGACGGTCACCTTGCCGCCCGGAGTGCTCTCGCCGTTGTTGTCCAGGCACACGTCGTAGCCGAGGGGGTCCGTCGCTCCCAAGCGAAGGAAGCCCTGGATCACGCCCTGGGGGCTGAGGGGGGTGGTGGGCACCGGGGAGGTGGACACGCTCGGGGAATCGGGCAGGAACTTCCAGGTCTGCTTTCCGGTGCCGTCACAGGCCACGATGTTCGTCTGCGCGCCCCAGGGGTCCTGGCTGGGCGAGTTCAGGCAGAGACCGGAGGCCGAGCCCTTGATGGGGCTGGTACTGGTGAAGCCGCGCACGACGTGCTGGCCCGACCCCGAGGGCGTGCTGGCGAAATTGGACTGCCCCGCGCAGCTGCCGTACTCGTAGACGTTGTTGACCACGCCGGACAGGCCGCCCGCGTCCGTGCTGCTGGGGCCGCCGAAGTAGGCGTCGGACACCGTGTTCTGAGCACAAGTGCCGGCGGCGTTGTAGTAGACGTACTCGACGAACCCGTTGCCCGAGGAGGTGAGCAGACCGCTCGGCACCGTCCAGCTGCCGATGTGGGCCACGGGCTGCTGGAGGTTGGCGGAGTCGTACACGTCGCCGGTCCAGGTGTTGGTGGTGGACGTGCTCGCGGTCCGCTTCACCGTGAGGTTGTAGGTGTGGCCGTAGACGGCGTTGAAGAGGACGGAGCACGACTGGCCGGCGTTGCCGTCGGCGCCCGGTCGGCAGTTGGGGTCGCTGCTGGAGGTGTCTCCGGGGGTGCCGGCGCCGCCGGAGGCGAACACCGAGAAGATGGCACGGAACTGCTGGGTGTTGCCGCTGGTCGGCTGGGGCTGCAGGCCCGTATAACCGGTCCGGCCGTTGGCGACGCCGAACTGCTGGGCGTAGTAGAGGCCGGTCTGCTCGCTCGCCGGGTTGATCGCCATCGGGAAGGTGATGTTGGTCAGTTGCCCTGAGGGAGCGTTCGGGACCGACCAGCCGAGGGATACGTTGCCGCCGAGGCCGAAGTCGACAGCCGACGCCGGCGTCGGGGCGAGCAGCAGGAGCGCCGCGGCCGCCACTGCGGTGCCGCAGCGCCGCAGTGTCGAGGGGAGGGACATGCGAGTTCCTTCCTGCCGCCCGTGCGCGAGAGGCCGTCAGCGGCATGACTGGAGGTGCTGGTGCGAACTGGCGGGAGAAGCGCTTCGAGCGGAGCGATGACGCGAGCCGGAGCTTCCAAGGCCCGTACACACGTCCTACCACGATGCGATGCACACAGCATCCACACAGTCGCCGTCAGTGAGGAACCATTTCTTCAAATCAGCCACCTCCCATCCGTGAAATGACGGAAATCCCCACTGTGGCCGTCATCACGGAGAGAGGTGCGAGAGGGCGGGCAACCGCGACACCCGTACGGCCTGACGGCCTGACACCGCAGGGGGGCGTCCGCTCGGCGTGGGTGGCGCACGTGCGGTGGCGGGCCGGCGGCGAACTCGACCGCCAGGGCCTGGACACCGTGCGCCACGACGTCGCGTCGGGCCGGATCCAGGTGATCTCCCGTGAGTGCGGCGACCCGTCTGCGGCCCTGGCGAAGACCGCCGCGCCCCAGCTCCGGGCCAAGCGCCGCCGGTTCGGTCGCTCCTGACAGGACGCCGTCCGTGAGGCGAAGCGGCCACCCGTCACTCGGTCCGACGGCCCGGCCCAACCACGAGGCAAACCGGTGAACACTCGAAGGTTGACGATGCATACGATCCGATGACTCTCTGCAAGCTACCCGGTCGCCCTATGGTGTCCCGATGCGCCGGTAGAGCCTCCTCTGCCCGGCAGCCGTCCTGCTCCTGGGCGCAGCATCGGTTGCCGTTGGTGGCGACGCACACATCGTCGACCGGGCCGGCCCGTGGCCCGAGAGGAACACGAGTCCCTTCACGCCAGGTGTCCGATCGACTACCCTCTGCTCTGCAGATCTTCGGAGCGTTGCAGCAGAGGGGGAATCACCGTGGGTGACGAGAACAAGGGCGGCCCGAACGACGGCAAGGGCGGGGCCCACGCCAAGCCCGGCGGTCCGCAGATCGGCCCGAAGCCGAACCCGGACGGACAGGGCCCGACTCCCGATCCGAAGCACAAGTGACGGCGGCCACCGACGTCCAGGTCCGGCTGGTCGACCGGCTGGAGGCCTCGGGTGCCCTGACCCCCGGTTGGCGGCAGGCGTTCCTCGACGTCGGCCGCCATGAGTTCCTCCCGGACGTCTTCTGGGCGAGCACCGGCGACGGCTACGAACGTTGCGACCGCGCGCAGAGCCCCGGGCGGTGGCTGGAGCTCGCGTA
This sequence comes from Kitasatospora sp. NPDC041917, assembly GCF_055589745.1. Lineage (NCBI taxonomy): Bacteria > Bacillati > Actinomycetota > Actinomycetes > Kitasatosporales > Streptomycetaceae > Kitasatospora > Kitasatospora sp. NPDC041917. The sequence continues at coordinate 16,555 of NZ_JBVJBI010000069.1, read as the reverse complement.
CTCCGACGTGGCGATCGTGACGCAGTGGGACGACGGAACGGACAGCGGACAGCAGCGGGAGCCGACCTCGTCGGTGTCCATGCCGACGATGGTCGCCTCCATGCTGCGCGACCTGGACGTCCACGAAGGCCACAGGGTCTGGGAGGGCGGAACCGGCCCCGGCTGGAACGCCGGGCTGCTGGCCCGGCGCCAGGGCGCGCACAACGTGGTGACCGTGGAGCTGGACCCGGCGGTCGCCGCCCAGGCCGTTGCCAACTTCCGGGCCCTCGACGCCGCTCCGATCGCGGTGGTGGGCGACGCGGCCCACGGATACCTGCCCGGGGCCCCGTACGACCGAGGAATCCTCACCTGCTCGGTACGTGAGGTCCCCCCGGCCGTGATCGGGCAGATCCGCCGGCAGGGCGTGCTGGTGCTGCCCTTCGCGCCGCTCTTCGGGGGCGGAGCCGTCGCCCGGCTGACCGTCGCCGACGGCACGGCCATGGGCCCGTTCACCGGCTCCTCGGCGTTCATGCGCATGCGCCAGCAGCGCTACCAGGCCCCGCCCGTCGACGACTACCTGCCCGGCGACTGGCCCGGGAACGCCGTGCAGGAGTACACGACCCTGAACCCGCTCGAACTCGTCGACGACTGGCTGGCGTCCTTCGTCGTGGGCCTGACCGTACCCGACGTGTACTACCGGCGCAGCGACGGCGGCGGTATGACGACCCTGTGGCTGTTCGACACGGGCGTCACCTCCTGGGCGACGGTGGACTTCGTGGACGGCGCGAGCCGGTTCGAGGTCCGCCAGTCGGGCCCCCGTCGGATGTGGTCGGAGGTCGAGGAGTCCTTCCAGTGGTGGGTGGGGGAAGGCCGTCCGGGGTTCGAGAGCTTCGGGCTGACCGTGGACGGGGGCGGGGGCGGGGGCGGGCACCGGGCGTGGCTGCACGAGCCGGCCAACCCGCTGCCGTCCCCACGGGGGCGGGGCTGAACCGCGCAGGCCGCGTGCAGCATCGGCGGAACCGGTTGCGGCGGCCCGTGGACGTACCACGAGAACGCGTAGGAGTCGGGCACGGCGATGCCGTGACCACGGTGGTCACGTCGGTCCACCAGGCTGTCCCTTGTCCGCTCGGCGAACCTGTCAACCGACCTACTACGGCAGCCGGCGGTCCTCGAAGGGGTCGTCGGAGTCGTGGGGCTCGTACGGCTCGAAGTCGGGGCGGTCGATGAGCTCGGCGACCGAGAAGGGGTGCCGGTGGTCGGTGAGGAGCCGGTGGACGAACTCGGCGGTGGAACCGTCGAACCGCGCACAGCTGTCGCCGTCCTCGTTGCGGGCGATGACCGGCCACCGGTTCGGGTCTGCGCCCTCCGTCAGCCAGTAGAACTGGTCGGCCCGGACGGAGTCGGCCCACTGCAGGAGCCCGCCCGGGGCGGGGCGGAGCCGGTGGGGGCGGTAGAGGTCGGCGATACCGGGGTCGGCGGCGAGTTCGGCAAGGCGGAGGGCCTGCTCGACGAGGCACAGGAAACGCGGGAACGGGTCGTCGCGGCCGGGCGGGGGCCGGGCAGGGAGAGGTCGAGGAAGCCGGCGAACGTGCCGGGGCCGAAGTGCTCCGCCAGGCGCCGGTAGTCGGCGGGCAGGGCGGTGCCGAGCCGGGCTTCGGCCGACGACCAGTCGACGGGCCACAGTCGCGACTGCGGCCTGCCCGTCGCGGCGGCGAGCCGCCGCACCCAGCGGTCACCCGGCACGTCGGCCCCTTCCTCCGTGTCCCCGGCGGGCAGGAAGGCCGCCGCCGGGTCGGCCCGGCGGGCCGTCACCGCGACCAGGTGCGACGCGCCGTCGTCGTTGTCCCGGACGATCCCGCAGCCGATCCAGCGCTCGCCCACTGCCCACCCGCACAGCTCGGCGAGGCGCCCGGCGAACGGGGCGGCCAGCGGCAGCCCGCTGTCGTCGTCGAGGGTGGGGCCGACGAAACCTCCGGTCGCAAGGATGCGCGACGACCCCCAGCGCGGGCGCAGCGCCTCGACGAGGCGGCGGTGGGCGGTGGTGAGGTCGCCGTCGGCCGGCGGGCGGGCGATGTCCGGGGCCGGGCGGGCCAGCAGGGCGTCGGCGACAACGCGACCGTCCTGGGCAAGGTCGTCGCAGTCCTGCGCAGCCCGTGACGGACGGCCTCGCCACCAACTCCCGTGCCCGCTTGAGTACGGCTACTCAGGCGTCGGCCCGAGTCGCACTCCTAACGTGGTGGAACGACGTGAGACGGGGGACCGGAGTGCTCGACAAGAGGTTGGCGAAGGGCTGCCTGGGGACCGTGATGGCTCTCGCCGCCCTGGCGGGGATCGTGTTCGCGCTCTACATCGGCATGTGGATCTACATCGGTCCTGCCGGCTGAACAGCGCAGTGCGCAGCTCGGGTGATCGACGGCATACGGCGGCGGATCCGCTGGGTCAGGTCCGGCTTCCGCCGGCTGCGGCTCTCCATACGCCGTGGCGGATCCATTGCCGGTTGCCGACACATGCCACGGCCGGACCGACGAGCATGGACAGCATCCACAGTGCGACGCTGGCGGGTGAGTAGATGTAGTACGGCCATCGATTCGGCAGCAGCGTCGGCAGGAGAAGGAGCGCGACCAGTGTCACCCAGGTTGTGAGCACAGTGATCACTGCGCGCGACGCCACATCCACACCGTTTCCTGGTGCCACGTGTCCCCCTGGCCGAGTTCGGAGCGGATCCCGGAGCGGATCCCGCCCATCAAGTTTGAACGTGTTCAATACGCAACTCGGCTGCGGGGCCACCATCCCGCACGCCGGCCGCGGCGAGCTGGACCTGGAACCCCTCGCCGGGGCGCGGCCCGCCGCCGGCCCGGGTCTGGAGCCGCCCGAACGTCGGTGAGCAGCCTGACCACTCGGTCGTGGGGCAAGGGCGTTCCCCGGTAGCAGATGAGCTCGAACGCCCACTGCTGCTCCGTGCCGTCGGCAGTTCGCCGGCCGGTGGGCCGGCGCGGGTCCTCGGGTCGGAGCGCTTGGATGTGGCGCAGGAGTCCACTGGGCAACCGAACGGGTGTGCCGGGCCGTTGAGGCGCTGGTACCAGCGGTCCAGGTGCGTGTGCTCGTCGGCGGCTGCGCGGGTGGAGTTGGGCATCGCGAAGTCGATGTCGGGCGAGTTGCTGTCCGGCCGTTGAACGCGGGCGGACACGGCGGCGGGCCAGGGTGGCTGCGGCGGTGGGGATGCCGGTGCTCTCGGCGCGGGCGCGTTCGGCGAGTCGGGGCAGCGGCTTGCGGGGCGCCGTAGTTCAGCCGAGGCCGATCATGACGACGATGACCATGACGCGAACACGGATGGACCGGAGGCCGGGAGTATGGCCTGCTCGGCGCCGTCTCCGCCCGCATCCGCCGTCGGGTGGCCGGGATGACCGTGCCCGAGATCGACCGGCCCCGGCCGCCGCTCAGGACGACCTGCGGATCGCCGACCGGCACGCCGACGCCGGTGACGGGGCCGCCACACTCCGGGCTGCTGTGGCCGTCCAGGAATGGCGGCGCGTGCTCGGCGAAGCCACCACCACCCTGCCCAACTCATCGTTTCAGTACGAGGAGTGGGATGCGGTGGGGCCATTCGGTGTGGTGACGGGTCATTCCAGGTGGCGTTTGGGTGTGTTGGCGCGGATCAGGGTGTCGTCGGTGGCGGGGTGGGCGAGGGGTTCGGCGGCCGGTCGGAAGCCGGCGAGCACGATGGCGAGGTGGCGGCGCCAGACACCGGGTACCTGGGCCTCGGTGTCGTCGATGAGGACGCGCAGCGCGAGGAGACTCGCGTACACGTCGGTGCGGGTGATCTCCTCGCGCACCCGGCTGGTGCGCTTGGCGCGGGTGAGGAGGTCGTCGACCAGGCCGAGCAGTTCCGTGCGGCGTTCGTCGGCCTCCGGGGGGATGGCCGCCCACAGGCGGGTGAGCCAGCCGTGGCGGACGGCCAGCACCGTGCCGGTGTCCCAGAGTGCCTGTTCCAGGGCCCGGTCGTCCGGCTGCTGTTCGGCCGCGCGGCGGAAGCAGTCGAGGATCGAGTCGAGGATCTCGTCGCTGAGCGCGGCGAGCAGGGACTCCTTGGTGGGGAAGCGGCGGTAGAGGGTGCCCATGCCGACGCCGGCGCGGGCGGCGATCTCCTCGACGCCGGCGTCGGGGCCGAGTTCGGCGAAGACCTCCCACGCGGCCCGCAGCAGCTTCTCCCGGTTCTGAGCCGCGTCGCGGCGCAGGGCCTTGGGCTTGGCAGGTGCGGGCCGGTGGGGGGTGGTCATCGCGGGGTCCGGTCCTCGTGCTCGGTCACCGGTTCACCGTCGTGAGCCGGGGCGATCCCACGCTGTGGTCGCTCCGGCGGCGCCGGGCCGTCGGGATGGCGAGGGAGGCGGCGGCGGCGAGCCCGGCGCTGATGGTCAGGAACCAGAAGGTACTGGTGTAGCCGGAGTCGTCGGGGAACGGGTGGGTGGCCGTGACCCCGGAGGACAGGATACTGGCCGCCACCGCGCTGCCGATCGCGCCGCCGATGGTGCGGATGTTGGCGTTCATGCCGCTGGCCGCGCCGGTCTGGGCCGGGGGGACGGCCTCGACGACGATGGCGGACATGGCGGAGAAGGCGAGGCCGAGGCCGACGCCGATCAGGGCCGAGGCGGTGTAGATCTGCCAGGCGTGGTCGTGCCGCAGGGCGAGCATCGCGAACGGGGCGATGGTGATCAGGCTGCCGGCGATCAGCACGCGCTTGGAGCCGTGACGGGCGGCGAGCTTGCCGGCCAGGACGCCGAGGGCGAACATGCCGCCCGTCATCGGCAGCATGTAGATCCCGGACCGGGTCACGCTCGCGGTGAAGCCGTAGCCGGCCAGGTGCTCGGGTGTCTGGACCAGTTGCGGCAGGAAGGTCATCGAGGTGTACATCCCGATGCCGAAGAGCAGCGCGACCAGGTTGGTGGTCCAGACGGCCGGGATACGCATCACGCGCATGTCGATCAGCGGGTTGTCCGAGCGCAGCTCGGTCACGATCCAGTAGCCGGCGAAGACCACCGCGGCGGCGAACAGGCCCATGATCCGCAGGGAGCCCCAGCCCCACTTCTGCCCCTCGCTGACGGCGAGCAGCAGGGCCACCAGCCAGACGGAGAGCAGCAGCCCGGCACGCCAGTCGATCCGGCCGGGGACGCGCACGGGGGACTCGGGGACGAACAGGTAGGTGGCGATCGCGGCGGCGCAGACGAGGATCATCGGCGCCCAGAACAGCCAGTGGTAGTCCAGGTGGTCGACGATCGGCCCGGCCAGGATCAGGCCGAGCCCGGCGCCGACGGCGGTCAGCGCGGCCGTGACGCCGACGGCGCTGCGGACCTTGGCGGGCGGGAACTCGTCGCGGATGATGCCGAACGCGAGCGGCACCACGGCACCGCCCGTGCCCTGGATGATCCGCGCGACGATCATCAGACCGACGGAGTGGGAAGCGCCGGCCAGTGCGGACCCGGCGGCCAGGGCGACGAGCGTGACGATCAGCATCCGCTCCTTCCCGACCTTGTCGCCGATCCGCGCCAGGATCGGGGTCGCCACGGAGGCGGACAGCAGGTAGCCGGTCATCAGCCAGGTCGCGGTGTCCTGGGTGGTGCGCAGGCGCTCCATCAGGGTCGGCAGGACCGGGACCACCAGCGATTGCAGCAGGGAGAACGCACCGACGCCGAGCAGCAGCACGGCGAAGGTCAGGTTGTGGTGGGGGCGTTTGGTGCTTGTTCGGGGCATGGGTGTGGGCTCCAGCGGAACACGTAAGCGGAGATTCAATTCCGCATCGAGGCTAGCAGAAGCGGAGAATGGACTCCGCATAGTCGGTTCCACTCGACGCTCGCACGCGGACGCCGACCAGCACTTCTCGCCGCTCCGGCCCAGGGCGTAGTCCACGACCTCCACCGAATGCCCTGCGAAGAACGCCCGGACATGCGCCTCGAGGGCCTCCGCGGCCCGCAGTCTCGTATCACTGGACGTGGGCGACCGTGCCAACGACCTCGGCGAGGGGCTGAGTGCCAACGACGGCCGGCGCGAGGGCGTAGGCGGTGGACAGGGCCGGGGCAGGACGCCGAGGGGGTTGCGGGTCGCGCCGGTCCTGCCCCTCCGTGGCGCGGCCACCGTTCGTATGCTGGTCCGCGGGTGGTGGCGGCCTCCCCGGACCCCGGACGGTGCCGCGCGCCGCGGAAAGGGGGCACGGACATGCGGAAGCGGAAGAGGCGCACGGCCTGGTCGCTCACCTACTTCCTGCTGGGCGGTGTGTGCCTGCTGATCGCCGTGGTGATGGCGACGGGCCTGGCGACGACGAGGGCCGCGCGGGGTGGAACACCTGATCCCGGTCCTGATCCTCGGCGTCCCGGGTGCGGTGCTGACGTTCCGCGCGCCGGTGTTCGGCGTCTCCTACGGGTCGGCCGGGGTGAAGTACTCCGGGCTGCTCAGGGCGCGCTCCTACGCGTGGGCGGACATCCGGGAGGTGCGGGTGGCCGTCCTGGAGGGCACGGTCTACTCGTCCGACGTCCCGGAGCTGGTGCTGGCCTCCGGCGGGACCGACCAGCTGCACATGCTGGCGGGCCACGGCTCGGGCGGGACCAACAGGCGGGTCAAGCGGCTGGTGGCCGAGTTGGAGACGGCGCGCGCGGCCGCTTCCTGACGCCGGTCGCTTCCCACCGGCTGCGCGCGGCGCCGGCAGGCTCCCGGTACCGGTTTCCCGACGGGCTCCCCGGGGCGCAGGCGTTGGGCCATGGTGGGCTCGGAGCGCATGGCACGGCAGCGGTTGCCGGCCAGGCTCGACGACAGATCTCGACCGGACTCATCCGCATCGGCTGACCCCACCCACCACCAGGAGGCCGCCACCGGAACATCCCGGTGGCGGCCTCCGCCGCGAACTCCGGGCAACCGGATCCGCTCCTCCGTCCGCGGTGCGGCCTACCGTCCGCGGAGCGCCCGGTTGTGGCTGCCCGACGAGAACGGTGCCGTCGCCCCTGCGGCCCCGGGCGCCGCCATCGGTGCGGAGCGGCCGGGGGCCGTCGCCGCGCTGGCGTAGCCGCGGGTGCGCGGCGCTCTTGTGCACCCGCACGCTGGGGCAAGGGCCGGCCCGTTGCCCGAACCCCGAGCGGGCACGGGCCGGCCTTTCCCCGATGCGCCTCACGGTGTCGGTGCCGACTGGGATGCTGGGCGGCATGGACGACGCGGCGCTCTGCGGGGCCGGGTCTACGGCGCCGACCACGACGACCCGGACCCCGGCCCGCGGTTCTGCGCGGGGGAGCGGGTGTGGCTGCTCGTGGGCCAGGGCTGCACGGAGGAGTCGCTTCAGGTGCTCGCCCCGTAGGTCGCCACGGGCTGGTGGACGGCTGCCGAGACCGCGGCGGAGCTGCTGGAGGCGAGCGGCCGGGCCGACGACGCCATCGTCCTGCTCCGCACCCACGACCACCTCGATCAACAACTGCGACCAGCTGGCCGACCTGCTGGCCCGGCACGACCGGATCGAGGAGCTGCGCGCGTACGCGGAGACCGCGCACCACTGGCACGCCGCGCAGTGTGGACGATCACGTAATTCGGCTCTGTCGAAGATCTTGTGATCAGGCTTGAGTCAGACGGCCCGGATGGTTGTGCGCCTCGGCTGCGCACGTCTGGCTTGTCGGCACCTCGGGCTGTCATCTCTGCGATTCGCGAAGGACGACCGGAGAGGGGCCGCGTGTGCAGATTGCCGGCGTCGACGTCTACGTGAATCACCCCGTCCTGGCGCTGGGATCAACTGACTGGCTGCCGGCCTTGAGCCTGAAGGAGGAACCAGCGGTCTCCTGCGACACCCATGTTGCGGTGCGGGTAAAGGCTCAGGTGCAGCTCATCAAGGTTCGGGTCTTCGCCGAGCCGATCCACGAGGGACCCGGGCCGGACGACTCCTTCGTGACGGTCTTCGACGGGCCGCTCGCGTTGGCCGACGGACGGCTCGTCATCGGTGACGTCATGGGCGAGACCCGCTTCGTGAAACTCATCGGCGAACAGGGCAGACGATGGGTCCGAGTGGCTGTGAATGAGCCCGGCTGGAATGCCGTAGCCGTCGATATTTCGGTGGGCCCGAAGCTTCAGTAGGCGTCCTCACCGGGGTCAGACCGTGAGAAGTATCCGCTTGCACCCGGTCTGCTGCGGGTCCTGCGTGAGACGGATCCTGATCACGTCCTGCTCGACGGGACGCTCGCCGAGTGCGACCGGGTCGGCGACAGCCGGGCCGACTTCTCTCAGAAGCACCGCCGTCACGGCGTGAACGTGCAGGTCGTGGCCGATCCCACCGGCAACCTGCTGTGGATCTCATCCGCCCTGCCCGGCCGAACCCACGACCTGACCGCGGCCCGCACCCACCGCATCATCCGGATCTGCGAACGCCAGGGCGTCCCCGTGCTCGCCGACCGCGCCTACATCGGGGCCGGCCCCTGGGCGACCACGCCCATCAGACGGCTTCCCGGCCAAGACCTCACCACAACCCAGCAGACGATCAACCGAGCCCTGTCAGCGGCACGAGCACCGGTCGAACGAAGCATCGCGCGACTCAAGTCCTGGCAGATCCTCCGCCGGGCCCGCTGCAGCCCCAACCGGATGACCGTCATCGCCGCAGCCGTCCTCACCCTGGAACGTCAACGCTGATGAATCTCATTGCCGTTCCAGGGTGAGGACGGATTGGCACTGGCCGTCATCCAGTTGGGAACCGTCTCACGACCAGACAAGTCGCCCTTCGGCAACGGAACAGACCGGATAGTCCCCCGCGCCGATCCTCGTCAGCATCTCCGCCACGGAGTCGAAGTAGTGAGCCAGTGACGCGTACTCGCCGGTGACCGTGGGCGCACCCACGAACCATCTGCCGATACGTCCGTCCCTCGCGTCGATGAACTGTCCCATCCAGCCGTCCCGGTCCGACTGGACCGGGATCCACTCCTCGCGCCATTCGCTCCCACCGGACAAGGGGTGATTCGCGTAGAGCCTCTCCATCGCCCGGATGCCCAGAAAGAAGCTTCCCTCGTCGGGGAACCCGTCGAAGCCGCAGCACATCACGTCGTCGTCGACGTCTTCCTCCGGCAGATCCAGATTGTTCTGCAACAGCCACGTCCGTAGGTCCCCATGAAGGGAGATCCCCATCCGTTCCTCGGCTGCCGCGAGCATCTGCTCCGTAGCGGGCCCCGGCAGATCCGCGTGAGCGGCCGGCGCGTGCTCTCGAAGAAGGCTCATCACACGCGACCAACTCTCAGCCACACTCATCGCCCTATGCCCTCTGTCCTCTCTACAGGGATGTCTCCGTCCGACCACGCCACTGCGGAGGTTGGGAAGTACCGGCCGGAGAACCTTGCAGGGATGGTACTTCGAGCATGCGTTCCATCCCTCCCCATAATCACCTTCCGCCCCGAAGCGCAGGACCGGCCCCTCAGCGAAGTGACCGCCCGCGACTTTTCACAGACAACCCACCGTGCCCGGTGGGCCCAGCCGAGGAGCTTCCAGGCTCAAGCGAGGGCCGCGGCGTCACCCCGGAGTGGCGAAGCTGAAAACGCTCACCTTGTCGTTTAACGTCCGGCTTCGAAGAAGTCGAAGACGCTGGTGAACAGGTCGGCGACGACACCGCGGCCGCCGACCCGGCCGAGGTCCACGACGCCGGCGAGGCGGTCAAGGCGGAGGCCGACGCCGAGATCGAGGCGAGCTCCTTCCCTCGCCGCCGGCGGAACCCTCGACGGCCCCGCCAACCGCACCGGCCTGGGCGACGATCCCACGTTCCGGCCCGGCACGTGGCTGCGCAAGCAGGACAAGGCCCGCACCGACGGCAAGCTGACCGAGCAGCAGACTGCGCTCCTGGACGCACTCACCCGACACCCCGAGACCGTCACCGGCTGACCCGCCCCGCAAGATCCCGCCGTCCCGGCCCACCAGGCCGGGACGGCCGTCGCACCTCGTTCCCGACTTCCGGAGGCACCGCGCGATGACCGGCACCACCCGCCCCGACCCGGCTCGCGCCGCCGCGCCCGAACGGCTGGAGCTGGCCCTGTACAGCAGCCGGCCCGAGCCCGCCGACCGTGACCTGGGCCGACCGATCCTCGACTCCCCTCCGGTGCGCGGTTCGATGTGGCTGCGCTAAGCCCGGCATGACGGCATCCGCACCCTTCACCACGGCGCCGGCCTGGCCCGCGGCCGGGTGCCGGCGAAGTGCCGTTCGTCGTCGGCGATCAGAGCCGGGTCCGCCTTGGCGGCGAGCCGCTCGGGCAGCTCGAAGGCACTGGTCGTCTGCTGGGTCATGTGTCCTGCTTCTCCGATCCCCTGCCGGGCAATTGCACGCGGTACACCCGGTTTGCGCGGTTTGCGCGGGTTTCCCGATTCAGTCAGCGACTGTGCGCCAGGGAGGGGGCCTTGCCGCAAGGCCCCCTGTCCGGTATGAGTTGGACAATGGCAGGAGAGCTTCGGCTCCCTGCCTTCGCTGTTCTCGGCCGGCTTTTTCGGGCGGCCGGTCAGTTCCGGTCGGCGACGCCGGCCTCCAGGACGGAGACCACGGCGAAGAGCGAGAAGCAGGCGGCGCCGAGGCCGACCAGGACCCGGGCCGCGACCATCACGTCCGGGTCGGCCGACTCGAACAGGAACGCCGACATGAACAGGCACAGCAGTGTGGTGCCGACCGGGACCAGCGGGGCGCGGCCGGCCGGCGGCGCGGCACGGCGCCAGCCGAGAGCGAGCAGCAGCACCGCGCTCAGCACTGTCCAGCACAGCAGACCAAGCCCGATCTGCACGTACCCGGTGGCCAGTTGACCGGGCCGGGGGTCCAGGGCGACGACGACCAGGCCCCCGGTGATGTCCATGGCGCCGAGCACGGCGGCCGGGACGAGCCACCAGACCCGCTCCCGTCGGGTGTACGTGTTTCGGATCTGCCGCAGCAAGGTGATCACCAGCCCGATCAGGGCGGTGCAGACGATCGCCTGGTCGACCACCACGTGTCCGGCCGTGAAGCGCCCGTCCGAGTCCCCGCCGCCCCCGTTGGCCAGCATGACGATCGCCCACGCCCAGGCGGCGGCGGCCGCCAGGACTGGGACCGCCACCAGCGCCCGGGCCGCGGACCGGCCGAACGGCGCGGGCGAGCGCGGCGGGGAACCCTCCGGCAGGACGGCGTTCTGCCCGATCAGCGTGAAGCGGGTGGCGACCGCGGCCACCGACGAGACGCACACGCAGACCAGGCCGATGCCGAGGACCACGCTGCCGGCCACGAAGTCGGCCACCGGCCGGTGGCTCTCCGCCAGCAGGCCCAGCCCGTAGACGACGGCGGCCCCGGCCACCGCGAAGCCGAACGCCGGGTAGCCGATCCGGTCCAACGCGCCGAAACGGCCGATCAGTTGCCGCACGACGGTCGCCGCGACGGCGAACAGGCAGAGACAGACGGCGGCCAGGAAGACCAGCGTCAGGCCCGCGACCCGGGCGCTCGGCCCGGTGGAGTGCGCGAGGACGTAGCCGCCGAGCGCGGCCGACACCGCGCCCATGAGCAGCGGAATCGCCCGGAGCAGCACGCTCATTCCGTGGTTCACCAGGTCTCCTCGTTCCCTCGCGCCCGCCGGTTCCGGGCGGCAGTCAGTGTTCATCCCGCCGGGTCTCCGGCCGGGACCCCGGCGGCGGGTGTCCACGGATTTCGTCCGATCGGCTCACGGCGACACCCGCTGTGCGGGACCCACCCCGGTGGTGGCCTGCGATGCTGTCGGCGGACACGGCGAGTTGCCAACAGCTGACGGAAAGTGGGTACGGCATGACCGCGGCGACGGACGGCGTCGACCCGTTCACGGAAATCCGCCCGCAGGAGCGGAGACGGGATCCCGACAACCTGATGCTGCGCGCCAGCGTGGTGGTGGTCCGCTTCGCGGTGGCCCGGCGGCCCCGCTTCGCGGTGCCACCGGCCGGGGGATGGGGGCGAGGAGGGGAGGGGCCTGGACGGCCGGCGGCTCACCGCGCCGGTCCGCTCGCTGCCTACAGTTCGGTCCAGCCGCACGCTCGCCCGCCCCGCGCGCCGAGCGGGTGCCAGATGGGGGCGGCCGGGCCGCGCTGGACCAGGTCCTCGATCCGGGTGGTGCCGGCCGGGACGGCGGCCAGCATCTCGACGACGGCCGGGTTCTCCTCGGCGGCCAGCCGCAGGTCCGCCACCGCCGGCCGCACCCCGGAGGCCGCCCGTACGGCCAACGCGAAGCTGCGTCCGTGCTGGACGTGCCGGGGCTCGATCGGGGGGGAAGGAGGCTCGGAGCTGGAGTTGCGGGAGAAGGCCGGCCCCGGCCGGCTGGAGTGCCCGCAGTGCGAGCGGGAGCGTGTGGAGGAGGACTTGGTGCCGCTGGTGCTGCCGGTTCCGACTCGGCGCGAGCTGGTGGCTGCGCTGGTCTTCGCACCGGATGACCCGTGGTGGGCGGAGCGGGTGCTGCACGCCCAGCTCTATCCGGGGAAGGGCCGCCGGACGTGACCTGGCGGTGGCGGGCCTGGTCTGCCGCCGCGCTGCGTCCGTGGGCGGTGCCTGGTCCTGTCTGTGCTGGCGGCGCCTGGTTCCGCCCTGTGCTACGCCGGATGGTTTCGTCACGGAGCGATGGTGATGGAACTTGGCGGGTGTGACCTGTTGGTGGTTGTGGGCGTGTTCTGGGCTTGGGTGGCTGGTTGTCTGGACCTTTGGTTGGTCCTGTCGGGAGGATGCACGGGGTTGGTGTCGTCTGTGTTTCGGTGACTGTGTGTGGTGGTGGGGGTTGGCCGGGTGGGTGGTCTTCTCCGGGCGTGGTTCGTGGTGGTATTTCGGTTCGGGTGTTTTGCCGAATTGGTCGGTGGGGTTTTCTTGGTTGGGGTTGGAATGGTCGGGTGGGGGCCCGGCACGGGGGTTGGTGTTCGGTTTGTGCCGGGGTTCGGCCGGGCCGTCCCGCGGCCTCGCCGCTGCTGCCGCTTTGCCGTCCGGGCCGGTGCTGTTCGTCGTCGCCGTCCGGGCGCTGCTGCTCTCCTGCGTTGCCGTCCGGGTGCCGTCGTCCTGGCGCCGGTCCGCCTTCCGGCGCGCCGGCCTCGGCGGCTCCCCGTCTCCCGGCGCCTGCCTGCTCGCCCGCTGCTGGGGCCCTGGCCGTCGTCCTGGTACCTGGATCGCCGACGGCCACGACTTCGGGCTCCTGAGCGTCAACGGCCTGCCCGGCCACCCACCCGCCGCTCTCCCCACCCACTTCGGCTGCGACGGACCGAACCTCCTGATCCACCTCGCCCGCCCCAACCCGGCCTGGAAGGCGATCGAGCACGACCCGAACGTCACCCTCACCGTCACCGGCGACTACGCCTTCATCCCCGGCCCCTGGCGCGCCGAGCCCGGCACACCGCCCCACGACGGCGTCCCCACCAGCTACTGCACGGCCGTCCAGTTCACCTGCCGCGCCCACGTCGTCGACGATCCCAAGGCCAAGGCCAAGGCCGAGGCCGAGCTGCTGCCTCGCCAGCTCGCCCGCTTTCAGCCCGACGGCGACCACGCGCTCGTTGCCGTCGGCCGGCCACCGTACGGGCGGATGCTGTCCGGCGTCCGCGGCCTGCGCCTGGAAGTCACCGAAGTACGGGCCAAGTTCACGTACGACGACGAGGAGCCCGTCGGGCACCGCGCCGCCGTCGCGGACCACCTCGTCGCACGAGGCCAGGGCCTCGACGCGCCCGCCGCACGCCAGCAGCTCCGCCGCCTGGACCGCATCGGCACCTGGATGCCCTGACCCACACCCGCCCAAATCACCGAACGGAGCCCGCCCATGCCCGCCTTCCGCCTCGACCCCGCCGTCGCAGAAGACTTCCCCGACACCCTCATCGCTGTGGTCACCGCCCTCGGTGTCCGCGGCCACGAAACCTGGCCTCTCACCACCGCAGGCCTGGAGGAGTTGGAGCGGCAACTCGCCGACGGCACCTGGCAGCCCGCCGACGAGGCGGACCCCCGCATCGAGGCCTGGCACACCGCCTACCGCTCCTTCGGCACCAACCCCCGCCGCACCCGCCCCAGCGTCGACGCGCTCGGCCGACGCCTCGCCAAGAAGGGCGCCCTGCCGCGGATCAACCCGGCCGTCGACTCCTACAACGCCGTCTCCGCACGCCACGGCCTGCCCGCCGGCGCTTTCGACCTCGACCACGTCACCGGCGACGTCACCATCCGCCGCGCGGACGGCACCGAGACCTTCACCCCGCTCGGCGAACCCGACACCGTCGAACACCCCAACCCCGGCGAGATCATCTACGCGGACACCACCGGAGTCCTGACCCGCCACTGGAACCACCGTGACGCCCACCGCACCCGCGTCGCCGAAGACTCCCGATACGTCGCCTTCGTCCTCGAAACTCTCCACGCCACCCGCGACGGCCATCACCTCGAGTCCGCCGCCGACGAGCTGCAGAGCCTGCTCACCCCGCACACCGACCAGAGCACCGTGCACTACCTCAGCCCGGCACACCCCAAGGTCACCACCTGACAACTCCACACGAGCTGATGCATGAGCAACCTCTCCCCGGCCCGGCGGTCACCGCCCCCCTGGGGAACCGTGACCGCCGGGCCGGGGAAGTGCGTGATCGTCGACACGCGGCGGCTCGCGGAACTGCTGGAGGAGCGCGGCGACGTCGAGGGTCGCCGTATACCGGCAGGGCAGGCGAGCCGTCCCACACCCGCGGCAACATGGCGGTGCGACTGTCCGAACTGCTGGCGCGGCGCGGCCGTGTCGAGGAGGCGATCGAGGTGATGCGCGCGCAGGCCGACGCCCCCGGCGGCGCGGAGGACCGGATCGTCGACACGCCGTGCACCCTGTGTGCCGACCGGGGCCGCGCCCAGGACGGCTTGGACTACCTCGACGACCTCAAGGTCCGCCGCGGCGAGGAGGAGTGGGAGCTGTTCCGGATCCGGCTGCCGCTGATGGCCGCCTGCGACCGTGTTGACGAAGCGGTCGAGCAGGCCCGGGTCCATTCCGAGGGCGACATCTCGTACTCGGTCTCGTCCGTCGCCAGGATGTTGGCCGGCGCCGGACGCACTGAGGAAGCCCTCGCCCTTCTCGAACGGTAATCCCCCCGCCGACAGGCAGGCCCGGACCGATTGCCTCATCGAGCTCGGCCGGTCATGGACGCCGCGGCCGTTCTTCGGTCGTACGAGCCACAGCCACCCGTGCACCGGGACGGCTCCTGGTACGACGAGCCCCCGTTCTGATGCCGCCCCGGCCCGCGGCGCCCCTGGACCGGGCGCTGGACGTCCACCCGAAGCGCCTGGCTGTCGACCTTGCCCACCTGGCGTTCTGCGACTCCGGCGGCCTGAACGAACTGCTGAGGATCCGCCTCGCCGCCGAGGCCGCCGACGAGGCTGCCAGCGCGAACGCCTCTACCCCACCCCCGACCGGCAGAACGACCCTCGCGGCTTCATCAGCGGCTTCACTCGCATACGCGGTCGGCACCCTTCGTGGTTGGTAGCCTCCCGGGATGACCGCGACTTTCGACGAAGCCGTCCGCGCTCGGTTGCAGGCACCCAACATCTGGTACGTCGGCACCGTGTTCGCCGACGGGGCACCGCAGGTCAGCCCGATGTGGGTGGATCTGGAGGGAGAGGGGGAACTGACGTTCAACACCTCGGTGGGGCGGGTGAAGGAGGAGAACCTGCGTCGCGACCCGCGCGTCTGTCTGTCGCACGCGGACGCCGCCGACCCCTTCGACCGCGTGCAGATCAGCGGTGTGGTGTCCCGCTTCGTCGAGGGCGAGGAGGCGCACGAGCGGATGGACCGGCTGGCCCGCAAGTACCTGGGCGTGGAGCGCTACGAGTGGACCATGCCGGGTGAGCAGCGGGTCGCGGTGATCGTGCGCCCGGTCAAGGTGCGGCACATTGTCGGGGTGGAGCGGTTCCGACCCGGCGGCCCCGTCCCCGCCCCTGAGTAGTGCACCTGCCGGGCAGCTGCTGACAGCCTGGAGGCCGAGGGCGCCGACCACCATCGAGCGGCCGGCGCCCTCGGTCCGGTTTGCCGGCGCTCGCACTCTGTCTCTGTGGGTGTTCGGCGGGTGTGCCGTGGGAGGAGCCGCCTGTCGGACACCTTTCCAGCGGGCGCAGGGCCGCCCGTACCGCCCCGCAATGACTTTCTATAACAGCCCTAGGCCTCAGCCACCCACTCAGGCGGCGCCGCGCGCGCCCCTCACGTACGCGTGAAAACGGCGGCTCGGAAGGCTGGCCATGGTGGTTGGTGACGGTAAGGCTGTTATAGAAAGTCATTCTGAGAGGGCGAGGAGGCACGACCGGCGGTGAGGAGGGCGCCATCCGTAGCAGCCACGGCAGTCGCGGCCCGGACGACACGAACGGCTGGCCGTGCCGGTCAATGGTGACCGTGCCTTGTTGTCCCAGACAGGACCAGTCCGGCTCCAGCCGCCACTCGATCAGGTCGTTGCCCTTCCACCACAGCGGTCTGATGACGAAGTACTCGGGGCCGCTCGATGTGGCTTTGTACGCGAGGACGGGAGTCGTCTGTCGTCGGCTTCGGGAGTCACCGCGTGGGCCTGTTCCATGATCAATGTCGATGAGTTTGGGAGTCACTCACGGTCCGGCGAGCGATTCAGGGTC
>NZ_JBVJBI010000068.1:0-31208 GCF_055589745.1 Kitasatospora sp. NPDC041917 | reverse complement strand
TGGTACCGCAACCTGCGGGAGACCGTCGAGTTCGAGCAGGCCACGGCGGCGCTGCTGGGGGAGGGCTTCCGGTTCTTCGTCGAGTCCAGCCCGCACCCCGTGCTCACCTTCGGCGTCCAGCAGACCGCCGACGCGGCCGACACCGCCGGCTCCGCGCAGGGCCCCGCCGTGGTCGTGGGCACGCTGCGGCGCGGCGAGAGCGGCCTCGACCGCTTCCTGACGTCCCTGGGAGAGGCCCACGTGGGCGGCCTGCTGCCCGACTGGGACCGGGTGTTCGCCGGACACCGTCCGGGCGGCGTCTCCCTGCCCACCTACCCCTTCCAGCGTCGCCCGTACTGGCTGGAGGACACCGGCCCCGCGGCGGGCGGTCCGTCCGGAACGTCCGCGGCGGGCGACGACTTCTGGGAGGCCCTGGGCGGAGGCGACCTGGACCGGTTCACCACCGCCCTCGGGGTGGCGCCCGAGGACCCGCTGAACGTGGTGCTCCCCGCGCTCGCCGGCTGGCGCACCGAGCGCACCGAGCGTTCGGTGGTCGACTCCTGGCGCTACCGCGTGACCTGGCGGGCCCTGCCCGAGGGTCTCCCGGTCGCCCTGGACGGCAACTGGCTCGTGCTGTCGTCGGACGGCCAGTCCGAGGACGGGACACGCCGGTCGGAGGCGACCGCCCACGCCATGGAGCAGGCCGGGGCCTCGGTGGTCCACCTACGGATCACCGAGGCGGCGGCCGACCGCGCCGTGCTGGCCGACCGGGTGCGCGCGTCCCTCGACGCGCTGCCCGGCCCGGTGACGGGAGTGCTGTCGCTGCTGGGCCTCGACGAGCGCCCGCACTCGGCGCACCCCTCCGTCCCGCTGGGCACCGCGCTCAACCTGGCCCTGCTGCAGGCCCTCGGAGACGCCGGGATCGACGCGCCCCTGTGGTGGGCGACCCGCGGGGCGGTGTCGGTCGGGGGTACGGACACCGGGAGCGCGGTCAGCGCCGCGCAGAACCTGCTCTGGGGCCTGGGCCGGGTCGCCGCGCTGGAGTTCCCGCAGCGCTGGGGCGGTCTGGTCGACCTCCCTGAGGTCCTGGACCCGGACACCGCCGGGCGGCTGTGCCGGGTGCTGGCCGGCCAGGCCGGGGACGAGGACCAGGTGGCCGTCCGGGCCACCGGCTGCCACGGCCGGCGGCTGGTCCGGTCCGCTCTGGGCGACACCGCGCCGCGGCGGAGCTGGCGGCCCGGGGGCACGGTGCTGATCACCGGCGGCACCGGCGGGATCGGCGCGCAGATCGCGCGCTGGCTGGCCCGGCGGGGAGCCGGGCACCTGGTGCTGGTCAGCCGGCGCGGCGCGGATGCGCCGGGTGCGCCGGAGCTCTCCGAGGAACTGGCCGCCCTCGGCACCCGGGTCACCCTGACCGCGTGCGACGTCGCCGACCTGGAGGCCCTGCGCGAGCTCAAGGACGGCCTCGAACAGGACGGCCACCGGATCAGCACCGTCTTCCACGCCGCAGGGGCCGGGCTGCTGGTGCCACTGCCCGACACCGACGCGGACGAGTTCGCCGACACCCTCCACGCCAAGGTCGGCGGGGCCAGGAACCTGGACCTGCTCTTCGACCGGGACACGCTCGACGCGTTCGTGCTGTTCTCCTCCATCTCCGGGGTGTGGGGCAGCGCCGTCCACGGCGCCTACGCCGCCGCCAACGCCTACCTCGACGGCCTCGCCGAGGACCGCAGGAGCCGCGGCCTCGCCGCGACCTCCGTGGTGTGGGGCATCTGGAGCCCCGAGGGCGGGGCCGGCGGGATGGCGGCCGAGCTGGCGGAGGAGACCCTGCGCGGCCACGGCGTGCTCTTCATGCCGCCCGCGGTCGCGATCACCGGGCTCCAGCAGGTCCTGGACCACGACGAGACGGTGGTCGTGGTCGCCGACATCGACTGGGACCGCTTCGCGACGGTCTTCACCTCGGCGCGCCCCAGCCCGCTGATCGGGGAACTCCCCGAGGTGCGCAGCGCGCTGGCCGCCGGACCGGAGACCGGCGGGACCGGGGTCCAGGGAACGCCCTCGGCGCTGCGCGACCGGCTGGCGCCGCTCCCGGCGGCCGAGCGGACCCGGGTACTGGTCGACCTGGTCCGGACCCAGGCGGCCGCCGTCCTCGGCCACGACTCGCCGGACGCGGTCGCCCCCGGCCGCGCCTTCCGCGACCTGGGCTTCGACTCCCTGACCGCCGTGGACATGCGCAACCGACTCAACGCCGCCACCGGCCTGCGGCTCCCGGTCACCGTCGTCTTCGACTACTCGTCGGCGACCGCGCTCGCCGGACGTCTGGAGACCGGACTGCTGGGTGCCGCCGAGGAGCCCGCCACCGTCCGGCAGCCCCCGACGGCGCCACCCGCCGCCGACGACGACCCCATCGTGATCGTCGCCATGAGCTGCCGCTACCCCGGCGGCGTCCGCACCCCCGAGGACCTGTGGCGCCTGGTCGCGGACGGGCACGACGCCGTCTCCGGGCTGCCGTCCGACCGGGGCTGGGACCTCGACACGCTGTACGACGCGGACCCCGACCGGCCCGGCCGGAGCTACGCCGCCGCGGGCGGATTCGTCAGGGACGCGGACCGCTTCGACCCCGGGTTCTTCGGGATCTCCCCGCGCGAGGCCCTCGCCATGGACCCGCAGCAGCGACTGCTGCTCGAAACCTCCTGGGAGGCGATCGAGCGCGCCGGCATCGACCCGTCCACCCTGCGCGGCACCCCGACCGGCGTCTTCGCCGGCGCCTCCTACCAGGGCTACGGCGGCACCCTGCGCGACATCCCCGAGGAACTGGAGGGCCTGTTCATCGCGGGCATCTCCACCAGCGTCCTGTCCGGGCGGGTCGCCTACCAGCTCGGCCTCCAGGGGCCCGCCGTGACCGTGGACACGGCCTGCTCCTCGTCACTGGTGGCGGTCCACCTCGCCGCGCAGTCGCTGCGCTCGGGCGAGTGCACGCTGGCCCTGGCGGGCGGCGCCACGGTGATGGGCACCCCGCTGTCGTTCACCGGCTTCAGCCGGCAGCGCGGGCTCGCCGAGGACGGGCGCTGCAAGTCCTTCGCCGCCTCGGCGGACGGCTTCGGCATGGCCGAGGGCGTGGGCCTGCTGCTCCTGGAACGTCTCTCGGACGCCCGCCGCAACGGCCACCCGGTACTCGCGGTGCTGCGCGGCTCGGCGATCAACCAGGACGGCGCGAGCAACGGACTGACCGCGCCCAGTGGCCTGGCCCAGCAGCGGGTGATCCGCGACGCGCTGGCGAACGCCCGGCTGTCGGCCGCCGACGTGGACGCCGTCGAGGCGCACGGCACCGGCACCCGGCTGGGCGACCCGATCGAGGCCGACGCGCTCCTGGCCGTCTACGGCCAGGACCGGCCGGCCGGCCGGCCGGTGTGGCTCGGGTCGCTGAAGTCGAACATCGGGCACACCCAGGCCGCCGCCGGCGTCGGCGGCATCATCAAGATGGTGCTGGCCATGGGGCACGGCGAACTGCCGCGCACCCTGCACATCGACCGGCCGACCCCGAACGTCGACTGGACGGCGGGCGCCGTCGCCCTGCTGACCGAGGCCACCCCCTGGCCCGAGACCGGCCGGCCGCGCCGGGCCGGAGTGTCCTCGTTCGGCCTGAGCGGCACCAACGCCCACGTCGTCATCGAACAGCCGCCCGCCGGGCCCGCACCCGCCCTGCCCGCCGGGCCCGCACCCGCCGCCGTCCCGTGGGTCCTGTCCGGGCGGACCGCCGAGGCGGTGAAGGCCCAGGCGGAGCGGCTGCACGCGTACCTGACGGAGCGGCCGGAGCTGCCGTCCGCCGACGTCGGCTACTCGCTGGCCACCACCAGGACCGCCTTCGAGCACCGCGCGGCCGTCGTCGGCGGCGATCGGGCGACCCTGCTGGTCGGCCTGGCCGCGCTGGCCGCCGGAGAGCGCGCACCCGGCCTGGTCCAAGGCATCGTCGCCCGGTCGGCCAGGACCGTCTTCGTCTTCCCCGGCCAGGGAACCCAGTGGGCCGGCATGGCCCGGGAACTGCTCGACCACGCCCCGGCCTTCGCCGACCGGATCGCGGCCTGCGAACGCGCCCTCGCCCCGCACCTGGAGTGGTCGCTGCTCGCGGTCCTGCGCGACGCGCCCGACGCGCCCCCGCTCGACCGGGTGGACGTGGTGCAGCCGGTGCTGTGGGCGGTGATGGTGTCGCTGGCCGAGCTGTGGCGGGCGCACGGGATCGTCCCCGACGCCGTGGTCGGCCACTCCCAGGGCGAGATCGCCGCCGCCTGCGTGGCCGGCGCGCTCTCGCTGGACGACGCGGCCCGGATCGTCGCCCTGCGCAGCCGGGCCCTGCTCGCCCTGACCGGACGCGGCGGCATGCTGTTCGTGCCGCAGCCGGTCGAAGCCGTGCGCGAGGCACTGTCCGCCCACGACGGGGCACTCGACGTCGCCGCTGTCAACGGGCCGACGTCGGTGACGGTCTCCGGCGACCCGGCTGCACTGGAACGGCTGCGCGAGCAGTACGCCGAGGCGGGCGTCATGGCCTGGCCGGTCCCCGGCGTGGACTTCGCCGGACACTCGCCCCAGGTGGAGGAGCTCCGCGAGGAACTGCTCGCCCTGCTCGGCGGCATCGCGCCGCGGACCTCCGCCGTCCCGTTCTACTCGACGGTCAGCGGCGGGCCCGTGGACACCCTGGACCTGGACGCCGCGTACTGGTACGAGAACCTGCGCCGGCCGGTGGAGTTCGGCCGGGCGCTCGACGCGCTCGTCGCCGACGGGCACCACACCTTCGTCGAGTGCAGCACCCACCCCGCGCTGACCGTCTGGATCCAGGAGGCCGTCGAGGCGGCCGGGGTCGGCGACGGGGCCGTCGTCGGCACCCTGCGCCGCACCGAGGGCGGCCCCGGCCGCTTCCTCGCCGCGCTCACCGAGGTCCAGGTCCGCGGACTGCCGGTGGACTGGGACGCGGTGTTCGCCGGAACCGGCGCGCGCAAGCGGCCCCTGCCCACGTACGCCTTCCAGCAGCAGCGCTACTGGCTGGACGCCACCCCCGGCGGGCCCGCCGACGCCGCGGCCGGCACGGCCGCCGCGACCGGCGCCGGCCCGGCCGACTCCGGCTTCTGGGCGGCGGTCGACCGCGCGGACCTGGACGCCCTCGCCACCACCCTGCGGGTCGAGGACGGAGAGCTGCGGGCCTCCCTCGCCTCCCTGGTGCCCACCCTCGCCGAGTGGGCGCGCGGCCGCGCCGACGACCGGACCGCCGACAGCTGGCGCTACCGGGTCGCCTGGAAGCCCCTGCCTGCACCCGAGCGGCCCCGGCTCACCGGCAGCTGGCTCCTCGTCGCCCCGGCCGTCGCCGCCGACGACCCGGCCGTCGCGTTCGCCGCGGACGCCCTGCGCGGACACGGCGCCACCCCCGTCCTGGTCGAGGCCGGCCACGACGCGACCGACCGGACGCGGTTCGCCGCACTGCTCCGCGACGCCCACGACCGCGCCGACGGGCCGCCCGCCGGAATCCTGTCGCTGCTCGCCCTGGCCGAGGAACCGCACGGCGACGGATCGGCGCTCCCCCTCGGCCTCACCCTGACCGTCGCGCTCCTCCAGGCCCTGGGCGACCTCGGCACCGACGCCCCGCTCTGGAGCGCCACCCGGGGCGCGGTGTCGGTCGGCCGCTCCGACCGGATCGACAGCACCCTCCAAGCCCTGGCCTGGGGCCTCGGCGGGGTCGCCGGCGTCGAGTACCCGCAGCGCTGGGCAGGTCTGGTCGACCTGCCGCGACGGCTCGACGACCGGGCCGCGACCCGGCTCGCCGAAGCCCTGACCAACCCCGACAGCGAGGACCAGCTGGCGGTGCGCGCCACCGGCGTCTACGGCCGCAGGGTCGTCCACGCCGGACTCGGCGACACCGCCCCCGCACGCGACTGGACACCCGAGGGCACCGTCCTGATCACCGGCGGCACCGGCGGCCTCGGCGCCCAGATCGCCCGCAGGCTCGCCCGCACCGGCACCGCGCACCTGCTGCTCACCAGTCGGCGCGGCGCACAGGCCCCGGGAGCCGACGCCCTGCTCGCCGAACTGCGCGGACTCGGCGCCGACGCCACCGCGGTGGCCTGCGACGTCGCCGACCGCGACGCACTGGCGGAACTGCTCGCCGGCATTCCGGCCGAGCGCCCGCTGCGCGCCGTCCTGCACACCGCGGGCGTCCTCGACGACGGGGTGATCGATTCCATCACCCCCGAACGCGCGGCCGGCGTCCTGCGCCCCAAGCTCGACGGCGCACGCAACCTCGACGCGCTCACCCGGGGACTCGACCTGACCGCCTTCGTGCTGTTCTCCTCGCTCGCCGGCACACTCGGCGGCACCGGCCAGGGCAGCTACGCCGCCGCCAACGCCTACCTCGACGCCCTGGCCCGGCAGCGCCGCGACCTCGGACTGCCCGGCACCTCGGTGGCCTGGGGCCTGTGGGGCGGCGAGAGCCTCGCCTCCGGAGCGGTCGCCGAACGGCTGATCCGTGACGGCCTGCCCGCCATGGACCCCGCCGTGGCCACCATCGCGCTGCACCAGGCCCTCGACCACGACGACACGGCCGTCCTCGTCGCCGACTTCGCCTGGGACCGCTTCACCCGGGCGTTCACCGCGCTCCGGCCCAGCGCCGCCCTCGGGGACCTGCCCGAGGTGCGGGAAGCGCTCGCCGCCGCGGCCGGGTCCCGGGGCAGCGCCGACGGCGCCGAGCCGCCGGCCCTGCGGCTCGCCGCACTGCCCCCGGCGGAACGCGACCGGGCCCTGCTGGACCTGGTCCGCCGCGAGGTCGCCGCCGTGCTCGGCCACCCCGGGCCCGAGGCGGTGGGACCCGACCAGGCGTTCAAGGACATCGGCTTCGACTCGCTGACCGCCGTCGAACTGCGCAACCGGCTCGCCGCGGCCAGCGGCCTGCGCCTGTCGGTGACTCTGGCCTTCGACTACCCCACGGCCACCACCCTGGCCGGACACCTGCGCGCCGAACTGCCGGGGGCGCCCGTCACCGAGGCAACCGGCGCCCCCGGGCAGCCGCCCGCGGCCGCCGCGGTGCCCGAGGACGAGGCGATCGCCGTGGTCGCCATGAGCTGCCGCTACCCCGGCGGCGTCAGCACCCCCGAGGAGCTGTGGGAGCTCGTCGCGGGCGGACGGGACGCGATCACCGGCTTCCCCACCGGACGGGGCTGGGACCTGGACGGCCTCTACGACCCGGACCCGGACCGGGCCGGCAGCACCTACGCGCGGGAAGGCGGGTTCCTGCACGACGCCGACCGCTTCGACCCGGCCTTCTTCGGGATCTCCCCACGCGAGGCGCTGACCATCGACCCCCAGCAGCGGCTGCTGCTCGAACTCTCCTGGGAGGCGTTCGAGCGGGCCGGCATCGACCCGCTCTCCCTCAAGGGCAGCGCGAGCGGCGTCTTCGTCGGCTGCAGCCACCACGACTACGGGTCGCGCGTCACCGAGCCCTCCGAGGAGTTCGAGGGCTACCTCGGCATCGGCAGCGCGGGCAGTGTGGCGTCCGGGCGGATCTCCTACAGCCTCGGCCTCGAAGGGCCCGCGGTGACCGTCGACACGGCGTGCTCCTCGTCGCTGGTCGCGGTCCACCTCGCGGCCCGGTCTCTACGGGCCGGCGAATGCTCGCTGGCGCTGGCCGGCGGCGTGACCGTGATGTCGACCCCGGGCGCGTTCGTGGAGTTCAGCCGGCAGCGGGTGCTGGCTGAGGACGGCCGCTGCAAGCCGTTCGCCGCCGCCGCCGACGGCACCTCCTGGGCCGAGGGGGCCGGACTGCTCGTCCTGGAACGCCTCTCGGACGCCCGGCGCAACGGCCACCCGGTGCTCGCCCTGGTCCGCGGCTCGGCCGTCAACCAGGACGGCGCCAGCAACGGCCTGACCGCCCCCAACGGTCCCTCCCAGCAGCGGGTCATCCGTGCGGCCCTCGCCGACGCCGGACTGACCGCCGCCGAGGTCGACGCGGTGGAGGCGCACGGCACCGGGACCAAGCTGGGCGACCCGATCGAGGCCCAGGCGCTGCTGGCCACGTACGGCCGGGAACGCGGCGAGCGGGAGCCGCTGTGGCTGGGGTCGCTGAAGTCGAACATCGGACACAGCCAGGCCGCCGCCGGAGTCGCCGGCATCATCAAGATGGTGCAGGCCATGCGGCACGGGACACTGCCGCGCACCCTGCACGTCGACACGCCGACCCCGCACGTCGACTGGTCGGCCGGCGCCGTCCGGCTGCTCACCGACGACACCCCGTGGCCGGAGACCGGCCGCCCCCGGCGGGCCGCGGTGTCCTCCTTCGGGGTCAGCGGCACCAACGCCCACACCATCCTCGAACAGCCCACCGAACCGGCCCCGGCGCCCACCGCCGTCCCTGCCGCGCCCGCCGCGCCCGCCCTGCCCTGGCTGATCTCCGCCCGCGGCGCGGACGCGCTGCGCGAGCAGGCGGCCCGGCTGCTCCGGCACGTGGAGCAGGCCCCGGCGCTCGCCGTCGCGGACCTGGGGCGCTCCCTTGCGCTGCACCGCAGCGCCTTCGAACACCGGGCCGCCCTCACCGGCACGGACCGGCAGGCCCTGCTCCAGGGGCTCGCCGCCCTCGCCGCCGGCGAGCCGTCGGCGGACCTGGTGCGCGGGATCACCGGCCCGGCCGCGAAGACCGCCTTCCTGTTCCCCGGCCAGGGCAGCCAGCGCACCGGCATGGGCGCCGGACTGTACGCACGGTTCCCGGTCTTCGCCGACGCCTTCGACGCGGTCTGCGCGGAACTCGATCCGCTGCTCGACCGCCCGCTGCGGGAGGTGATCGACGCGGCCCCCGGCGACCCCGGCCACGGCCTGCTGGACCGGACCGAGTACGCCCAGCCCGCCCTGTTCGCACTCGGCGTCGCCCTGTTCCGCCTCGTCGAGCACTGGGGTGTGCGCCCCGACCGGCTGCTCGGCCACTCCGTGGGAGAGCTGGCCGCCGCCCACGTCGCCGGGGTGTTCACCCTGCCCGACGCCGCGGCGCTGGTGGTCGCGCGGGGACGGCTGATGCAGGCCCTCCCGGCGGGCGGCGCGATGGTCTCCCTCGCCGCCGGGGAGGAGGAGGTGCTGCCGCTGCTCGCGGGCCGTGAGGGCGAGGTCGGCCTCGCCGCGGTCAACGGCCCGGCCTCGACCGTGGTCTCGGGCGACGCGGCGGCGGTGGACGAGATCGCCGCCGTGCTCGCCGCGCGCGGCCGCAAGACCCGGCGGCTGCGGGTCTCCCACGCCTTCCACTCGCCCCTCATGGAGCCGATGCTCGCCGAGTTCCGCGAGGTCGTGGCCCGGATCGTCCCGGGGGAGGCCGCCGTCCCGGTGATCTCCGACCTGACGGGCGAGCCGGCCACCGCCGAGCAGCTCGGCTCGCCGGACTACTGGGTGGAGCACGTGCGCGGCACCGTCCGCTTCCAGGACGGCGTACGCCACCTGGAACGCGACGGCGTCACCGCGTTCCTCGAACTCGGACCCGACGGCGCGCTCACCGCCATGGGCCAGGACTGCCTGACCGGCGCCACCGGCAGCCCGGTGCTGGTGCCCCTGCTGCGCAAGGACCGGCCCGAAGCACCCGCGGCGACGGCCGCCCTGGCCCGGCTGCACGTCACGGGCGTCCCCGTGGACTGGGACGCCGTCCACTCCGGCGGCCCGGCCGGCTCCGCCGTCGACCTGCCGACCTACGCCTTCCAGCGCGGCAGCTACTGGCTGCAGGCCGGCCCGGCCGCGGCCGGACTTCCCGCAGCCGGACTTCAGGCGGTCGACCACCCGCTGCTCGGCGCCGGAACGGAACTCGCGGACTCCGACGGCTTCCTCTTCACCGGCAGGTTCTCGGTCCGCAGCCACCCCTGGCTGGCCGACCACGGCGTCTACGAGGGGGTGCTGTTCCCCGCCACCGCGTTCCTGGAACTCGCGGTCCGCGCGGGCGACCAGGTCGGCTGCGACCAGGTCGAGGAACTGACCCTGGAGGCGCCGCTGGTGCTCCCGGCGGGCGGAGCCGTCGCTCTCCAGATCACCGTCGGAAGCCCGGACGCCGCCGGCACCCGTCCGCTGAGCGTCCACGCCCGGGCCGCCGACGACGGCCCCGACGCCCCCTGGACCCGGCACGCGAGCGGCCTGCTCGGCTCCACCGGAGCCGCGGACCCGGCCGACCCGGCCGACCCGGCGGACCCCGAGGCCTGGCCGCCGCCCGGAGCCGTCCCCCTCGACACGGAGGGCCTGTACGACCGCTTCGCGGGCGGCGGGTTCGCCTACGGCCCCGCGTTCCAGGGCCTGCGCGCGGCCTGGCGGCTCGGCGACGAGGTGTACGCCCTCGCGAGCCTGCCCGAGGAGCAGCGGCCGGACGCCGCCGCGTTCGGCCTGCACCCGGCCCTGCTGGACGCCGCCCTGCACTCACTGGTGTTCGACGTCCTGGAGGGGCCCGCGCAGGGCTGGCTGCCGTTCTCCTGGAACGGGGTGCGCCTGCACGCCTCCGGGGCCGCCGAACTCCGGCTGCGGCTGACCCCGACCGGCCGCGACGCCGTCGCCGTACAGGTGACCGACACCACCGGGCGGCCGGTGCTCTCGGCCCGCTCCCTGGTCCTGCGGCCCGTCTCGCGCGACCGCTTCACGGCCACCCGCGCCGGACACCACGAGGAACTGTTCCGCCCCGAGTGGCAGGCCCTGCCCGAGCGCGCCGCGACGGCGGCCGGCACCGCCTCCGACCCGGAGTCCTGGACCGTGCTCGGCACCGGGACGCTCCCCGGCCGCACGGTCACCGACCTCGCCGCGCTGTCCGCACTGCTCGACGCGGGCGCCCCGCCGCCCCGCCTGGTGCTGGCCGCCTGCCCGCCCGCGCCGGCCCCGTACGCGCCGCCCGGCACCCTCCGCGACGCGGTCCACGACGGACTCGGCACGGTCCTCGCCCTGCTGCGCGACTGGCTGGCCGAGGAGCGGCTGGCCGGGGCCAAGCTGGTCCTGGTCACCTCGGGCGCCGTCCCGGTGACCGGCGACGACGTCCCGGACCCGGCCCCGGCCGCGCTCTGGGGCCTGGTCCGCTCGGCGCAGACCGAGAACCCCGACCGCTTCGTCCTGCTGGACCTGGACACCCACGAGAACCCGCCCGCGCTGCTCGCCGAGGCCCTCGCGTCCGGGGAACCCCAGCTCGCGATCCGGGCCGGAGCCGTCCACGTCGCCCGGCTGGCCCGGGTACCGCTGGCCGTCACCGGGCGCACCCCCGGCTGGGGCGGCGACGGAACCGTCCTGATCACCGGCGGCACCGGCGCCATCGGCGCCCACGTCGCCCGCCACCTCGCCGCCGAACACGGCGTCCGGCAGCTGCTGCTGACCAGCCGCAGCGGCCCCGCCGCCGACGGCGCGGCGGAACTCCTCGCCGAACTCGCCGCCCTGGGCGCACACGCCGAGATCGTCGCCTGCGACGCCGCCGACCGCGACGCCCTCGCGGCCCTGCTGGCCGCCCTGCCCCCCACGCACCCGCTGACCGGGGTGGTGCACGCCGCGGGCGTGCTGGCCGACGGCGTCGTCGCCACCATGACGCCCGCGCAACTGGACCACGTCCTGCGCCCCAAGGTGGACGCGGCGATCAACCTGCACGAACTCACCGCCGGCCTGGAGCTGTCCGAGTTCGTCCTGTTCTCGTCCATCGCCGGGATCTTCGGCGGCATGGGCCAGGGCAACTACGCCGCCGCCAACGCCTTCCTCGACGCCCTGGCCCACCGGCGCCGCGCCGACGGGCTGCCCGGCCGCTCCCTCGCCTGGGGCCTGTGGGCCAACAGCACCGGGATGACCGGCGGGCTCACCGAGGCCGACCTGCGACGGATCGCCCGGGGCGGGATCGTCGCCTTCGACCCGGCCCAGGGACTGGCGCTCTTCGACACGGCCGGCACCCTCGACGAGCCGGTCGTCCTCCCACTGCGGCTCGACACCGCGGCCGTCCGCGCCCAGGCCGCCACCGGCGGCGTCCCCGCCCTGCTGCGCGGCCTGGTGCGCCCCGCCGCCCGGCGCGGCGCCGCGGGCCCCGCGGCCGGCACCGGCCCCGACGGGCCCGAGGCCCTGAAGCAGCGCCTCGGCTCCCTCAACGAGACCCAGCGCGGCCGGGTCCTGCTCGACCTGGTCCGCTCGCACGCCGCCCTGGTGCTCGGCCACAGCGGCCCGGCCGCGGTCGAGCCCGGACGCGGCCTGCTGGAGGTCGGCTTCGACTCGCTGACCGCGGTGGAACTGCGCAACCGGCTGCGCGCCGCAACCGGCCACCCGCTGCCGGCCACCCTGCTCTTCGACCACCCCACCCCGGCCGCGATCGCCGCGCACCTCGTCGCCGAACTGCTCCCCGACGCCGGACCCGGCCCGCTCCCCGGCCTGGCCGAACCGGACCGCCTGGCAGGCGCCCTCGACGGCCTCCCCGACGACCCGGCGGACCGCGACCGGCTGGCCGGGCGGCTCCGGGAGCTCCTGCGCCGCCTCGACGACCCGGCGGCCACCCCGGCCGACGGCGACGGCACGGCGGCCGGAGCGGCCGCCTCCATCGAGGACCGGATGGACGGCGCCAGCGACGACGAACTCTTCGACCTCATCGACAACGAACTCGGCCGGTCATGACAACGACCCGACCCGCGAACCAGGACGGCGGCCCCCGATGGTGAACGACGACAAGCTGAGGGACTACCTCAAGCGCGTGACGGCGGACCTGCACCACACCCGCCGGCGCCTGACCGAGGCCGAGGAAGCGGGCCGCGAACCGATCGCGGTCGTAGCGATGAGCTGCCGCTACCCCGGCGGCGTACGGTCCCCCGAGGACCTGTGGCGCCTGGTCACCGACGGCACCGATGCCATCACCGGCTTCCCCCGCGACCGGGGCTGGGACCTGGACCACCTGGACGATCCGGAACAACTGCGCGAGGGCACCAGCCACACCGCCCTGGGCGGATTCCTCGACGACGTCGGGCACTTCGACCCCGGATTCTTCGGGATCTCCCCGCGCGAAGCGCTCGCGATGGACCCACAGCAGCGGCTCCTCCTGGAGACCACCTGGGAGGCGTTCGAACGGGCCGGTATCGACCCCGCGACCCTGCGGGGCAGCAGGACCGGCGTCTTCGCCGGGGTGATGTACCAGGACTACGCGGTACGGCTGCGCCACGTCCCCGACGACGTGGCCGGCTACGTCGGCAGCGGCGGCTCCGACAGCGTCGCCTCGGGCCGCGTCGCCTACACCTTCGGTCTGGAGGGCCCGGCGGTCAGCATCGACACCGCCTGCTCCTCCTCGCTGGTCGCCATCCACCTCGCCGCCCAAGCCCTGCGGGCCGGCGACTGCACCCTGGCCCTGGCCGGGGGCGCGATGGTCATGTCGACACCCGTTCCGTTCGTGGAGATGAGCCGCCAGGGCGGCCTGGCCCGGGACGGCCGCTGCAAGTCCTTCGCCGCCGCCGCCGACGGTACCAGCTGGGGCGAGGGCGTCGGCATGCTCCTGCTGGAGCGCCTCTCGGACGCCCGGCGCAACGGCCACCCGGTCCTCGCCCTGATCCGCGGCACCGCCGTCAACCAGGACGGCGCCAGCAGCAGGCTCACCGCCCCCAACGGCCCCGCCCAGCAACGCGTCATCCGCCACGCCCTGGCCAACGCCGGACTCACCCCCGCCGACGTGGACGTCGTCGAGGCGCACGGCACCGGCACCCCGCTGGGCGACCCGATCGAGGCCCAGGCCCTGCTGGCCACCTACGGGCAGGACCGCGCGGACGGGCAGCCGCTGCTGCTCGGCTCGCTGAAGTCCAACATCGGGCACACCCAGGCGGCGGCCGGCGTCGGCGGCGTCATCAAGACCGTCCTCGCCATGCGGCACGGTACCGTCCCGCCCACCCTGCACGCGCAGGACCCGTCCCCGCAGATCGACTGGACCGCGGGCGCGGTACGCCTGGTCACCGCGAACACCCCCTGGCCCGAGACCGGACGGCCGCGCCGGGCCGCGGTGTCCTCCTTCGGCGTCAGCGGCACCAACGGACACGTCGTCCTGGAACAGGCGGACGAACCCGTCCTGGAACAGGCGGACGAACCCGTCCTGGAACAGGCCCACGAACCCGCCGCCCCCGCCGTCCTCCCCTGGGTGCTCTCCGGACGCACCGCCGAAGCGCTGCGCGCCCAGGCCGCACGGCTCCGCGACCACCTCGACGCCCACCCCGGACCCGGCCCCGCCGAGGTCGGCCACGCCCTCGCGACGACCCGCGCCGCGCACGAGCACCGGGCGGTCCTGATCGGCGCCCACCCCGACGAGTTCCGGGCCGGCCTCGACGCCCTGGTGGCCGACCGGACCGCCCCCGGCCTGGTCCTCGGCACCGCCGGAACCGGCGGCGAAGTCGCCCTGGTGTTCCCCGGACAGGGATCCCAATGGGCCGGCATGGCCGTCGAACTCCTCGACTCCGCCCCCGCCTTCGCCGCCCGCATCGCGGACTGCGAGCGTGCCCTGGCCCCCTTCGTCGACTGGTCCCTGGAAGCCGTCCTGCGCGGCGCCCCCGGCACCCCGCCGGCCGAACGCGTCGACGTGGTGCAGCCGGTGCTGTGGGCCGTCATGGTCTCCCTGGCCGAACTGTGGCGCTCCCACGGCATCACCCCCGGCGCGGTCATCGGCCACTCCCAGGGCGAGATCGCCGCCGCCGTGGTGGCGGGAGCGCTGAGCCTGGAGGACGGGGCGAAGGTCGTCTCCCTGCGCAGCCGCGCCATCCGCGCCCTGTCCGGCCGCGGCGGCATGGCCTCGGTGGCCCTGCCCGCCGAACAGGTCTCCGAACACCTCGCACCCTGGGACGGCCGGCTCTCCGTCGCCGCCGTCAACGGACCCGCCTCCACCGTGGTCTCCGGCGACACCGACGCGCTCGACGCGTTCCTCGACCGGACGACGGCCCTGGACATCCGCAGCCGGCGCATCCCCGTCGACTACGCCTCGCACAGCGCCCACGTCGAGGACATCCGCACCGAAGTGCTCGCCCGGCTCGACGGACTGACCCCCCGCCCGTCCGCCGTCCCCTTCTACTCCACCCTCAGCGGCGGCCTGCTGGAGGACACCACCGCCCTGGACGCCGACTACTGGTACCGCAACCTCCGCGGGACCGTCCGCTTCGAACAGGCGACCCGCGCCCTGCTCGCCGACGGCTACCAGGTCCTCCTGGAAAGCAGCCCGCACCCCGTCCTCACCGTCGGTGTCCTGGAGACCGCCGAGGACGCGGGCGCCGACGCCACCGCTGTGGGCACCCTGCGCCGCGACGACGGCGGCCCGCGCCGGTTCACCGAGTCCCTGGCCGAACTCCACCTGCGCGGAGTCTCCCCGGACTGGGACACCGTCTTCGCCGACCGCCGCCCCGGACGGG
The DNA here is from genome assembly GCF_055589745.1 of Kitasatospora sp. NPDC041917. Classification (NCBI taxonomy): domain Bacteria; kingdom Bacillati; phylum Actinomycetota; class Actinomycetes; order Kitasatosporales; family Streptomycetaceae; genus Kitasatospora; species Kitasatospora sp. NPDC041917. The sequence goes on along the minus strand of NZ_JBVJBI010000068.1, from coordinate 15,861 downwards.
TGGAACTGCCCACCTACGCCTTCCAACGCGACCCGTACTGGCTGGAGGACGGCGCCGCGCCCGTCGGCGACGTCGCCTCCGCCGGGCTGACCCCCGCGGACCATCCGCTGCTGGGCGCCGTCGTGGTCCTCGCGGACAGCGACGGCCTGCTCCTCACCGGCCGCCTGTCGGCCCGCACCCACCCGTGGCTCGCCGACCACGCCGTCGGCGGCCGGGCACTGCTCCCGGGCACCGCCTTCCTGGAACTCGCGCTCCAGGCCGGAGCCCGCGTCGGCTGCCCCCGGGTCGAGGAATTCACCCTTGAGGCCCCCCTGGTGCTGCCCGAACACGGCGGCACCGTGCTGCGCCTCACCGTGGGCGCCCCCGACTCCCTGGGCCACCGCCCGCTCAGCCTGCACTCCCGGCCGGACACACCCGTCGACGGTGACCCCGACGGCGACGAGTGGACCAGGCACGCCGAAGGCGTCCTGGCCCAGGACGGCGCGGAAGGCGCCGAGGCCGACGGGCCGATGCCCTGGCCGCCGCCCGGCGCCGAACCCCTCGCCCTCGACGGACTGTACGACCGCTTCGCGGCGGGCGGATTCGCCTACGGTCCCGCCTTCCAGGGCCTGAACGCGGTCTGGCGGCGCGGCGACGAGCTGTTCGCCGAGGCCGTCGTGCCCGCTGGGCCCGCACCCGATGCCGCCCGCTTCGGCCTCCACCCGGCCCTGCTGGACGCGGCCCTGCACGCCACCGGTGTGCCCGGCACCCCCGGCGCGGAAGCCCACCCCGAGGGACGGCTGCCGTTCTCCTGGAACGGCGTGACCCTGCACGCCACCGGCGCCGGCGCGATCCGCGTCCGGCTCGCCCCGGCCGGGCCCGACGCGGTGACGCTCGCCGTCGCCGACGCGACCGGCGCCCCCGTGGCGACCGTGGACGCACTGGTCCTGCGGCCCGCGGGCACCGTCGGTCTCGGCGCCGACCGCGCCCCCCACGGCCGCCGCCACCAGGACCTCTATGCGACGGAGTGGGTCACCACACCCCCGCGCGGCAGCGGTGCACCCGTTCACCGCACCGCGGACCTGGCCGCGCTGCGGGCCGCCGTCGACGCCGGAGCCCCGGTGCCCGACACGGTCCTGCTTGCCTGCGCGGAGCCCCCGGCCGCGGCCGGACCGGCCGCGGCGGTCCGCGCGGTCGTCCACCAGGCCCTCAGCGACGTCCGGACCTGGCTCGCCGACGACCGCTTCGCCGGCTCTCGCCTGGTGTTCGCCACCCGGGGTGCGGTCAGCGCCGGGGAGGGGGAGGACGTACGCAACCCCGCGCACAGCGCACTCTGGGGCCTGGTCCGTTCGGCCCGGTCCGAACACCCCGGGCGCTTCGCCCTGCTCGACCTCGACGCCGACGACGAGCACGGCACCTCCGCAGGCGTCGCCGCGGCCCTCGCCTCGGGAGAACCGCAGTCCGCGGTCCGCGGCGACGACGTCCGCGTACCCCGGCTGGCCCGGGTCCTCAGGAACGACCCGGACCTCGCGGACGACGCGGCAGGGCCCCTCCGGGCCTTCGACCCGGACGGCACGGTCCTCATCACCGGCGGCACCGGCCTGCTCGGCTCCCACGTCGCCCGCCGTCTGGTCACCGGGCACGGCGTCCGGCACCTGCTCCTGCTCTCCCGCGGCGGCCCGGCCGCCGCCGGAGCCGACGAACTGCGGGCCGAACTCGCCGCGCTGGGAGCCGAGACCGCCATCGTCGCCTGCGACGCCGCCGACCGGGTCGCCCTGGCCGCCGTCATCGCGGACCTGCCGCCCGCGCACCCGCTGACCGCCGTGGTCCATACCGCGGGCACCCTCGACGACGGCGTCGTCACCGCACTCACCCCCGAACGGGTGGACGCCGTGCTGCGCCCCAAGGTCGACGCCGCCCTCCACCTGCACGAACTGACCCGCGACCTCGATCTGACGCACTTCGTGCTGTTCTCCTCGGCCGCGGGCACCTTCGGCGGCCCCGGACAGGCCAACTACGCCGCCGCCAACGCCTTCCTCGACGCCCTGGCCGTCCAGCGTCGGACGGCGGGCCTGGCCGGCCAGGCCCTGGCCTGGACCCTGTGGGAGCAGGCCAGCGCCCTCACCGGACACCTGGACGAGGACGACGTACGACGCCTCGCCCGGTCCGGGATGCCGCCGCTCTCCACCGAGCGGGGACTCGCGCTCTTCGACACCGCCCTCACCGTGGACCGGGCCGCCCTGGTCCCGATGCGCCTCGACACCGCGGCCCTGCGGTCAGCGGCGGCGGAGGGCACTCTGCCGCCGCTGCTGCGCGGCCTGGTGCGCACACCGCCGCGCCGGGCGGCCACGGCCGCGCAGGCGACGGCCGACGACAACGCCCTGCGCCGGCGCCTGGCGGCCCTCGACGGCACCGGACGGACCCGGCTGCTCGTCGAACTCGTCCGCACCCACGCGGCTGCGGTCCTCGGCCATGCCTCCCCGGACACCCTCGACCCCGGACGGGCCTTCCGCGAACTGGGCTTCGACTCACTGGCCGCGGTGGAACTGCGCAACCGCCTGAACGCCGCCACCGGCCTGCGGCTTCCCGCCAGCCTGGTGTTCGACCACCCGACCCCGGCCGCGCTCGCGGACTTCTTGGGCGCCGGACTCACGGACACGGAAGCGGCCAGGGCCGTCATGCCCTCCGTACCCGCAGGGCCGGCCGACCGGAACCGGGACGCGGACGACGACCGGATCGCGATCGTCTCCGCGGCCTGCCGCCTCCCCGGCGATGTCCGCTCACCCGAGGACCTGTGGCGGATGCTGGCCGAGGGCCGCGACGGCATCTCCGGGTTCCCCACCGACCGGGGCTGGAGCCTCGACACGCTCTACGACCCCGATCCCGACCGCATCGGCACCTCCGTCACCCGCGACGGCGGCTTCCTCCACGACGCGGCCGAGTTCGACGCGGAGTTCTTCGGCATCTCGCCGCGCGAGGCGGCGGCCATGGACCCGCAGCAGCGGCTGCTCCTGGAAACCACCTGGGAACTCTTCGAGCGCGCGGCCATCGACCCGTCCACCCTGCGCGGCGCCCCGGTCGGCACGTACGTCGGCCTGATGCAGCAGGACTACGCGGCCCGGCTGCTGCCCTACATCCCCGAGGACGTCGAGGGATTCCTCGGCACCGGCAACTCGGGAAGCGTCGTCTCCGGTCGCCTGGCCTACTTCTTCGGCCTGGAAGGCCCCGCGGTCACCGTGGACACGGCGTGCTCGTCCTCGCTGGTGGCCCTGCACCTCGCGGTCCGGGCGCTGCGCTCCGGCGAGTGCTCGCTGGCCCTGGCCGGCGGCGTCAACGTGATGTGCAGCCCCGAACTGTTCGTCGAGTTCAGCCGGCAGGGCGGACTCGCTCCGGACGGCCGCTGCAAGTCCTTCGCCGCGGCGGCCGACGGTACCGCCTTCGGCGAAGGCACGGGCATGCTGCTGGTGGAGCGGTTGTCGGATGCGCGGCGCAACGGGCATCCGGTGCTGGCGGTGATCCGTGGTTCGGCGGTGAATCAGGACGGTGCGAGCAACGGTCTGACGGCGCCGAACGGTCCGTCGCAGCAGCGGGTGATCCGTGCGGCGTTGGCGGACGCGGGGCTGACGGCGTCCGAGGTGGACGTGGTGGAGGCGCACGGTACGGGGACGCGGTTGGGCGACCCGATCGAGGCGCAGGCGCTGCTGGCCACGTACGGGCAGGACCGGCCCGCGGACCGGCCGGTATGGATCGGCTCGCTGAAGTCCAACATCGGACACGCCTCGGCTGCCGCCGGTGTGGCGGGGGTCATCAAGTCGGTGCTGGCGCTGCGGCACGGCGTGATGCCCAAGACGCTGCACGTGGACGGTCCGACGCCCGAGGTGGACTGGTCGGCGGGCGCCGGCCGGCTGCTGACGGAGGCCCGTGCGTGGGACGACACGGGCCGTCCGCGCCGGGCGGGGGTGTCCTCCTTCGGCGTCAGCGGCACCAACGCCCACGTCATCCTCGAACAGGCCCCGACCGACCCGACAGCCCCCGCAGACGGGCTCGTCGACGGGTCCGGGACACCGGGGACCGTACCCGCCGTCGTCCCCTTGCTCCTCTCGGCGCGCACTCCGGAGGCGCTGTGCGCCCAGGCGGCGGCGCTGTCGGCCCGGATCGGAGACGGGTCGGGCGTCCGCACCGCGGACGTGGCCTTCTCCCTGGCCACGGGCCGCAGCGCGCTGGGACACCGCGCGGTGCTGGTGGGCACGGAGGAGAACCTCGCCGAGCACCTGGCCGCGCTGTCACAGGGTGCCGCGGTGTCCGGCGGCGGGTTGGTTTCCGGTCGGGTGGTGTCGGTGTTCCCGGGTCAGGGTTCGCAGTGGGTGGGGATGGCCGCGGAGTTGCTGGCCGGGTCGGAGGTGTTCGCGGAACGGATGGCGGAGTGCGGGCGGGCGTTGGCGCCTTACGTCGACTGGTCGTTGACGGAGGCGTTGGGTTCGGAGGCTCTGCTGGCGCGGGTCGATGTGGTGCAGCCGGTGTTGTGGGCCGTGATGGTTTCACTGGCGGAGGTGTGGAGTTCGTTCGGCGTCGTTCCGGACGCTGTGGTGGGCCACTCCCAGGGCGAGATCGCCGCGGCTTGTGTGGCGGGCGGTCTGAGTCTGGAGGACGGGGCCCGGGTGGTCGCGTTGCGTTCCCGTGCGGTGGGGGCGTTGGCGGGGCGTGGCGGGATGGCGTCGCTTCCTCTGCCGGTGGACGCGGTGCGGGAGCGCATCGCCCCGTGGGCGGGCCGGCTCTCGGTGGCGGCGGTGAACGGCCCGTCGTCGACGGTGGTGTCGGGCGACGCCGACGCGGTGGCGGCACTGGTCGAGGCCTTGGTCGGGGAGGGGGTGCGGGCGCGTCTGATCGAGGTCGACTACGCGTCGCATTCCGCGCATGTGGAGGAGATCCGTGAGCGGTTGCTCTCCGATCTGGCCGGCATCGTTCCTGTCTCGGGTCCGGTGCCGTTCTTCTCGACGGTGACGGGTGGTTGGCTGGACACGAAGGCTTTGGACGCGGAGTACTGGTACCGCAATCTCCGGGAGACCGTCGAGTTCGGGCAGGCCACGGAGACGTTGTTGGGGGAGGGCTTCCGGTTCTTCGTGGAGTCCAGCCCGCACGCGGTGCTGTCGGTTGCGGTGGGGGAGTCGGTGGAGGCCGCGGGTACGGATGCCGCGGTGCTGGGGACGCTGCGTCGCGGGGAGGGCGGCCTGGCCCAGGTGCTGCGTGCGGTGGGCCGTGCGTGGGAGCGCGGGCTGGGGGTGGACTGGTCGGGTGCGTTCCCGGGGGCGCGGCGTGTCGAGCTGCCGACCTACGCCTTCCAGCGCAGCCGCTACTGGCTCGACGTTCCGACCACGAGCTGGGACGTCGCCTCGGCGGGTCTCGCCACGACCGGGCACCCGCTGCTCGGTGCGGCGACGCAGGTCGCGGACTCCGATGAACTGCTGCTCAGCGGCCGGATCTCGCTGCGCACCCACCCCTGGCTCGCCGACCACGCGGTGTCGGGCGTCGTCCTCTTCCCCGGCACGGCGTTTCTCGAACTCGCGCTGCGCGCCGGGGCCGAGGCGGACTGCCCGGTGGTCGAGGAACTCACCCTCGGATCGGCGCTCGTGCTCCCGGAGGAGGGAGCCGTCCACCTGCAGCTCCGGGTGGCCGCACCCGACGGCGACGGTCGGCGCAGGCTCGGCGTGTTCGCCCGTACGACACGGGACGCCGACGCGCCCTGGACCGAGCACGCCACCGGCACCCTGGCGCCCCGGCCCGCCGGGGACCCGGCCGGAGCCGCGGCCGGTCTGCTGAGCTGGCCGCCGTCCGGTGCCGAACCCGTGGACACCGGCGACCTCTACGAGCGCTTCGCCGAGGCCGGCTACCACTACGGCCCCGCCTTCCGCGGCATCCGTGCCGCGTGGCTCCGCGGCGGCGAGGTGTTCGCCGAGGTGGTGCTGCCGGAGCCGCAGCACGCCGACGCCGCCGGATGCGTGCTGCACCCCGCGCTGCTGGACGCGGCCCTCCAGATCGCCGCACTGCTGCCCGACCAGGACGGCCGGGCCCGGCTGCCCTTCAGCTGGAACGGCGTGACCAGCGGGATCACCGGGGCCACCACGCTGCGCGTGCGGCTCGCCACCGACACGCCGGACACCGTGGCCCTGCACGCCCACGACCTGTCCGGACGGCAGGTGCTCGGCGTGGAAGCCCTGCTGCTGCGGCCTCCGGCCGCCGGCGGGCCGCTCGCCGCGACCGCCCACGCCGACCTGCTGTACCGCCTCGACTGGACCCCGGCCACCGACCCGGCCGACAGCGCCGTGCCCACCTGGGCCGCCCTCGGCGGTGCCGTCCCCGGGGCGGTGTCATGGCAGGACCTCGGCGCCCTGGGGGCCGCCCTCGAAGCGGGCGCCGCCCTGCCCGAGGTGATCGTGGCGGCCATCGCCACCGCCGACCTGCCCCACCCCGCCGACCGGGTCCGGGCCACCGCACACCAGGGCCTCGCCCTCGTGCAGCAGTGGCTGGCCGACGAGCGGTTCGCTGCGGCCAGGCTGGCCCTGCTCACCAGGGACGCGGTCCGTACCGGACCGGTCGACCGTCCCGTCGATCCCGCCCAGGCCGCCCTGTGGGGCCTGGTGCGCAGCGCGCGGGCCGAGCACCCCGGGCGCTTCGTCCTCATCGACGCGGCCGGGACCGGCGAGCCGGCGGACGCCCTGCCTGCGGCGCTCGCCGCCGGGGAACCCGAGCTGGCGCTGCGGACCGGCCCGCCGCTGCTGCCGCGGCTGGTCCGCGGCGGACGGCCGGACGGCACGCTGTCCCTGCCGGACGGCGCCGCCTGGCGGCTCACCACCGACGGCCGGGGCTCCCTGGAGGACATCGCGGCGGAGCCCGCTCCGGCGGCCCTCGCCCCGCTGGGCAAGGGGGAGGTACGGATCGCGGTGCGCGCCGCCGGGCTGAACTTCCACGACGTCATCGCCGCGCTCGGCCTGGACCCCGACCCCGAACAGCAGGGCCTGGGCAGCGAGGGCGCCGGAACCGTCATCGAGGTGGGCCCGGGTGTGGACGACCTGGTGCCCGGGGACCGGGTGATGGGGATCTTCGGGGGCGCGTTCGGCCCGACCGCCGTCGCCGACCGCCGTACCGTCGCCCGGATACCGGCGGGCTGGTCCTTCGCCCGTGCCGCATCCGTGCCGGTGGTGTTCCTCACCGCCTACTACGGTCTGTTCGATCTCGGCGGACTGCGGCGCGGGGAATCGGTACTGGTCCACGCCGCGGCCGGAGGTGTCGGCATGGCGGCGGTGCAACTCGCCCGGCACGCCGGTGCGCGGGTGTTCGCGACCGCCTCCCCCGCCAAGTGGGACGTCCTGCGGGCCGGCGGACTGGACGCCGCGCACATCGCCTCGACCCGTACCACCGACTTCGCCGAGACGTTCCTGACGGCCACCGGCGGGCGGGGCGTCGACGTCGTACTCGACAGCCTGGCACGGGAGTTCGTCGACGCCGGTCTGCGGCTGCTGCCGAACGGCGGACGGTTCGTGGAGATGGGCAAGACCGACGTCCGCGACCCCGAGACGGTCGCCCGGCAGCACCCCGGGGTGCGCTACCGGGCGTTCGACCTGATGGAGGCCGGTCCGGAGCGCATCGGCGAGATGCTCGCCGATGTCCTGGACCTGTTCCGGCAGGGAGTGCTGCGTCCTCTGCCCGTCACCGCCTGGGACGTCCGGCAGGCCCCGGCCGCCCTGCGCTCGCTCAGCCAGGCCCGGGGCGTCGGCAAGAACGTCCTGCTGCTGCCCGCTCCGCCGGACCCCGAAGGGACTGTCCTGGTCACCGGGGCCACCGGCACCCTGGGACGGCTCCTGGCCCGGCACCTGGTCGTCGCGCACGGCACCCGGCACCTGCTGCTGGCGGGCCGCCGGGGCGGATCCGCCGACGGCATGCCGGAGCTGGTACGGGAACTGACCGGGCTCGGGGCGTCGGTGACCGTCGCAGCCTGCGACGTCGCCGACCGCGCCGCGCTCGCCGCCCTGCTCGGGTCGGTGCCCGCCGCGCACCCGCTCACCGCCGTCGTCCACGCGGCCGGTGTCCTGGACGACGCCACGATCGCGGGGCTGACTCCGGACCGGCTCGACCGCGTCCTGCGGCCCAAGGCGGACGCGGCGCTGGCCCTGCACGAACTCACCCGGGGCCTCGACCTCGCGGCGCTGGTCCTGTTCTCCTCGGGCGCCGCCCAGTTCGGCGCGGCCGGGCAGGCGAACTACGCCGCCGCCAACGCGGTCCTCGACGCCCTCGCCGCCGAACGCCGGGCCGAGGGGCTGCCCGGCCTGTCCATCGGCTGGGGCCTGTGGGAGGAGCGCAGCGAGATGACCGCCGCGGTCACCGCGGGCCGGGGCGCCGGGGCGGGCGCGCTGACCTCGGCGGAGGGCCTCGCCCTGTTCGACGCGGCACTGGACTCCCCGTACGCCTACCGGCTCGCGGCCAGGATCGCCCCGTCCGTGCTGCGGGCGGACGACCGACTGCCCGCCGTGCTCCGCGGCCTGGTCCGCCCCGCCCGTACCGGTTCCGCCTCCGCCGCGGCGCCGGCCCGCTCGATGGCGCGGCAGCTCGCCGAGCTGCCCGAGGCCGAGCTGTACCGGACCCTGCTCGACCTGGTGCGCGGCAACGCCGCGGCGGTGCTCGGCCACAGTTCGCCGAACCTGATCCGCCCGGCCCGCCCGTTCAAGGACGTCGGCTTCGACTCCCTCACCGGGGTCGAACTGCGCAACCGGCTGGTGTCCTCGACCGGGCTGCGGCTGCCGGCCGCGCTCGTCTTCGACCACCCCACCCCGGAGGCACTGGCACGCCACCTCGCCGAGCGGGCCACCGCCGCCCGCCCGACGGGCGACGCGGCGGTCCGGGCCGGGCTCGACACCCTGGAGGCCCTGCTCGACGCCCTGCCGCCGGACGGCGTCAGCGACGAACTCGCCGCCCGGATACGGGAAGTGTTGTCCCGCCCGCTGCCCGGCGGGACACCGGCCACCACCGCCCGCCCCACGGGCGACGTGGACGACCTGGCCCCCCACCTGATCGAGACGGCCAGCGACGACGAGGTGTTCGACTACATCGACCGGCAGTTGGGATCCGCATGACCAGGGCACCGGTCCACGCCGTCCGCGCACCCCGAGCACCCCGAGCAGCCCGAGCAGCCCGAGACGAGACCCGAGCAGCCCGAGACGAAAGCAGCGGTGTCCAGTGAGCGACCAGAGGATGCGCGACTACCTCAACCGGGTGACCATCGACCTGCGGGACACCCGGCAGCGGCTCCGGGAGGCCGAGGCCCGCACGGGCGAGCCGATCGCGATCGTGGCGATGAGCTGCCGCTTCCCCGGCGGCGTCCGCACCCCCGAGGACCTGTGGGAGCTGCTCGCCGAAGGCCGCGACACCATCGCGCCGGTCCCCGGCGACCGGGGCTGGGAGACCGCCTGGCCGTCCGGCGGCACGGTCCCCGGGCGAGGGGCGTTCCTGGACGGCGCGGCGGATTTCGACCCGGAGTTCTTCGGCATCTCGCCCCGTGAGGCGGTCGCGATGGACCCGCAGCAGCGGCTGCTGCTGATGGCGTCCTGGGAAGCCGTCGAGCGGGCCGGCATCGACCCGCTCACCCTGCGGGGCAGCCGTACCGGGGTGTATGCCGCGGCCATCGACCAGGGGTACGCGACGCTGGGCTCCGGCGCGGCCGAAGCCGTCCAGGGGTTCCTGATGACGGGGAACTCGATGAGCGTGATGTCCGGGCGGGTGTCCTACGCGCTCGGTCTCGAAGGCCCGGCCGTCACCGTGGACACCGCCTGTTCGGCCTCGCTGGTGGCGCTGCACCTCGCGGCGCGGGCCCTGCGGGCCGGTGAGTGCTCGCTCGCGCTCGCCGGCGGGGTCAGCGTGATGGCGCTGCCGGCGGTGTTCGTCGAGTTCAGCCGGCAGGGCGCGATGTCCCCCGACGGCCGCTGCAAGCCGTTCGCGGCGGCCGCGGACGGCACCGGCTGGGGCGAGGGCGTGGGGATGCTGCTGCTGGAGCGGCTGTCGGACGCGCGCCGCAACGGCCGTACGGTGCTGGCCGTGCTGCGCGGCTCGGCCGTCAACCAGGACGGCGCCAGCAACGGCCTGACCGCCCCCAACGGCCCCTCCCAGCAGCGGGTCATCCGGGCGGCCCTCGCCGACGCCGGACTGACCGCCGCCGAGGTCGACGCGGTGGAGGCACACGGCACCGGGACCACCCTCGGCGACCCGATCGAGGCCGACGCGCTGCTGGCCACCTACGGCCAGGACCGGCCCGCCGGGCGTCCGTTGTGGCTGGGGTCGCTGAAGTCGAACATCGGGCACACCCAGGCCGCCGCCGGGGTCGCCGGGGTCATCAAGACGGTGCTCGCGCTGCGGCACGGCGTCCTGCCCCGCACCCTGCACGTGGACGCGCCCACCCCGCACGCCGACTGGTCCTCGGGCGCCGTCGAACTCCTCACCGAGGCCCGCGACTGGCCCGCCGTCGACCGGCCGCGCCGGGCCGGGGTGTCCTCGTTCGGCATGAGCGGCACCAATGCGCACGTCGTCCTCGAACAGGCACCGGAGCCGGAACAGGCCGACGGACCGGAAGCAGCGACCGACGGCCCGGACACCGCAGCCGGGGCGGGCGCGCCCGGGGCCGTGCTGCCCTGGGTGCTGTCCGGCCGCACCGCGTCCGCGCTCGGGGACCAGGCGGCCCGGCTGCGCGCCCGGCTCGCCACGGACGCGCCCGCACGGGCGGCCGACATCGGGCTCTCGCTGGCGACCACCCGGTCCGCCTTCGAACACCGGGCCGTGGTGATCGGCGACGGGCGCCTCGCACTGCTGGACGGCCTCGCCGCCCTGTCCGGGCCGGGCACGGACCCCTCCACCGCCCCGGCCACGCCCGCCGACGTCGTCGCGGGCACCGGCCGGGTCGTCGAGGGCCGGACGGCACTGGTGTTCCCCGGCCAGGGCTCCCAGTGGGCCGGCATGGCGCGGGACCTGCTCGCCACCAGCCCCGTGTTCCGGGACCGCCTCGCCGCCTGCGACACCGCCCTCCGCGCCCACGTCGACTGGCGGCTCCCCGCCGTCCTGGAGGGCGCGCCCGGGGCACCCTCCCTGGAACGGGTGGACGTGGTGCAGCCGGTGCTGTGGGCGGTGATGGTGTCACTGGCCGCGCACTGGGAGTCCTGGGGCGTCCGGCCCGACGCCGTGGTCGGGCACAGCCAGGGCGAGATCGCCGCCGCCGTGGTGGCGGGAGCGCTGAGCCTGGAGGACGGGGCGAAGGTCGTCGCCCTGCGCAGCCGGGCCATCCGGGCGCTGGCCGGACTCGGCGGCATGGTCGCGGTGTCCCTGCCCGAGGACCGGGTCCGCGCCGAGATCGCCCCCTGGGCCGAGAAGCTGTCGGTGGCCGCCGTCAACGGGCCCGCCGCCGTGGTGGTCTCGGGCGGGACCCAGGCCCTGGCCGACCTGCTCGCCCACTGCGCCGCACAGGGCGTACGGGCCCGGTCCGTACCCGTGGACTACGCCTCGCACTCGGCCCAGGTCGAAGGGATCAGGTCCGAGGTGCTGGCCGCGCTGGCCGGCGTACGCCCGCTCCCGGCCCGGATTCCGCTGTTCTCCACCGTCACCGGCGACCGGCTCGACACCACGGTCATGGACGCCGACTACTGGTACCGCAACCTCCGCGGGACCGTCCGCTTCGACGCCGCCGTCCGCTCCCTGATCGAACAGGGCCACGAGGTCTTCGTCGAGGTGTCGCCGCACCCGGTGCTGACCATGGCCCTCCAGGACACCGCCGAGGCCACCGGCGCCGAGGAGCCGCCCGTGGTCGTCGGCACCCTGCGCCGCGACGACGGCGGACTGCGCCGGGCCCTGCGCTCGGCCGCCGAACTCTGGGTGGCCGGCGCGGCCGTCGACTGGTCCGCGGTGTACGCCGGCACCGGCGCCCGCCCGACCGCCCTGCCCGGATACCCCTTCCAGCTGCGGCGCTACTGGCTGGAGCCGGAGGCGGCGCCCGGCACCGGACCGGCCGCCGCCGACCCGCACGACACGGCCTTCTGGCACATGGTCGACCACGACGCCCCGGCCGAGATCGCCGCCCACCTCGCCGTCGACGAGGACGCCCTCGCCCCTGTCCTGCCCGCCCTGCGAGGCTGGCGCAAACAGCGGCGCGACGAGAGCGTCATCGACTCCTGGCGCTACCGCATCGGCTGGCAGCCCCTGCCCGACCCGCCGGCCGCCACCCCCGCCGCCGGCACCTGGCTCGTCGTCCTGCCCGCCGGACACGACGACGACGCACAGGTACGCGGCCCGCTGCTCGCCCTCACCGAAGCGGGCGCCACCGTCGTCACGGCCGAACTCACCGCCGACGCCGTTCGCCGCACGGACCTCGCGGACACGCTCGCCACCGCCCTCGGCGACCGCGTCCCGACGGGCGTGCTGTCGCTGCTGGCCGCCGACGACCGGCCCCACCCCGACCACCCGGCCCTGCCCACCGGGACGGCACTCACCGTCGCCCTGGTGCAGGCCCTGGGTGACCTCGCCCTCACCGCACCCCTGTGGTGCGCCACCGCCGGGGCCGTTTCCACGGGCCAGGACGACCCGGTCACCCACCCCCGCCAGGCACTGGTCTGGGGCACCGGACTGGTGGCCGCGCTGGAACTGTCCGCCCGCTGGGGCGGACTCATCGACCTGCCGACGAACCTCGACGCCCGCGCCAGGACCCGCCTCGCCGCCGTCCTGACGGCCCCCGGCACCGGCCCGGACGGCACCGGCCCGGACGGCCCCGGCCGCGAGGACCAGCTCGCCCTGCGCCCCACCGGCCTGCTGGCCCGCCGCCTCCGGCGCGCCCCCCGGAACGACAGCCGTACGAAGCACTGGAAGCCCCGCGGCACCGTCCTGCTGACCGGCGGCACCGGAGCGGTCGGCCCGCACCTCGTCCGCTGGCTGGCCCGCAGCGGCGCCACCCACCTCGTCCTGCCCGGCCGCCGCGGCCCCCAGGCACCCGGCGCGGCCGAACTCGCCGCGGAACTGGCCGCCCTCGGCGTACGACTGACCCTGCCCGTCTGCGACCTGGCGGACCGTCGGGCCGTGGCGGAACTGCTCACCGGCCTGGACACGGCGGGCGACCCGGTCACCGCGGTCGTCCACGCGGCCGCGTTCGTCGCGCTCGCCCCCCTGGACGGCACACCGATGTCCGCGTTCGAACAGATCGTCGCCGCCAAGGCCGCCGGCGCCGAACACCTCGACGCCCTGCTCGACCGCGAACTCGACGCCTTCGTCCTGTTCTCCTCGATCGCCGGAGTCTGGGGCAGCGGCGACCACGGCGCCTACGCCGCAGCCAACGCCTACCTCGACGCCCTGGCCCAGCACCGCCGGGCCCGCGGCCTCACCGCCACCACCGTCGACTGGGGCATCTGGCAGGCCGAGAACCCCTTCCAGGATCGCATCGCCGGAGCGGACGCCGATCTGTTCAACCTGGAGCAGCACGGCCTGCCCCGGATCGCCCCCGACCTCGCGGTCCACGCCCTGCAACAGGCACTCGACGACGACGAGACCGTACTCGCCGTCGCCGACGTCGACTGGGAGCAGTTCGCCGCCGTCTTCACCTCCACCCGCCGCAGCCCGCTGCTCACCGGCATCCCCGAAGCCCGCCGCGCCCTGGAAGCCGCGACCGGCGACACGGAGGCACCCGCCGCCGCACTGCTGCGCCAACGGCTCGCCGCCCTCGCCGAATCCGAACAGCACCGCCTGCTGCTCGACCTGGTCCGCACCCACGCGGCAGCCGTCCTCGGCCATCCCTCGGTGGACGCGATCCGGCCCGGCATGGCGTTCCAGGACATGGGCTTCGCCTCCCTCACCGCAGTCGAACTCCGCAACCGGCTCAACACCGCCACCGGACTGCGGCTGCCGTCCACGCTGATCTTCGACCACCCGTCGTCCACCGCGCTCGCCCGGGAGATCCGCGCCGAACTGCTCGGCCGGCAGGCCACCGCCCCGGACCCCGCCGCCCCGGACACCGCCGCGCACCCGCCCGCGCCCGACGACGAGCCGATCGCGATCGTGTCCATGGCCTGCCGCTTCCCCGGCGGCATCGGCACCCCCGAAGACCTGTGGCGCCTGCTCGCCGACGGCGGCGACGCCGTCTCGGACTTCCCCACCGACCGCGGCTGGGACCTGGAGGGCCTCTACGACCCCGACCCCGACCGCCCCGGCACCTCCTACACCCGGCACGGCGGCTTCCTGCACGCCGCCGCCGAGTTCGACGCGGAGTTCTTCGGCATCTCGCCGCGCGAGGCCCTGGCCATGGACCCCCAGCAGCGGCTGCTCCTGGAAACCACCTGGGAGGCGATCGAACGCGCCGCCATCGACCCGGCCGCCCTGCGCGGCAGCCGCACCGGAGTGTTCACCGGCGTCAACTACGCCGACTACGCGGCCGTCGTCGCCCAGTCGGAGGAAGGAGACGGCCACCTGCTCACCGGCAGCGCACCCAGCGTCGTATCCGGCCGGGTCGCCTACACCCTGGGCCTCGAAGGCCCCGCCGTGACCATCGACACGGCCTGCTCCTCCTCACTCGTCGCCATGCACTACGCCGGCCGGGCCCTGCGCGGCGGCGACTGCTCCCTCGCCCTGGTCGGCGGCGTCGCCCTGATGGCGACCCCCGGCGCCCTGATCAGCTTCTCCCGGCAACGGGGACTCGCCGAGGACGGCCGCTGCAAGGCCTTCTCGGACGACGCGGACGGCATGGGCATGGGCGAGGGCGTCGGTGTCCTGCTGCTGGAGCGGCTGTCGGACGCCCGCCGCAACGGACACCCGGTACTGGCGGTGGTACGCGGCTCCGCCGTCAACCAGGACGGCGCCAGCAACGGACTCTCCGCCCCCAACGGTCCGTCGCAGCAGCGGGTGATCCGGGCGGCGCTCGCGGACGCGGGCCTGTCGGCGTCCGAGGTGGACGTGGTGGAGGCGCACGGCACCGGCACCGTGCTCGGCGACCCGATCGAGGCGCAGGCCCTGCTGGCCACCTACGGCCAGGACCGGCCCGCCGAACGGCCCCTGCTGGTCGGCTCCCTCAAGTCCAACCTCGGCCACGCCCAGGCAGCATCGGGTGTGGCGGGGGTCATCAAGACGGTGCTGTCCATGCAGCACGGACAGGTGCCCCGCACCCTGCACGTCAGCAGGCCCTCCGGCCACGTCGACTGGACGCGTGGAGCGCTGGCCCTCGCGACCGAGCAGCAGCCCTGGCCGTCTCACGGCCGCCCCTTCCGGGCCGGAGTGTCCTCCTTCGGCCTGAGCGGCACCAACGTCCACACCATCCTCGAACACACCCCCCCGGAGGAGGACGGCCCGCCGGCCGAGCGCACCCCCCTGCCGGCGGTGCCCTGGCTGCTGTCGGCGAAGAGCCCGCAGGCACTGCGCCTGCAGGCCGACCGGCTGCGCCGCCACCTGGACGGCAACCCCGGGGTCGACCCGCGCGACATCGGATCCGCCCTGCACACGCGCACCGCCTTCGAGTACCGGAAGGCACTGGTCGGGGACCGGGACCAACTTCACACCCTGCTGGGCCGGATGGCCGACGAGGACTCGGGAGCGTGGGACGGCGGTCGCCCCGTCGACGGCCGTTCGGTGTTGGTGTTCCCGGGTCAGGGTTCGCAGTGGGTGGGGATGGCCGCGGAGTTGCTGGCCGGGTCGGAGGTGTTCGCGGGGCGGATGGCGGAGTGCGGGCGGGCGTTGGCGCCTTATGTCGATTGGTCGTTGGCGGAGGCGTTGGGTTCGGAGGCGCTGCTGGCGCGGGTCGATGTGGTGCAGCCGGTGCTGTGGTCGGTGATGGTGTCGCTGGCGGAGGTGTGGCGTGCGTTCGGCGTCGTTCCGGACGCG
>NZ_JBVJBI010000067.1:0-35820 GCF_055589745.1 Kitasatospora sp. NPDC041917 | reverse complement strand
ACCGCCTCCGGCCTCCCCACCGGCGTCACCGCGAGCCTCAACCCCTCCACCGTCCAGGCCGGCTCCTCCGCCACCCTCACCCTCAACGCCTCCGCGACGGCCGTGGCCGGGACCTACCAGATCACCGTCACCGGCACCGCCGGCACCACCACCCACACCGCCCAGTACAGCCTGACGGTGGGCAAGGACTCGCCCAACCCCGGCGGCACCTGGACCGCCGGCACCACCTACCAGGCCGGCGACATCGTGACCTACAACGGCGTCGGCTACCGCTGCCTCCAGGGCCACACCGCCCAGGTCGGCTGGGAGCCGCCGAACGTGCCCGCGCTCTGGCAGCAGGTGTGACCGGCTTGCGCTGACACCCCGTGAAGCCGCTGCGCCGCGGCCCGTCGAGGGGGACGGACCGCGGCGCGGCCGTGCGCGCCGACGGATGCCGGAGGGGTCCCGGGGAGAGGGCCCCGGGATGCCGCGGTGCGCACCGAAGCCCCGGGGGCGGCCTGGACAGTGGGCCGCCCCCGGGGCGCCGTCGGCACCGTGCCCACGGCGCGGCGGTCGGTCGGCTGCCGCGGTCGGTCAGGTGCTGCGGTCGAAGAGCTTGACGCGCAGCGGCTCCCGGGCCGGGGTGTCGACCGGTTCCGGCGGGGAGAGGGTGAGGACGAACCCGCCGATCGCGATGACGGCCATGATGGCGACGGCGAGCGGCACGACGAACTGGGAGGCGGGCAGGCCGTCGGCCCGGAACCGCTCGTCCGGTTTCCGCGAAATCGGCGGCCGACGGAATTTCTGAGGGATTTTCAGGGGAATCCGCCGATGACGGCGGTTCATGATCGACATTGCGCCGGGTCAGGCCGTTTTCGCGGCGGGGCACGGAAAACGCCGCGGAATTCACCCGCGCGGAAAGGCCGGCCCGCGGCACGCCGGGGACGGGGCCGCCCGCTACCGCCCGGGCGCGGCCTGCGCGATGACGGCCCGCAGGCGGGCCTGGACGGCCTCGGCGGCCTCGCGGGTGACCGGGTCCTCGCTCTCCAGCTGCGGGGCGATCAGCTCCGCGGCGGCCACCAGGAGCGGCAGGGGCACCTCCACGCTGCGCAGGTGGAGGAGCTGGGAGGCCGCCCGCTCACCGGGCGTGGCCGGTGCGGGGGCGACGGGGATCAGGGCGGTGAGGCCCCGGGGGAGCGGCTGAGTGCTGGTCACCCGGCCCATTCTCCCGTGCGGGCCCGGGCGGTCCGCGCCGGCGGGCCCGCACGGGCCGGCGACGGCGTTCGAAGGCCCGCCTTCACCGGGGCCCCGGAACGGGCGTCCGCCGGCGCGGACCGGCGCCCGGGGCCTCCCCGCCTCCCGACGGCCCCGGGCGGGCGGCGAAGACCCAGCGGTTGGCCGCCAGCGCGTCGTTCGGCTCCGGCAGCGGGCCGCGGCCGTGCACGGCGGTGAAGTCGTACGGGCTGCGCACGGTCACCGTCCAGCCCCGGCGGGCGAGTCGGGCGGCGGAGTCGGGGCGGGGATCGGCGTCGAAGAGGGCGCGCAGGTCGATGCCGAGCCGCTGCCGGGCCGCGACGTACACGGGGGACGTGCGCACGGCCGGCGGCTCGGCGGCCACGTCCTTGAGCTCGTAGGCGAGGGTGCTGCCGGGCGCACTGAGCCGGTGCACGGTGGCCATCAGGCGCCGCTCGGCCCCGGCGGGGAGGTAGAGCAGCAGCCCCTCGGCGAGCCACGCGGTCGGCGCCGCCGGGTCGAAGCCGCCCGCCAGCAGCGGCCCGGCCCAGTCGGCGCGCAGGTCGGCGGCCAGGGGGCGGCGCTCGGCTGCGGGAGCCGCGCCGGCCGCGTCGAGGACCGTCCGTTTGAAGGCCAGCACCTCGTCGGTGTCGATCTCGTGGAGGACGCAGCCGGGCGGCCAGTCGAGCCGGTAGGCCCGGGAGTCCAGGCCCGCGCCCAGCAGGACGATCTGGCGGGTGCCGGCCCGTACGGCGGCCAGCAGGTGGTCGTCCAGGACCCGGGTGCGCAGCCCGAAGTAGCGCCCGAGGCGCCCCCACAGCGGGTCGGCCTCCCCGCCGGGGACCTGCTCGGGGCGCAGGGGCCAGTGCGCCGAGGCGGGGGAGGCGCGGACGAAGAGCTCGGCGAGCGGGTCGCGGGCCAGGGCGTCGGGGCGGTGGGTCTCGACGGCGCGGGCGGCCGCGACCAGCAGGGCGGTACGGCCCACCCCGGAGGCGACGCCGCGGGCCGGGGCCGCGGCGGTGGCGCCGTCGGCCCGCCCGGCCACGGTCTGCCCGGCCACGGCCCGCCCGGCCACGGTCTGCCCGGCCGCGGCCTGTCCGGCTACGGCGCGCACGCTTCCTCCCCGTGCGCGGGCGCCGTCCAGGCCGCGGGGTCGTCACCGGTGGTGGTGCGGGCGCCGTACAGGACGCGCATGAACCGCAGGACGTCGTCGCAGGGCAGGTGCAGGGAGGTGGTGCAGTCCGTCAGGACGGTGAGGTGGAAGCCCTTCTGGAAGGCGGTGCGGGCGGTGGAGTCCACGCAGACGTCGGCGTAGAGCCCGGCGAGCACGAGGTGCCCGGTGCCGCTCGCGCGCAGGTGCTCCTCCAGGTCCTCGCCCGGGCCTTCGCCGAGGAAGGCGTCGAAGCGGGCCCGTTTGGTGAAGACCCGTTCGCCCGGCGCCGGGGCCACCCCGTGGAACTCCGCCCCCCAGGTGCCCTCCAGGCACTTCGGCTCCTTGCCTAGGCGCCGGTCCCGCGCGCGCCAGGCCGCGCCCTGGTGGACGACGTCGCCGAGGAAGCGGACGAACAGCACCTCCACGCCCGCGCGCCGGGCCCGGTCCACCGCCCGGACGCTGTTGGCGACCACGGCCTCCAGGACGGCGCCGTCGCCGCCGAAGCGGGCCCTGGCCACCGGCCCGGCGCAGAAGTCGTTCTGCAGGTCCACCACCACCAGGGCCGTTCCCGCCGGGCCGGTCACGGCTCGCCCACCAGGGCCGTGGAACCCGCGGCGGCGGCACCGGGCGGGTCGAGGACGTCGACCAGCGCGTCGACCACCGCGGTGGTGGAGTGCCGGCCGCCGAGGTCCGGGGTGCGCACGTCCTTGTCGTCCAGGGCGGTGAGGGCGGCCTCGACCGCCCGGACGGCGCCGGGGACGCCGGCGTGCCGCTCGGCGACCAGGGCGGCGGCGCGGACCGTGGCCACCGGGTTGACCAGGTCGCGCCCGGCCAGGTCGTCGGCGGAGCCGTGCACGGTCTGGTACTCGACCAGCCCGGCCGCGCCGGGGTCGAGGCAGACGTTCTCCGTGCAGCGGCTCTCCTGCCGCTGGGCGCCGAAGCGGTCCAGCAGGACCACGTGCATGATGTCCGCCCACTCGTTCCCGGCGATCAGCAGCGTGCGCTCCGGCAGGCCGTGGGTGATCAGGTTGCGGTTGACGGTGTCGGGCTGGAACACCTCGATCCGTACGCCCAGCCGCTCGGCGATCCCGGCGACCCAGGTGTCGAACGCGCCGTCCAGGAGGTGGAACTTGTAGGCCATGACGATGCGGTCGATCCGCCCGTCGGGCCATTCGCGTCGGGCCCGCTCCAGGGCGTGGCGCACGACGGTCCCGGTGGTCTCCCGGCTGAAGGACAGGGTGCGGGTGACCGCTCCCGGGGTGTGCAGGTTCTCCCCGGTGTAGAAGCCCTGGGCCTGGTCGCGGACGAGCAGCAGGGACGTTTCCCCGGCCCGTAACAGGTCCACCTTGACGGCGCACAGGCGACGGCGCACCAGGTACAGGGACTGGGCGTTGATCGCGGTGCGGAAGACCGCGGTGGTGCCGCCGGCGGCCAGGTCGCGGCAGAACCGCTCGTAGTGCTCCGCGTCCTGCCCGGTCAGCTCCTGGATGCCGGCGGGGCCGCCGTGCGCGCGCAGCGAGACGTAGGAGTGGTAGAGGCGCGGGGAGCGCACGATCCGCACCCCCGTCGGGTGGTCGGCGGTGAGCACCCGCAGGACGCGTTCGAAGACGGCGGCGAGCTCCGGGCCGGTGCCCCGGCCCACCGCCAGCCCGACCGCGGGCCGCCCGGTGGCGGGCGCCGGCCCCGGGCCGGCGCCCTGGTGGACGACCGGGGTCACCGGGCCGCCCCGGGAACCAGGTGGTCGCCGGGGATACCGGTCTTCTCGGGGCGGTAGTAGTCGCGGATGCCCTCCGCCCAGACCGCGACCGGGACGCGGTCGCCGTCCACCGGGCCGAACGCGTCGAACAGCGCCGTGATGTTCCGGTCGCCGAACCCGATCGCGGTCATCAGGGCGAGGAAGTCCGGGCGGGTGACCAGGCCGTCGCCGTCCGGGTCGCCCAGCGTGGACAGCGCGCGGGCGAACTCGTCGATGGTGGCGTCGAAGCGCTGCGGGTCGAGCACCACGGCGGTGAACTCCTCGGGGCTGATCCGCCCGTCGCCGTCGGTGTCCAGCTCGGTCACCAGCGTGTGCCAGTAGTGCCGCAGGGCGTCGAGCAGCCGGTTCTTGGCGTCCTCGCCGGCCCGGGGGAGCGCCGCGACGACGCGGCTGCCCATCAGGTCGAAGTCGGCGGGTTCGAGGACACCGTTCCCGTCGGCGTCGAACAGTGAGAACACGAGCCCGACACGGTCGGTGGCTGCGGACGTGGGCATGGCGGTACACCTCTGGTTTCCCGGACGAAGGGACGCCGGGCCCGTGCCTCGGCGACCGCTCCACTATCCGGCCCCGCCCGGGCCACCGGCGTGCGAAGCACGGCCGGACCACCCGATCGGGGGCAATGCGCCCCCTCGCGCATGACGCACCGGTCGACTGGACAGGTAGTGAGGCTGGCCCGCGCGCCCGACAGCGCCCGGTGCCGGTGCCTGCGGGGCGAGGGTCTCGCCGTGGGAGTGTCGCCACCGGCCACGCTCTCCATCCCCCGGACACTTCCCCCCCATGGACAACTCCGCTCCCTCCCATGCGATTTCCCCGGCCGGGCCGGCAGGTCCTCCCGCGGCCCCTCCCTTGACGGACTCCTCGGAGTCCGGCGGCGTGTTCCTCCGCCCTGCCCCGTCGTTCCTCCTCCCCGCGGCAGTTCGACACGGCAGGGGCGGTTCGGGTTGTACGGGAAGGACCGTGACCTGATTGGTACAGACCACTGATGGTTCGTTGTGATAGAACCTCAGCTCTGGGCCGCAAGTGGTCCCGTGACGTGCGCCCCGGAGTCGAACGAAGGGCGCCGAGGGGAGTGGCGGATGGTGCTGGCGGGGGTTGGGCGCCGGATCGGGCGGCACGGTGCGGTGCTGGCGGCCGTGGCCGTGAGCATCCTGGTCGCGACGGCGGTGCTGTCCGCGGTGGCCGGGCTGGCCCGGTCGGCCGCCGCGGCCGGGGTGCGCCAGCGCCTCGCCGCCGACGCCGGCCGGTCGGTGGAGGTGTCCGCGCGCTGGACGGCGCAGGGCCTGCCCGCGGCCGACCGGGCGGTGCACACGGCACTGGTCCGGGCGATGGCCGGCGTCCCCTTCCGCTCCGAGACCGCCCTGCGGGCCGGTATCGCCGTGGACCTGCCGCTGCCGCTCGCCGCGCGCCGGCAGGCCACCGAAACCGGGCTGCCCGGGCTCCCGGTGGCACTGCCCGACCCGGGCCGCTACGCCCGGCTGAGCAGCGGCAGTTGGCCGGACGCCGCCCCCGCCCCCGCGTCCCCCACCGCGTCCTCCGCCGCCCCCGCCGACGTCCCCGGAAACGCCCTGCGCGTCGCCCTCCCCGAGACCGTCGCCGACCGCCTCGGCCTGACGAGCGGCAGCACCGCGGTCGTCCCGGACCCCGCCACCGGCGGCCCGCTCACGCTCACCGTGACCGGCGTCTACCGCCCCGACCCGGCCGCCGACGCCTTCTGGAACGGCCTGGCCGGCGCCGACGGCGCGGACCGCGCCCTGCTGCTGGCCGACGGCGCCCAGCTGACGGCCCTGCCCACGTTCGGCAGCCGCACCCAGGCCGTCTGGCTGGCCCTGCCCGACACCGGCCGGTCGAGCCTGCCCGAACTCGCCGCGCTGCGCGACCGGGTGGCCGTCCTCGCCGGCTCCGACACCGCCCGCTCGGTCTACCGCGGCGCAGCCCCGCCCCTGGCCGACACCAGGGTGCGCAGCGCGCTGCCCGCCGCGGTCGACGGCCAGGCGGTGCCGGCCCTGGCCGCCAGGGCCGAGATCGCCGTTCCGCTCGCCCTGCTCGCCGTACTCGCCTCGGTGGTCCTGATTCTGACGGCCCGTCGGCTGGCCGACGCGGTCGCCGTCGAGCAGACGCTCCAGCGCTCCCGGGGAGCCGGCCTGGCGCGGCTGCTCGCGGTGGCGGCCGGCGAGTGGGCGGTGGCCGCCGTGCCGGCGGCGGCCTGCGGGCTGCTGCTGGTCGAGCCGCTGCTCGCCGCCGTCCTGCGCGGCGCCGGGGCGCACGGCCTGACCGCGGCCGACGGCCGAACCGCCTGGTGGGCCGCCGGGTTCGCGCTCGCGGTGCACGGCACGGCCCTGCTGCTGCCGCTCGCCCGGCAGGCCTGGGACCCGCACGCCCGGCAGGCGCTGCGCCGGCGCCGCCCGCGCCGACCGGGCCTGCAGCGGGCCGGAGCGGACCTGGCGCTGCTCGCCGTGGCGGTCCTCGGCTTCCTCCAACTGCGCCACTACCAGGGCGTGGTGGTGCCCGACGCGGGTGCGGGCTTCGACACCGGAGTCGACCCCGTCCTGGTGCTCGCCCCGGCGGCGATGGCGGTGGCCGGCGCGGTGCTGGCGCTGCGGGCGCTGCCGCCGGCCGGGCGGCTGCTGGAACGGGCGGCCGCCCGCTCCCGCGGACTGGTCGCGCCACTGGGCGCCTGGCGGCTGAGCCGCGACGCCGGCCGCCAGGCGGTCCCGGTCCTGGTCACGCTCCTGGCCGTGGCCTGCGCCGGCCTGGCCGCCGGGGTCCTGGCCGCACTGCCGGCCGGCGACCGCGACCGGGCGGCCTTCACCGTCGGCGCCGACCTGCGGCTGTCCGGGGTGACCGGCGCGGCGGCGCAGCGGCACGGCGCACTGGCCGCGCTGCCGGGCGTCACGGCCCTCACCCCGGTCGCCGACCAGCCGGCCTACGTGGGCAGCGCCGTGGTCCGGACGGTCGCCGTCGACACCGCCGCCGCCGCGGCCTCCGGCGCCCTGCCGGCCCTGCGCCCCGACCAGGCCGACCGCCCGGCACCGGCGCTGCTGGCCCCGCTGACCGCCGCGCCCGCCCAGGGGCTCGCGATCCCCGGCGAGCCGACCGCCCTGGAGCTGACCGTCCAGGCCACCGCCGACCCCGCACCGCCGGACCAGGGCCCGAGCCTGCTGCTGTGGATCCAGGACGCCGACGGGCTGACCGAGCAGCTGACCCTCCCGCTGACGGCCGACGGCCGCCCCCACCCGCTGACCGTGAACCTGGCCGACGGCGGCCGGCGCAGCTACCCGCTGACCCTCGGCCGCGTCGGCGTCCGCTTCCCCGGCCCCCTGGCCCGGCGCACCACCCTGGAGCTGGACCTGCCACGGATCAGCGCCGTCACCGGCGACCGGCGAACCGACCTCGCCCTCGGACCGGACCGGTCCTGGATCCGCTCCGGCGCGCCCTTCGTCAGCCCCACCACACTCGGCTGCCCCGCCGGCGACCCGGCCCCGGACGCCCGGCCCACCTCGGTGCTCGACGGCGGCGCCCAGGACGACCGGGCCACCGCCTGCACCTGGCACAGCCGCGGACCCGGCCTCCTGCACGCGGTGCTGCGCTCCCAGAACCCCGCGAACGCCCTGGACCCGGCCGCCCTGGACACGTACTTCGCCGTGCGCCCCCCGACCGGCACCCCGGACGGGAGCGCCCCGCCCGTCCTGTCCGCGATCGCCGACCGCACCCTGCTCGACGCGGTGAACGCCAAGGTCGGCGACACCATCCGGCTCACCTGGGACCGCGACCGCGACAGCGACCAGAAGGTCCGCATCACCGGGGAGGTCGACGCCCTGCCCGGCTACGGCCGCGGCCAGGGCCACCTGCTGCTGGACCTGCCCGCGCTCGCCGCCAACCGCGCGCTCACCGGCGCGCCGCCGCCCGTCGACACCCACTGGTGGCTGGCCAGCGACGACCCCGCCGCCACCTGGGCCGCCGTCGACGGCCACAGCGCGTTCGGCCGCGCCCAGAGCGCACAGCGGCTCGCCGCCGACCTGGCCGACGACCCGTTCCGGGCCGGACTGCGCTGCGCCTGGCTGCTGGTCATGGCCACCGCCCCGCTCTTCGCGGTGACCGCCCTGACCCTGCACGCGGTCGGCGCGGCCCGCTCCCGGCAACGGGAGTTCGCCGTGCTGCGCGCCCTGGGCGCACGGACCGGCGAACTGACGGCGATGCTGCGCGCCGAACAGGTGGCGGTGACGGTGCCCCCGGTGCTGCTCGGCGGCCTGCTGGGCCTGCTGCTGACGGCCCTGCTGCTGCCGCTCACCGTGCTGGACGACAGCTCCGGCCCGGTCTTCCCGGCCCTGGCCACCGCCCCGGGCCGGCCGGCCGCCGCGCTCACCACGCTCGCCAGCGGCCTGCTGCTGGCCCTCACGGTCCTGGTCCTCACCCGGCTGCTGGCCAGGGTCGACCTGGTCCGGGCCCTGCGCGCGGGGGAGGACGGATGAGCCCGACGCCAGGACGGCGGCCCGGCAGCGGGCCCGGCCTCGCGCCCGGCCGCGGGCGCGCCCCCGGGCCCGGCCTCGCGCCCGGCCGCGGGCGCGCCCCCGGGCCCGGCACCCAGCCCGGCATCGCGCCCGGCACCCCGCCCCGCAACGGACGCTTCGACGGCGGGAGCCCCGCATGCTGACACTGCGCCTGATCCGACGAGAGGCGCGGATCGCCTGGCCGGTGGCGGCCGGGCTGGCGCTGCTCTCCGTCCTGCTCACGGCGATCCCGCTGAGCTGGCCGCCGCGCTTCGACCGCCTCGCCGCCGGCGCGCTCGCGGACCGGGTCGCCCGCGCCCAGCTGTCCGGCCCGCTGATCACCGCCACGTCCACCACCGTCCCGCTGCCGTCCAGGCCCCGGATCGCCCCCGGCGCACTCGACCGCGACCTCGACCGGGCCGGCCACGCGGTGCGCGCCGCCGCCGGACCGCGACTGGCCGCCGCGCTCGGCACACCGAAGGGCCGCGTGAGCGCCCCCGCCGCCGTGGCGGAAGGGCCCGGAGTCCCCACCCCCTACGGCCGGCCCCCGGGGCTCAGCCTGGTCCACGCCCAGCCCGACGACGCCCACGGCCCGGTCGAGTACGTCCAGGGCCGCGCACCCCGGCAACCCGCACCCGACCCGACGGCCCCGCCCGGACAGCCGCCCGCGGTCGAGGTCGCGGTCTCCGAAACCACCAGGGACCGCCTCGGCCTGACGACGGGTCAGCGATTCGGCCTGACCGGTACCGGCTGGTCCACCCCGGTGCTCCTGGTCGGCGTCTTCCGTACCGACCACGGCGCCGACCGCCTCTGGCAGCAGTTCCCGATGCTCGTCGCCCCCTGGACCGTCCCGGCCGAGACCGGCCAGCAACTGGTCGGCCAACTCCTCACCAGCGCCGAAGGGATCGAACAGGTCGCGGGCCGCGGCACCGTACCGCTCGAACTGGCCTGGGACCTGCCCGTGGCCACCGACCGGTCCGGGCCCGCCGCCACCGCCACGGGGACCGCCGAACTGCGCGCCGCCCTCGCCGGACTGCGCGCCGCCGACACCGCCCAGCGCTGCGGGGACGAAACCGGCGGCCTCTGCACACTCGCCGGCCAGATCGTGCCCAAGATCGCCGTCACCGACCGGCTCACGCCCGAACTGGACGCCTACGCCGCCCAACGCGGACGCGCCCAACAGCTCCAGGGCTTCGCGCTCGTCGGACTGCTCGCCGTGGTCGTGGCCACCGCCGTCGCCACCGCACGGCTCGGCGCCCGCCGCCGGGCCGGCGCCTTCGCCCTCCAGCTCTCCCGGGGCGCCGGGACCGCCGGGATCGCCGGCCGCCTGCTGGCCGAGGCCGCGGTCGCGGTCGGCGCCGGCGCCGCCGCGGGCTGGGCGATCGCCCGCGCCACCACGCCCCAGGGCACCGCCCTGGGATCCGCCCTGCCGGCGGCCGCCGCCGCCCTGCTGGTCTGGTGCGCACCGGCCGCCACCCTGCTCACCACCGCCCCGCGCACCCGGCCCCCGGCACGCTCGCGCCGCCTCGTCCTGGAAGCCCTGGCCCTGCTGCTCGCCGCGGGCGCCCTGACCGCGCTGCGCACCCGCGGCGCCCTCGCCGGCTCCGGCCTCGACCTCCCGCTCGCCCTGACCCCGGTCCTGCTGGCCCTGGTCGCGGCGCTCGTCCTGCTCCGCCTGCTGCCCCCGCTGCTGCGCCGGGCCGCCCACTGGGCGCGCCGCTCGCGCGGCCCGGTCCCGCTGGTGGCACTCGCCCAGGCCGGCCGGCACACCGGCACGGCCGCACTCGCCCTGCTGGTCCTGACGCTGGCCATGGGCTACGGCGTCTTCGGCGCCGGGATCTCGCACACCGTCACCGACAGCCGCGCCCAGAGCGCCGACTGGCGCACCGGCGGAGCACCGCTCGCCCTGGTCGGACCGCGCGACCGACTGCCCGAGGACCTCTCCCACGTCCCCACCGTCGGCCACCAGGTGACCGTCACCGGCGCGAGCGGCGAACTCACCTCGCAGGACGACGGCACCACCTTCCCCGGCGCCCAGCTCGTCGGACTGGACGCCGCCGCCCTGTCCGCCGCCCGCCCCTCCTCCCCGCTCGCCCGCGCCCTGCTGGCCGCCGACGGGGCCGACGCACCGGTGCGGCAGACCGGCGAGAACCCCACCGAACCGCTGCTCACCGCCCTGGCCGACCCCGCCCTGGCCGCCCGCTTCCCCGACGGCACCTTCGAACTGTCCGCCCTGGGCACCAGCCGCGTCCTGGTCCACGTGATCGGCGCCCTGCCCGAGGACGCCCTGCGCGACCCGGTCCTCGGACCGGTCCTCGGCAACGGGCCGCGCCCCGGCGCCCTGCTGCTGTTCACCGGCCCCTCCGCACAACGCCTGCCCGCACAGCCCGGCCACCCCTCCGCACTCCTGCTCCACCCGGCCGCCGGCGCCCCACCACTGGACCGGGCCGCCGTACGCACCGCGGCCACCCCGCAGCTCGCCCCCACCGGCAGGACCGGCCCGCGGGTCGAACTGCTCGACCACGCCGCGGAGTTCGAAGCCCTGCGCACCGACGGACTGGTCCGCTCGGTCCAGCTCGCCTTCCAGGTCACCACCGCACTCGCCCTGCTGCTCGCCCTCGGCGCCTTCGTCCTGGACCTCCTCCTCAGCGCCACCGAACGCGCCCGCGTCACCTCCTACCTGCGCACCCTGGGGCTCACCGGCCGCTCGGTACTCGCCCTGCAACTGCTGCACCCGCTGCCGCTGCTGCTCACCGCCGCGGCCGGCGGCACCGCCCTGGGCCTGCTGCTGCCCGGGGCACTCGGCCCCGGCCTGCGGCTGCAAGCGCTCACCGGAGCGCCCTTCGAACCCGCCGCACACACCGACTGGACCACCACCACGGCGCTCGGCCTCGCCCTGACCGTGCTGGTGACGGCGGCCGGCGCCCTGGAGACCGCGATCGCCCGCCGCCGCGCCCTGGGCGCCGTCCTACGACTGGGGGAGGCCCTGTGACCACCCGTGAGAACGCACGACCCGCCACCACCGGGACCGACCGGCCCATGGTCCACTGCGAGAGCCTCGTACGGATCTACCGCACCGGCACCACCGCCCGCGGCGGCGTCGAGGTCCAGGCCCTGCAAGGGCTCGACCTGACCGTGCGCGAGGGCGAACTGACCGCCCTGGTCGGGGCCTCCGGCTCCGGCAAATCCACCCTGCTCGGCATCCTCGCCGGCCTGGACACCCCCAGCGCCGGCACCGCCACCGTCGACGGCACCGACCTGGGCGCGCTCAAGCGGCGCGAACGCACCGCCTACCGCCGCCGCACCGTCGGAACGATCCAGCAGCAGACCGCCGCCAACCTGCTGCCCTACCTGACCGCCCGCGAGAACGTCCAACTGCCCATGGGCTACGCCGGCGTACCGCGCCGCCGCCGCGCCGCCCGGGCCACCGAACTGCTCGACCTGATGGGCATCGCCCAGGCGGCCGACCGCACCCCCGCCGCGCTCTCCGGCGGCGAACAGCAGCGGGTCGCCATCGCCGTCGCCCTCGCCAACGAACCCCGCCTGCTGCTCGCCGACGAACCCACCGGCGAACTGGACACCGCCACCTCGCAGGAGATCTTCACCGCCCTGCGCACCGCCAACAGCGAACTGGGCACCACCGTCCTGATCGTCACCCACGACGCCCTGGTGGCCGACCAGGTCCGCCGCACGGTACGGATCCGCGACGGGCGCACCTCCACCGAAGTGCTGCGGGGCCCTGCGGCCGCCGACGGCGACGGCGACGGCGCACCCGTCGAGTACACGGTGCTGGACCGGGTCGGCCGGCTCCAACTGCCGCGCGACTTCACGGAATCCCTCGGCCTGGCGCACCGCGTGCGACTGGTCCTCGAACACGACCACATCACCGTGTGGCCCGACCGCGACCGCCCGCCGGGCGCCGGACCCGCCGCGGACGGCGGCTGACGTCCGCCCGCCGCCCGCCCGCCGTCCAACCCGCGGTCCGCCCGCCCGCCGGCCGACAGGAACACCCGTTCCCCCGGCCCTGTCAGGGAGCTGGACAGCGGTGCGGGAGTCGACCAGTCTCACCACCATGACGTTCCCCCAACACTCTCCCTCCGCCACACGCACAGCGCTCCTCCAGGCCGTCACCGCGGTCGGCGACGAAGCCGTCCCCCTGCTCGCCGACTGCCGCGGCGACATCCGCATCCCCGGCGCCGAGTGGACGGTCGCCGAGGCCGCCGCCCACCTCGCGATGGCCAACGAACTGATGGCCGCCCTCGCCGCCGGGGAGGAACGCCCGTACGGGGACGGCACCCCGGGCGCGCTGGCCGCGGCCAACGAGGTCTCGCTGGCCGCGCGACCCGAACGCGACCCGGCCGTACTCGCCGAGGAAATCGCCCGCCAGGCAGGGGAGTTCGCGGCGGCGGCCGGCCCGCGCACCGGCACCGAGCCGATGCTGACCCCGCTCGGCCCGATGGACCTGGACACCCTCGGCGCCTACCTGCTGACCCACATGCTGGCCCACCTCTACGACGTCGCCGTCGCGCTCGGCCGGCCCCACCCGATCGACCGGCAACGCGTCGGGCTGACCATGCCGTTCCTGCGAACGGCCATGCCCCTGGTGGCGGACGCCCGCACCGCGGCCGGCCACAGCGCCTGCTACCGGCTGCGGCTGCGCGGCGCGGGCGGATTCGCGGTCACCTTCACCGACGGCGCCGTCGCGGTCAGCCAGGAGCCGCCCCGCCGCCCCGACTGCACGATCCTCGTCGAGCCGGTGGCGTTCTTCCTCCTCGCCCTGGGCCGCTGCTCCACCGCCGGCGCCATCGCCCGCGGCAAGGTGCTCGCCTGGGGCCGCCGGCCCTGGCTGGCCCCGTCCTTCCCCGGACTGTTCACAGCCCCCTGAACCCGCGCGCCGGCCCGGCACCGGCGGCCACCGCGCCCCCCTCGGCCTCGCGGCACGCCCCGCAGGCGTTCCACTGGGGCCCGCCGGGCGCGGGGGAGCGGCGAGGGGCCAGGGTCATGTCGGAGGTGCTCAGGCCGCACAGCGTCAGGGGGCCGCAGGCGCCGGAGGCCTCCGCGGGGGCGCAGTGCGCCAGACGCACCGGGTTCCCGGGGTCCGCCGGCCCGCGGTCGGGGCCGAGGATCCGCACATTGGTCGGCGTATCGGGTTCGAGCACGATGACGGTGTCCATCTCCACAACCTCGCCGCCCGACCCGTCCGCTGCACCCGCACCGTGGCATCCGGCCCAGCCACCCCCACCCCTGACACCCCGCCCCGGCGCCCCCGTCCCGGCGCCCTCCCGGCGACGGGGCCCGGCCGCCGGGGCCGCTAGCATCGCGCGCATGCTGGCGCTGCTCCACACCTCCCCGGTCCACGTCCCCGTCTTCGACGCGCTCCGCGACCGCGAGCACCCCGGGCTGCCCCTGCGGCACGTCGTGTCGGAGGGGCTGCTGGCCAGGGCCCTGGCCGAGGGGCCCGAGGCCGTGGCGGGGGACATCGACCGGGCTCTCGCCCCGGCGATCGCCGCCGGGGCCGCGGCGGTGCTGTGCACCTGTTCGACGATCGGGGGCGTCGCGGAGGCCCGGGCCGCGGCGCTGGGAGTGCCCGTGCTGCGCGTCGACCGTCCGATGGCGGCGGCCGCCGTCGCCGTCGCACCCGGCGGCGGCCGAGCGGCGACACGCATCGCCGTGATCGCCGCACTGGCCGGCACCCTGGGCCCGACCACGGCCCTCGTCGACGAGGAGGCCGCCCGATCCGGCCGGCCGGTCACGGTGACGGCCACGCTGGTCGACGGCGCCTGGGACCGGTTCGAGAGCGGCGACCGCGCCGGCTACCTGACCGCGATCGCCACCGCCGTCGAGGCCGTGGTCGACGCGGACGCCGTCGTCCTCGCCCAGGCGTCCATGGCGGACGCCGCGCAGCGGACCGCGACCGCCGTACCGGTCCTGTCCAGCCCGGCCCTCGGGCTGCGCGCCGCTGCCGCCGCCGCGGTGTCACGCCCCGCGCAGGCGGCGCTTGAGTATCCGTACTCAGGCGGTGCTGTCGGTGCCGGATGACACTGTGCGGGTGCGTCGGGACGCCCGGGCCCGGCACCACGGAGGGGATGACCATGAGGCGTGCGAGTTTCGCCTGGACGACGGCGGCGGTGGCGGTGGCGGCGATCGCGGTGACGGCGGTCCCGGCGTCCGCCGGACAGGCCGGACAGGCCGGGGAGATCGGGGAGATCGGGCACGGGACGCCGGGGACGGGCGAGATCCTGCCCTACCCCGGGCAGGAGGGGCTGATCTGGATCCCGGACTGGATCGGTGACGGCGGGGCGGTCACCGGCGGCGCCTACACGGCCGGTCCGCCCGTCACCGTGACGGTCGGCTGCCGGGGCGGCAGCGGCGGCGCGGGCGAGGTGCGGGTCACCTTCACGCCGTACTACGGCGACACCACCCCGGTGGAGTTCACCGTGCCCTGTCCGGCCGAGGCCGTCGACAGGGGCTCGGCGGTGGTGACGGCCGAGCAGGGCCGGTCCTTCCACGTCGGGGTGAAGGCGTCGGCCCCCGACGTGCACTGGGGGCTGACGGTCACCCAGCCGGACGCCTGACCGACCGGGGGCGGGAACCGACCGCCCGCCGGCCGCAGCCCTCGCGGGTGCGGCCGGCTCCCTCGGCCCCACCGCCGGGGCCCGCCCCGCTATACACACCATGTATACATGGTGTGTATAGTCCTTGATCATGTCACTCGGACAGATGCTCCTCGGGTTCCTGGAAGCCCAGCCCCGCCACGGATACGACATCAAACGCCTCTACGACGAGCACTTCGGGCGCGACCGCTCCCTGCACTACGGGCAGGTGTACGCGACGCTCTCCCGGCTGCTGAAGAACGGCCTGGTCGTCGTGGAGGGCGTGGAGGCCGGCGGCGGCCCGGACCGCAAGCGGTACGCGATCACCGACGCCGGAGTCACCGACCTCGCCGACTGGCTCACCCAGCCGGAGGACCCGCAGCCGTACCTGCAGAGCACCCTCTACCACAAGGTCGTGCTCGCCATCCTGACCGGACGCTCCGCCGCCGACGTCCTGGACACCCAGCGGGCCGAACACCTGCGGACCATGCGCGAACTGACCCGCCGCAAGCTCGCCGGCGACCTCGCCGACGAACTGATCTGCGACCACGCGCTGTTCCACCTGGAGGCCGACCTGCGCTGGCTGGAACTGACCGCCGCCCGCCTCGACGACCTCACCGCCCGCCTCACGGAGACCCCACGTTGACCAGCGCCGGACCCCTGCTCACCGCCCAGGACCTGCACAAGTCCTTCGGCCTCACCCCGGCCCTCGCCGGCGCCTCGCTCACCGTCGCCGCCGGCGAACTCGTCGCCGTCATGGGCCCCTCCGGCTCGGGGAAGTCCACCCTGCTGCACTGCCTCGCCGGCATCACCCGCCCCGACCGCGGCACCATCGGCTACCAGGGCCGTGACCTCACCACCTGCACCGACGCCGAGCTCAGCGCCCTGCGGCGCACCGAGTTCGGCTTCCTGTTCCAGTTCGGCCAGCTCGTCCCGGAACTCTCCTGCCTGGAGAACGTCGCGCTGCCGCTGCGCCTGAACGGCATGCGCCGCAAGGCCGCCGAGGCCCGCGCCGGCGAGTGGCTGGAACGACTGGAGGTCACCGACGTCGCCGCCAAGCGCCCCGGCGAGGTATCCGGCGGCCAGGGCCAGCGGGTGGGGGCCGCCCGCGCCCTGATCACCGGCCCCAAGGCGGTGTTCGCCGACGAGCCGACCGGCGCCCTCGACACCCTCAACGGCGAACGCGTCATGAAGCTGCTGACCCTCGCCGCGCGCGAGACCGGCGCGGCCGTCGTCCTGGTCACCCACGAGACGCGGGTCGCCGCCTACGCGGACCGCGAGGTCGTCGTCCGCGACGGCCGCACCCGAGACCTGGCGGGCGCCCGGTGAGCGCCGCCGACCCGAAGGTCCGCCGGCCGGCCCTGGACCAGCTCGCCCTCGGCGCCCGACTGGCCGTCACCAGCGGACGGGACGGCTGGGGCCGACTGCTGCTCACCGCCTGCGGCGTCGGCCTGGGAGTGGCCCTGCTGCTCTTCACCGCCTCCTTCCCCGGCATCGTGCACCACCGCGACCAGCGCCTGTACACGCAGAACGACACCTTCCAGGACGAGGACCTGCCCACCCCCGGCGACCGGACGGTCCTCGTGGCCGTCGCCGACACCACCTTCCACGGCACGCCCGTCCGCGGCCGGATCGTCCAGCCCGAGGGCCCGAACGCGGCGCTCCCGCCCGGGGTGGCCGCCTACCCGAAGCCCGGCGAGATGGCCGTCTCCCCGGCCCTGGCCGACCTGCTGAAGGACCCCGCCAACCAGCTGCTGCGCGAGCGCCTGCCCCACCCCGTGGTCGGCACCATCGGCCCGGCCGGGCTGCTCGGACCCGGCCAGGCCGACTTCGTGCTCGGCGGCGACCGCCTCTCGGTGGACACCGGCGCCGTCCGGATCACCGAGTTCGGCCACTTCTCACCGCCCAAATCCATGGACCCGAAGCTGATCCTGCTCAACGCCGTGGGCCTGACGGTGATGCTGGCCCCGGTCGGGGTCTTCCTCGCCGCCGCCGCGCGCTTCGGCGGCGAACGGCGCGACCGCCGGCTCGCCGCCCTGCGGCTCGGCGGCGCGGACCGCCGGATGACCGCCCGGATCGCCGCCGGGGAGTCCCTGGTGGGCGCGGTGCTGGGCCTGGCCGCCGGCGCCGCGCTCTTCCTGATCGGCCGACAGGCGATCGGACGGATCCGGCTCGCCGGATTCAGCTTCTACCCCGAGGACGTCGCACCGCAGCCCGCCGTCGCCGCCGCGATCGCCGTGGTCGTGCCGCTCATGGGCATCGGCGTCACCCTGCTCGCGATGCGCCGGGCGACCGTCGACCCGCTCGGCGTGGTCCGCCGCTCCGGCCCCGGCCGGCGCCGGATCGGATGGCGCCTGATGCTGCCGCCGGCCGGCCTGGCCCTGACGGTGTTCGCCCTCGCGCTCTTCGACCCGGTGAACGGCACGCGCGGATCGCTCCTCGTGGCGGCCGGCGTGATGCTGACGCTGATCGGCGTCTGCACCCTCCTGCCGTGGCTGGTGGAGGCCGTCGCCCGACGGGCCGGCGGCGGCGGCCTGTCCTGGCAACTGGCCACCCGCCGCCTGCAGTTGGGCTCGGGACCGGCCGCCGCGGCGGTCAGCGGCGTCGTGGTGGCGATCGCCGGCGCGATCGCCCTGCAGACGCTCTTCCTCGGCATCGGCGCACAGTACGAGGGCATCACCCGGGACGTGCCCGCCGCCGGGCCGTACCAGCAGTCGGTGTCCTTCCCCGGCGGCGCGCCCACCGCCGACGGCATCGCCGAACGCCTGGCGCGCAGCGCCGGGGTCAAGGCCACCGCGGCGTACACCGAGTTCTCCCTGGAGAGCGGGACGGCCAGGTCCTGGCAGCTGCCCTCGGTCCGGATCGCCTCCTGCACGGTGCTGCGCGGCTTCGCGACCCTGCCCGACTGCAAGGACGGCGACGCCTTCGCGGTCCAGGGCCCGGCCGGGCGGCCGGACGCCGAACCGGTCCGGCCCGGGACGACCGTCCACGCCGCCTACTTCCGGGGCGCCGGCGAGCCGGCCCCCTTCCCGCTGCCCGCCGTGACGGCCACCGTCACCGCCGTCGAGGGCGCGGACCCCAACGGGCGGCTCGGATCCGGCCTGCTGCTGCTCACCCCCGCCGCCGTGCCGGCCGAGGCGCTGCGCGGACAGCCGGCGACCGTCCTGGTGTCGCTCGCCGACGACCTGACGGACCCCAAGGAGCAGCTGACCACCGCCGTGATGGCGATCGACCCGCAGGCCCGCACCGGGTTCCCGCTCGACAACACGCTCGACCCCACCTACCTCGCGGTCAAGCGCCTGCTGACGGCGGGATCGGCGGTCACCCTCCTGCTGGTCTCCCTCAGCCTGCTGGTCGGCCAGCTGGAGCGCTTCCGGGAACAGCGCCGCGTGCTCGGCGTGCTGAACGCCGTCGGCACCCGCCGCCGCGTCCTGGGCCTGTCGGTGCTCTGGCAGACGCTGCTCCCGATGGCCCTGGGCCTGGTGCTGGCGGCCGTCGGCGGCCTGCTGACGGGGGCGGTCCTGCAGTACGCGGCGGGCGTCCCGTGGAACGTGGACTGGGGCTCGATGCTGGCCATGTCGGGAATCGCGGCCGGCGCGGTCCTCCTCACCACCGCCCTCGGACTGCCGCAACTCCTGCGGCTGATGCGGCCCGACGCGCTGCGCTACGAGTAGCCCGGATCCCGCGCGGCGCCCCGACGCACCCCGGCCGGTCCCCGTGAGGGGCCGTCTCCCGCGCCGGGGCGGGAGACGGCGGCACGGGGGCGGCGGCACGGGAGACGGCCGGGGAGGCGGCCCGGGACGGTCAGCCGCCGACGGCCGATCCGTCCGCGACGGGCCGCCAGGGGGAGAGGTCGACGGCGCTCTGGACGTAGCCGGCCCGGTCCCAACTGCCGTTCGCGTGACGGATGGTGTGGTAGAGCGAGCCGCTGTTGGCGCAGGTCTCGAAGAGCAGCTGCAGCTCGTTGTTCACATTGGCGCCGTCGGCGCCGCACACGTAGAAGGGCTGGGTGAGGATCTGCTGGCCGATGGGCCCCCAACCGGCCCAGTTCCCGTCGGAGTTGCGGATCGTGTGGTAGACGGCGATCTGGCTGTTGTTCACCACGGCGACCTGCAGCGCGCCGTTGATGCCCACCGCGACCACGTCGTGCGGCCAGCCCCAGGGGGAGGGGGTCCCGGCCGCGCCCATGATGTTGCCCCAGCCGGCCCAGGTGCCGTCCGCGTGCCGGATGGTGTGGAGCACGCTGCCGTCGTTCCACATGGTGGCCACGATGTGCAGTTCGCCGTTCACCTCGGCCGTCGCCAGGCTGAAGTACTTGTCCGAGCCGAGTCCCGGAGGGGCGCTGATCGCTCCCCAGGGCTGCCAGCTCCCGTCCGGGTTCTCGACGGTGTGGACGAGCCGGCCCGTGGGGTCGATCGCCGCCAGCTGGACCCGGCCGTTCACCATGGCCGCGCCGGCCGTGCCCAGCTGGAAGTACTCGCTGGAGACGGGCAGTTCCGCCAGGCCCTGCATCGGGGTCGGCGCGGACCAGCTGCCGTCGGGCTGCTGCGTCGACTGGACGAACTGCACGCTCATCGGGCCGGAGCTCCGGAGCCCGAACAGCCGCAGCCGCCCGGAGTCGACGACGGTCGTCCAGTACCGGAAGCCGCCGAACTGCGGGATCTCCCTGGCCGCGTCCCAGGTGCCGTCCGGTGCCCGGCGGGTCTGGACGACCTTCCACGGATCGGCGCGCAGCATCAGGTTCAGCCCGGCCGTCGGGGCGGCGTCGCTCCCGGTCGAGCGGGGCGCGGCCCCGGCCGGCGCGGCCGTCGTCACGGTGGCGAGCGCCACCGAGGCGGCCAGCAGCGAAGCGACGCGTACCCGGCGTCGGCGGGTGGTCCTCAGCACGACACAATCCCCCTGTTCAGGTGGCCCCGATCGGGCCAGGTGCTGTCATACCAGAGCCAGGAGAGCAAGGGGAAGCGGAAATTCCGCCGGCCGCGGCCGCGGCCGCGGCCGCTGGCGGTGGCGGTGGCGGTGGCGGTGGCGGGGGCGGGGGCGGGGGAGGGCGGCCCGGCAGGCAGGCGTCACCCCAGCGCGGCCGCCTTGCGCAGCAGCACCGACCGCTCGGGGGCGTTGCGGCACAGGCGGGCGGCGAGTTCCAGCTCGGCACGGGCCTCGGCGGTGCGGTCGAGGCGGAGCAGCAGTTCGCCGCGCACGCCGGGGAGCAGGTGCGACCCGGACAGGCGGCCGGAGGCGGCCAGGTCGTCGACGATGGACAGCGCCTCCCGCGGTCCGCCCGCCATCGCGACGGCCACCGCGCGGTTGAGGTCGACGACGGGGGAGGGGGCCACCCGGCCGAGCGCCTCGTACAGGAGCACGATGCGGTCCCAGTCGGTCTCCGGCACCGAGGGCGCCGTCGCGTGGCAGGCGGCGATCGAGGCCTGCAGACCGTACGGTCCGAGGCCCCGCCCGAGGGCGGCGGCGCGGCCGAGCGCGGCCAGACCGCGCCGGATCGCGGAGCGGTCCCACCGGCGCCGGTCCTGGTCCTCCAGGAGCACCGCCTCGCCGTCGGGCCCGGTGCGGGCCGGGAAGCGCGCGGCGGTGAGCTCGAACAGCGCGAGCTGGCCGTGCACCTCGGGCTCCCCGGGCAGCAGGGCGGCCAGGACCCGGGCCAGTCGTACGGCCTCGTAGGCGAGGTCGGGGCGCAGCAGGTGGTCGCCGGCCGTCGCCGTCGAGCCCTCCGTGAAGACCACGTACAGGACGCTCAGGACGGCGCCGAGCCGCCCCGGCCGTTCCTCGGGCGGCGGCAGCTCGAACGGCACGCGGGCGGCGGCGATCGTCTTCTTCGCCCGGGTGATGCGGGCCTGCACGGTCGGTACCGGCACGAGGAAGGCGCGGGCGATCTCCTCGCTGGACAGGCCGCCCACCACGCGCAGCGTGAGTGCCACCCGGGCCTCGGGCGACAGCACCGGGTGGCACGCGACGAACATGAGGGACAGGACGTCGTCGTCGACCCGGTCCGGGTCCCACGGCAGATCGTCGGGCGGCCCGGGCAGGCCGGCCGCGCCCGAGCTGGACCGGCCGTCGGCCAGCCGGCCGGCGAGCACGGCGTACCGCTCGTCGAGGGCCGACCTGCGGCGGAAGGCGTCGATGGCCCGCCGCCGCGCGGTCGCCAGCAGCCAGCCCACCGGGTTGGCCGGCGCACCGTCGCGCGTCCAGGTGACGAGTGCCTCCGCCAGCGCCTCCTGCGCGACGTCCTCGGCCAGGGCGAAGTCCCCGGTGTACCGGGCCAGCGCCCCGACGATCCGTGCCGACTCGATCCGCCAGACGGCCTCGACGGCCCGCCGCGCCGACTCGGCGACCGGCGGGCCGTCGGTGGCCCCGGCTGTCACAGCTGGCCGGTCCGCTCGCGCCACGCCCGCTCCTTGACGATCCACTCGTTGTCCTGCGGGAACTCCTCGATGCCCGGCACGCGGCGGACCTCGCACTTCGAGCCGGGCAGCGCCGGGAGGCGCTTGGCCCACTCGACGGCCTCCTCCTTCGAGGCGACATCGATCACGTAGAAGCCGCCGAACAGCTCCTTCGTCTCGCCGTACGGTCCGTCGGTGACCACCGGGGTCTCCCCGCTGAAGTCCACCACCACGCCCTGCGAGGGGTCGTCCAGCCCCTCGGCGGCGACGAGCACGCCCGCCCGGATCAGCTCCTCGTTGAAACGGCCCACCGTTTCGAGCATCTCCTCGAACGGCGTCTCCATCATCTTCGCGACGGACTCGTCGGTGCCCCGCATGATCAGCATGTACTTCGCCATCTCCGGCCTCCTCGTTCGGGGGTCGCCTCTCGACCCTTCCGGTCCCAGGTCGAACGGCGCGGTCGCGGATCGACACGGTGGACGGACCTGGATCATTTTCTTCGCGGCGGACGCCCGCGCCACATCGGGGGCCGGGGGCCCGGCCGGATCAGGGCTGCCGGCGGGCGCGTTCGGTGATGTTGCGGGCCATGCCCCCGAACACCACGGTGTGGAACGGCGCGACGGCCCACCAGTACGCGTGTCCGGCCAGGCCGTGCGGGTGGAACAGGGCCCGCTGCCGGTACCGGGTGCCGCGGTCCCCGTCCGGTGCGACGGAGAGTTCGAGCCAGGCCAGCCCGGGCAGGCGCATCTCGGCCCGCAGGCGCAGCAGCCGGCCGGGTTCGATCTCCTCGACGCGCCAGAAGTCCAGGGAGTCGCCGACCCGCAGCCGGGCCGGGTCGCGGCGGCCCCGGCGCAGTCCGACGCCGCCGACCAGGCGGTCCAGCCGGCCGCGCAGGGCCCAGGCGAGCGGGAAGGAGTACCAGCCGTTGTCGCCGCCGATGCTCTCGATCACCCGCCAGACGGCGGCGGGCGGCGCGGTCACGGCGCGTTCCCGGACGTCCTGGTAGAGGCTGCCGCCGGCCCAGTCGGGATCGGTGGGCAACGGGTCGCTCGGGGCGCCGGGCAGGGAGGCGGAGGACCAGCGGGTGGCGACGTCGGCGTCCTTGATCCGGCGCAGGGCGAGCGTGACGGCCCGGTCGAAGCCGGTCAGGCCCTCCGGCGGGTCGGGCACCCAGCGGGCGATGTCGTGCTCGCCGCAGACGACCTCGTGGCGCAGGGACTCGACGAGGGGGCGGGCGATGGAGTTCGGCACGGGGGTCACCAGGCCGACCCAGTGGCTGGAGAGGCGGGGGGTGAGGACCGGCACGGGGACGATGAGACGCCGGCGCAGCCCGGCGATGCGGGCGTAGCGCCGCATCATCTGCTCGTAGGTGAGGACGTCGGGGCCGCCGAGGTCGAAGGTGCGGTTCAGCCCGGGCGGCAGGTGGGCGGCGCCGACGAGGTAGCGCAGGACGTCCCGGACGGCGATCGGCTGGATCCGGGTGGAGACCCAGCGCGGGGTGACCATCGCGGGCAGGCGTTCGGTGAGGTGGCGCAGCATCTCGAAGGAGGCGCTGCCGGAGCCGATGATCACGGCGGCGCGCAGTTCGGCCGTGGGAACACCGCCGGCGCGCAGGACGCGGCCGACCTCCGCGCGCGAGCGCAGGTGGGGGGAGAGGTCGGCCTCGGGCACCCCGGCGGGGACGAGGCCGCCGAGGTAGACGATCCGGGTGACGCCGGCGGCCGCCGCGGCCGCCGCGAAGGCGCGGGCGGCCTCCCGGTCGGTCGCCTCGAAGGAGGGTCCGGTGCCGAGCGAGTGGACGAGGTAGTAGGCGACGTCGACGCCGTCGAAGGCCCCGGCGAGGGTGGCGGGGCGGGTGACGTCCCCGGTGGCGGTCTCCACCCGGGCCCGCCAGGGCTGGTCGCGCAGCCGCCGGGGATCGCGCACCAGACAGCGCACGGTGTGCCCGCGGGCGAGCAGTTCGGGCACGAGCCGGCCGCCGATGTAGCCGGTCGCCCCGGTCACCAGGCAGCGCAGCGGGGCGGGCCGCAGCGGGTCGGGTCGCAGCGGTTCCATGTCGACTCCTCCTCCGGAAGCGGCACCCGCGGGGTTTCCGCAGGGCCGGGCCTCCGCCGGGCCGGGCGGAATGACGCAACCAGCGTCGCGCACGGTGTTCGGAGCCGGCGCGACGACGGATGGGCCGGCGCCGTGGCCGTCACTCCCGCGCGGCACCTCGTCCCGCGGCTCCTGGTGGAGCCGCCCGGGCTCCGTCCGGTGCCCGGGCGGCAGGTAGTCCTCGTCCGGTTCCACGTTCCCGCACCAGTGGGCCCGGCGCGCCCGCTGCGGCTCCCGCAACCACCCGGGCCGGGCCAGGGCCGGTTCGCGGACCCGGCGGGGGCCGGGATCGTCGCGGTGGACGCGACGGCGTACTCCTCGGGCGGCCGGTCGCACAGCTTCTCGGCGAGCCCCGGCCCCGTCCCCTGCCCCGGCCCCGGCCCGCGGCCCCGCCCTCGGCCCCTGCGCCCGGGACCGGAGGGCGGGGCGGCGCTCAGTGGCAGACCAGCTTGTTGCGGGCGAGTTCCTGCACGGTGCCGGGCGAGACCGGGGTGTCGCAGGAGACCGTGCCCTCGATCTCGGCGTCGAAGGTGCTGTAGACGGGGTGGTACCCGAAGACGTAGGCCCAGCGCCCCTTGCTCGGGTCGCTCCCGATGGGCCCGTCGACGACGCAGGTGAAGGCGTCGGCCGTGCCCTGGACGCGGTGGGTGCCCTTGAAGACCGCGTAGTCGCCGGGGCGGGAGAAGTTCAGGGTGATCTTCTGGGACCAGCTGCTGGTGGTGGACTTGCCGGTCTGCACGGAGAAGCCGACCTTGACGGAGACCTTCGCGAAGAGCGCGCCCGCCGAGGCGCTGATCTCGGTCGAGGCGTTGAACGTGGTGCTGACGGCCTGCACCTCGGAGACGGTGGTCTCGATGGAGCCGGTGGTGCCCGGGGCGATGGTGATGCCCTTCCAGTGCGTCAGTACCGGGTCGACGGTGGCGGTCGCGACCTCGAACAGCTGGGTCTGCGGCACGCGCGGGTCGCACGGGTCGTTCAGCGAGTCCGCGTGGGCGGTGCCCGCGCCGAGCGCCGACGCCGCCGCGGTCAGGACGGTGAGGGCGGCGGGTAACGCTGTTCGCCGCATGAACGTGTTCGTCAAGGGGACTCCTCGGGGGAGGGATGTGTCGGACCGTCATGCTACCGACACACGGAACGGCCCATCGGGGCCGAGCGGTCCATCGCCCGCTGCCCGCAGCACATCTGACCGAATGTCACGATCTGATCTTCATCCTGTCCTGACGATTGTGACGCTGTGCATGCCACCAAAAGCCGTCGACCGACCGTCCTGTGAGGTGTCCACGCACATCAGCACGCACCGTCATCGGGGAGCCACCATGTCCGTCCGCCACCGTCACCAGCTGCTCGCCTCCGCCGCCCTCGTCGTCGGAGCCGGCCTCGCGCTGACCGCCTGCGGGCCCGACAACACCGACACGGCCGGCGGCCCGGGGGCCTCCGCGGCCGCCACGGTGGCCGTCACGCCCCCGACGGCGGGCGGCCCGGCCTCCGGCGCCCCCACGGGCGCACCGGCCACGGGAGCGGCGACGAAGCCCGCCCCGCAGAAGCCGTCCGGCGCGAGCACCCCGGGCGGCACCAAGTCCGACGGGGGCAGCGCCGGCGCCGCCGCCCACCCGTGCGACATCAAGAACCTCTCGATCAAGGTGACGGCCCGAGCCGGGGCGGCCGGCCAGCGGGTGATCGAGGTGCGCAACACCGGTGCGAGCGCCTGCAGCCTGAGCTCCTCCCCGGGGGTCGACCTCGGCGACTCCGTCTCGCCCGACCAGAGCAAGAACGTCAAGCCGATACTCGCCAGCGGCACCGAGCGCTTCACGGTCCCGGCGGGGCAGAACGCCTACGCGGTGATCGACCTCGACCCGAGCGGCGCCACCACCGGCACCACCCCCGGCATCAACGAGATCAACGTGCTGGCCGACGACGAGGGCACCAACATGCCCCTCGCGAACACCCAGAACTTCCCGCTCGACAGCGGCGTGCGGGTGCTGAACCCCAAGATGGGCAACTACCGCTCCAGCGTGGCGGACGCCGTCGCCTCCATGACGGCCGCCCCCAAGTAGTCCCGGAACCGGCCCGGCCGGCACGGCGGCATCCGTCGCCGCGGCCGGGCCGGGCGGCGAAAACCCCGCGCCCGGCCGGCCCGGGCGGGGGCAGAATCGCCCCATGACGGACATGCGGGTGTTCCGGGAGGCGGTCATCGGCTGGGCCGCGGGTGCGGACGGCGGGCCGGCGGGCGAGCTGGCAGACCGGCTTCGGGTACGGACGGCGGTACTGCTGGAAGGCCCGAGCGACCTCGCGGCCGTCGAGGCGCTGGCCGCCCGCCACGGCCGGGACCTGGCCGCCGAGGGGGTGTGCGTCGTCCCGATGGGCGGGGCGATGAGCGTCGGCCGATTCGCCGGCCTGCTCGGGCCGGCTGGACTGGGCCTGCGCCTCGCCGGGCTGTGCGACGAGGGCGAGCAGGGCTTCTACGAGCGCGGTCTCGAACGCGCCGGCGGTCCGTGCGACGGGATCTTCGTGTGCACGGCGGACCTGGAGGACGAGCTCGTCCGCGCGCTGGGCGTGCCCCGGGTCGAGGAGATCCTCCGGGCCGAGGGCGACCTCCCGGCCTGGCGGACCTTCGTGCGCCAGCCCGCCCAGCAGGACCGGCCGCCGCACCAGCGCATGCGCCGCTTCCTCGGCACGAAGAAGGGCCGCAAGATCCGCTACGGCCGCGTCCTGACCGAGGCCCTCGACCCGCAGCGGGTCCCCGCCCCCCTCCAGGGCCTGCTCCAGCACCTGTGACGGCGCCCCGGTCCCGCCCCGGCCATCGCCGTCGCCATTGCCATCGCCGTCGCCGTCCTTGTCGACAACGTCATCGTCATCAGGGCTGTCCGGCCGGTCCCCCGGCGGGCCGCTCCCGATCCGGCATCCGGGTGAAATGAAGCGGAGTCGCCTGGCGCGAATGGAAGCGGGGTCCGACGCTGCCAGAATGCAATTTCCTCGGGTCCACCTGCACAGGCGGTGCCACCGGACAGCTGGAGCGGAACATGCGAATCATTCGACCACGCAATAGTCCGGAAAGGGAGACCGGCGCAGGCGCGGGAAGCCTCCCGTGGACACTCATGTATCACTCGGTGACGTCGACGGTCGAGGACCCCTATCTGATCACCGTCGATCCCGCGCGGTTCCGCCGCCAGCTGCGCTGGCTGTCCGCCCGCGGGCTGCGCGGGGTGTCGGTGGGCGCCCTGATGCGTTCCCACCGGGACGGCACCGCGGCGGGCCTGGTCGGGCTCAGCTTCGACGACGGGTACCGCGACTTCCTGGAGGAGGCCATGCCCGCACTGGCGGAGTACGGCTTCACCGCGACGGTCTACGTGGTGGCCGGCCGGCTCGGCGGATGCAACGACTGGGACCGACAGGGCCCGCGCAAGCCGCTGATGACGGCGGACGAGGTCCGTGAAGCCGCTGCCGCCGGGGTGGAGATCGGCTCGCACGGGCTGACCCACCGGCGGCTGGCGGGCCTGGGCGCGCGGGACCTCGCCGCCCAGGTCACCGACAGCCGCCACGTGCTGGAGGACCTCACGGGCCGGGAAGTCGGCGGGTTCTGCTACCCGTACGGCTCGCTCGACGACGCCGCGGTGGAGGCGGTGGAGCAGGCCGGCTACGCGTACGGGTGCGCGGTCAGCCCCGGGCCCCACAGCGGGGT
Organism: Kitasatospora sp. NPDC041917; assembly: GCF_055589745.1. Classification (NCBI taxonomy): domain Bacteria; kingdom Bacillati; phylum Actinomycetota; class Actinomycetes; order Kitasatosporales; family Streptomycetaceae; genus Kitasatospora; species Kitasatospora sp. NPDC041917. The sequence continues at coordinate 8,454 of NZ_JBVJBI010000067.1, read as the reverse complement.
GTACGCGCTTCCCCGATGTTACGTCGGAGACCGGGACGGACCACTGCACCTGACCGCGAAGCTGGTGCGCGACCGCTGGCGGCGCTGACGGCCGCTCAGCGGCCGGCGGCGGCGGGTTCCGCGGCGGGTTCCAGGCGCAGCCAGGACTCGTGCCACAGCAGGGCGCAGCGGCGGTCGCAGCCGGTGGGGGCCGGCTCGCCGCCGCAGCGCAGGCCCTGGAGGATGAACCAGCGCCCCCCGGTGGGGTGCTGCCACCAGGCCAGGGACCGGTGACGCAGCTCGGTGGCGCCGTGACGGGTGCCGGCGTGGCGCTCCATCCCCGGCTGGAAGGGGACGCCGTGCAGGCGCCCGTCGGAGCCGAGGGTCGCGTGGATCTCCGCGAGGCTGCGCACCGTCGCCCACAGGGCGACCGGCCGGGCGGCGGGGACCGGCGCGGGGGCGGACTCCAGCCATTCGTCGCGGAACAGCAGCGCGCACTCCATGCCGCAGCCCTGGGTCCCGTCGGCGCCGTGGCAGGTGGCGCCGGCCAGGGCGACGGTGCCCGACAGGCGCCGCACGCGGTAGTGGTCGTCGATCATGCGGCGCACGACGCGTTCGACCTGGTAGACGCCGCCGCAGAACGACCATTGGCTCCGGGTGAACCACAGGCCGCGGTGGCGGTCCTTGGCGTCCAGGGTGGCGCGCACCACGGCCTCGTCCTTCACCCGGACCCAGTCCCCCTCGGCGAAGCGGGAGGGACGGCCGGGCGCCGGAATGTCGGCGCGGCGCTCACGCAGGCCTTCGCGGGCGATCCGCGCGCGACGCACGACACCGAGCGGTGGAAGGTCGCGCAGGGGCAGACTCTTGTACTGGCACCGGTTCGTGGCGGATTCGCCACGCAGCTCCGTGATACGGGTGAACCGTGATTCCTCGACGGCCATCAATGAAATCCCATCGGGTTGGAGATATCGGCACAGGCTAGCGCAACATGACTTTCCCCGTGTCGGCCCCCGGGCCCTTTCGGCGCCATGTCGAGAGAAATAACACTAGAAGCATTAAGAGCCTTCCGGAGTGAAAATCCAGCACTTCCGGAGAGTTCCGGTTCATACGTGTGTAATGTTTCCACCGTTGTCGAGGTGGAGTGGCCGAGTGGCGAGGCGACGGTTTGCAGGACCGTTCAGACGGGTTCGATTCCTGTCTCCACCTTTTCTCCTGTCCGCCGGTGCCGGGGTGCGTCCCGCCGGTCGCCCCCGTGTCGGCCGGCGGTCCGTCAGCCCACCGCAGGAACAGCAGCCCGGTTGCCGCCCCCGACCGGACGGCGAGGCCCGGGCCGGGGGCCTCCCCGGGAGTGCTGACCCGGCATCAGCCCCGGCGGCTCCGGGCCGCCCGGCCGCGCACGGCAGGCCGCCGCTCACCGGCCCGCAAGGCCCGCCGACCCGCGATGGGAGCCCGGCGCCGACGGCGGTCCCCGACCGTGGCATGCTGCCCGGCATGACCGACAGCCCGGACACCGGAGCCCCGGACGGGACCCGATCCTTCGCCACCGCGCGCGAGCCGGCCGAGTTCCCCGCCGTCGGGGTCCAGGGGGTGCCCGGTGTCCTGCACGCCGGGGACCTGAGCCGCGGCAGGCCCCGCACCCTGTGCGGGCTCCGCTGCTTCACGGTCTTCCTGTGCCACTTCGAGCCCGGGGACCCGGCCTCGTGCCGGAAGTGCCGGGCCCTGGTCGAGGCCGCGCCGTCCCGGTAGGGCGGGAAGGGGTGTCCGCACGGACCTGCCCGCCGCGCCGGGGCGCGCGGATCGCGATCCGGAACACCGGCCCGGGCCGAGGGCGCCGACCACCAGGGCCTCGTCCAGCGCCTCGTCGTCCTGCCCGACGACGGCCGCGCCCGCACCGCCCCGTCGCCTGACCACGGCATCTGCGGCATCTGCGGCACCGAAAACCGGACCGCCCGGGTGCCGACTCGGTGGAGCCGGCACCCGGGCGGTCCGGGGCGTACGGGGGTTCGCGCCGTGCGGTCAGACGGTGACCCGCTCGGTGCGCTCCGCCGGGACGTCGGCGGGCTGCTCGGCGGTGGCGGAGGCGGCGGGGGTGTTCTCCCGGGGCGCGGGGAGCACGGCCATGATCGCGCCGGAGATCACGATGGTCGCCGCCCAGGCGAGCCCGTACTTGCCGATCGGGGTGTCGGAGAACGGGCCGGCGAACCAGTCGCACTTGGTGAAGGCGAGCCCGATCAGCAGCGCGAGCACCCAGGAGACCATCGCCTGCCAGCAGAAGCCGGCCTTGTACCAGTACGGGCTGTTCCTGCTGGTGTCCATCAGCGCGGCGGCGTCGTAGCGCACCGCACGCGACCGGCGGCGGAACATGTCCACCGCGTAGACGCCGATCCAGGCCGAGAAGGAGACGGCGAGCAGGATCAGGAAGGTGATGAAGGAGCCCAGGAAGCTCTTGGCGACCAGCATCAGCAGCAGGCCGCCGACCAGCGAGATCACGGCGTTGATGCTGACGGCCGTGGCGCGCGGCAGCTTCACGCCCATGGTCTGCGCGGTGAAGCCGGCCGAGTACATGGAGAGGCTGTTGATCAGCAGCATGCCCACGATCGCGGTCAGCAGGTAGGGCACGGCCAGCCAGGTCGGCAGCAGGTCGCCGAGGAAGGAGACCGGGTCCGCGGCCTGTGCCAGGCCGGGCGAGGCCACCGCCATCACGGCGCCCATCAGCACCATCGGCACCATCACCAGGCCGGCGCCGGAGACCGTCACGCCGACGATCTTCCGGCCGGAGGCGGAGTGCGGCAGGTAGCGGGCGAAGTCCGGGCCGGTGGGGACCCAGCTGATGCCGCCGGCGGCGATGGTCCCGATGCCGGCGATCATCATCGCGGTGGTGCCCGCGGGCTTGGAGAAGACCTCGCTCCAGTTCATGGTCGCGATCAGGTAGCCCAGGACCAGGACGCTGAAGACGCCGAAGAGGTACGTCGACCAGGTGTTGCAGACGTTCAGCGCCTTGCGGCCCATGCCGGAGACCAGGAAGGTGCAGGCGACGAAGGCGAACAGCGTGATGACGATCAGCGCGGTGTTGCTCTTGACGCCGAACATCAGGTCGAGGACGGTCAGCACGGCGTAGGCGCCGGTGACGGCGTTGATCGTCTCCCAGCCGAACCGGGCGACCCAGAGGATCGCGCCGGGGAAGAGGTTGCCGCGCACCCCGAAGGTGGCCCGGGAGAGCGTGGCGCCCGGGGCGCCGCCCCACTTCCCGGAGACCGACAGCACGCCGACCATGCCGAAGGAGGCGAGTGCGGCGCACGCGGCGACGACCAGGACCTGCCAGAAGTTCAACTGGTTGAACACCACCAGGGCCGCGCCCATGGTGAGGAGCAGGACGCTGATGTTCGCCGCGACCCAGGTCGGGAAGAGCTCGCGGACTCTGCCCCGGCGCTCGTGGTCCGGGACGGGTTCGATACCGCGGGTCTCTATCGCGCCGTCGACGTCGACGGTGGACAGGTTGTCCATGAGGGTGGCTCCGTGCGTGTGAAGCGGGAGAATGAAACGGGCAAATGGAACATTTATGGAACTCTTCGCGCGTAGCGCGGGAGTTCAGCCATCCTACTTTGTCCACTTCGTTACGGGTTCGGCCCAGCGGCCCAGCGGCCCGGCGCCCGCGCCCACCTCGGCGGCGCGGCTTCCGCCGCGGCCTGTTCACCGCCCGCCGGGGTCGGCAGACTGACAGCCGGGAGAGAGGAGCCGAGATGGCTGTCACGTTCGCGGGGGCCGACACCCGCCCGATCGGCACCATGACCTGCGACCACGGGTGCGGTGCCGTCTTCCACGACGGCAGGGCCGAGACCGACGGCCCGCTGATCCACCAACGGGCCGCTCTCGCGGGCTGGTTCTACCCCTGCCCCGCACCCGGCGTGCAGATCGACGTCTGCCCCGGCTGCCAGCCCTACGACGGCTACTGACCCGGTGCGGGCGGCGGAGGGATCCCGCACCGCCCGGCGCTGTGCGCCGTCCTGGGGGCGCGCCCCGGTCGTGCGTACGCCCCCGGCGCCGCCTCCGGAGGCCGGAACCGCCGGTCACCACCCCCGGCGGGCCGGATTCTCCCCCGCGCAGGGAAGTTGACCCGTTCCCCCCACATCGCGGTGCGTCGTGGTGCATGATCGCAACGTGAGCACCTGGTGGGACAAGCGCCGCAACGCCCGGCTGGCAGAACTGGCGTCCATGCTGGAGTTCTTCGGCGCCGAACCCGTCGAAGACCCCGGCGTCGGCGAACTCGCCCATGCCGCCGCAGCCCTCGCCGAGGAGTACCGCGCCAGCGACCGCGGCCAGGCCATACACCGCGCCGGCGAGCTGCTGGAACAGGCCGCCGCCGCACTGCACACCGCCGACCGCCTGCGCGGCACCCTGCTCCCCGTCGTCAACCACCACCTGCGCGCCGCCGCCGCGGCCCTGTCGCACGCCCGCGCCTGCCTGCACGCCCAGGTGATGGCGGGCACCGCCCGCCCCGGCCCGGCACCGGAAGCCGGCTGACCCACCCCGCTCGCGCGGGGCGACGCGTTCACTGCGCCGCCCCACCGCACGGATCGCCCTGCTCGGCGGCCGCGCCGCCCGCGAAACCGTCGCCCGCAGCGACAGCGGCCCGTACGGAGGCGGCCCGTACGAAGGGTCCGGCGCGGCCACCTCCAGCAGCGACTACTGACATCCCTCCGTCAGGACCGCCGGTGCGGTGGCCGGACCGCTCAGTCCCACGGGCTGGTGGGCACCGGGCCGGGTGCGACGATCGCCGCGATCCCGCCGTCGCGGGCCAGGCCCTCCCCGACCTGCCCCCAGCCTTCCGGGACGCCGAAGGTCAGCAGGTCGGCCCGGTGCTCCTCGTCGCGGAGGAGCTCGACGTGGCCCTCGCAGAGGTCCTCGGTGCCCCGTCCGGCCGGCGGGCCGCCGAAGTGGCGGCGTCCGCCGGACCGCGGCGGAAGGGCCCGGTCAACGCCGAGAGCGAGCAACGCGGCCACGGCCGCCGTGTCGGGGGCGGTGAGCGGCCGGGCGCGCAGCGCCTGCCAGAGGAGGAGGAGAACCAGGCCCAGGTAGGCCGGCGCGGCGATCCACATCAGCGCGACACGGTGGCGCGCGGACACCCCGCGCGGCCTGGTGGCGAGGCCCACCAGGGCGATGACCGGCATCAGGGCCATCAGGGCCATCAGGACGGCGGTGACGGCCAGCGGCCGGTTCACGGCCCACGCCCGCCGCACCAGCTCCGAGGACCTGCCGACCCACACCGTGCGACGTCCTTCTCCGCAGCCGCTCCGGTACCTCCTGCGCAAGAACACCATGGCCCGCAGCCGGCGGACGGGCACGCCGCCGGGCCGCGTGCCGGCGCCCCGTAACGTCCACGGGCGAATCCCCGGACGACCGGCCGCCTGCCGCGCCTACGACGTTCGGGCGCCTCACCCGGGGCCGGGCGACGCCTCGCCCGGGAGTTCGGACGGCAGGTGGTCGTAGCCGAATCGGCCGGGCACCGCCCGGGCGAGCGCCCGGACCAGCGCGGCCGGCGGTGCGGCGAAGACCCCGGGGTAGTCGCGCTCGCCCCGCTCCGGCCGGACCGGCCAGGCCAGCCGTTCCCGGTCCAGGTCGTACCGCGCGTCGACCCCCTCCCGGTTGCCCCGGGCGTCCAGGCGGGACCAGCGGCCGTCCAGGTGCACGGCGTTGAGGGCGTGCAGCACGAATCCGCCCTCGCCGTCCTCCAGCCGCTGGTAGCACAGGCCGGTCGGCACGCCCTGCGCCCGCAGCAGCGCGGCCAGCAGGTGCGACTTGCCGTGGCAGATCGCGTTGCGCGCGGCCAGCACCTCGGAGGCGCGGAACGCCCCGCTGTACGCGCCCGCGTCCGCGGAGTGCGCCACCCGGTCGCGGACGTGGTGGTACGCCGCCTCCGGCGCGGCCAGCTCGGCGGCCAGCCGCCGCAGCTCCGGGTGCTGATGGTCGATCACCTCGTCCGCCCCGAGGTAGGCGGCGAGGTCGTCGGTCTCCGGTTGCAGGATCATGCCGCCCACGGTGCCGGGCGCACCGTCCACCGCGGGCGGAATTCCACCCCCTGGACAGGCGGCAGGGGACAGGGGACAGGGCCCGGGGCCGCACTGCCCGCCTTGCCCGGGTGGCGGGGCGAACGGCAGGGTACGGGCAGCCGTGGCCCCGCCTCGTCCCCGCGGGCACCGCTCGTCCCCGCCCCGCATCTCCGCTCCGGAAGGCACCCGCGATGACCGACACCACCCGCCCCGCACCCGGCCCCGCCGTTCCACCCGTCGATCCGCACGCCCAGGGGGAGCCGGACGACCGGGAGCAGGGGCTGCTCGGCGACGTCCGGCACCGGGTCCGCCTCCGGGCCGCCGGGACGGGCCCGCGCGCGATCGCCCAGGCCCTCGCCGCCGCCCGGAGGATCGAGCGCACCGCCTACCGGCACACCGGCGCCGGGGAGGAGGAGGCCGCCCTCCACGCGGCCACCGCCCGCGACGAATGGCAGCGCGTCCACGACCACGTCGCCGCCACCGCCTCCCCGCTCTACGACCCGGACGACGACCCCGAACTCCAGCGGGCCCTGGGCCGTGAGCGCCACCGACGGGAGGTCGCCGCCCGCGCCCGCGAGGCCGCCGGCCTCGACCGCCTCACCGACGGCGACCACCAGCCGTCCGCGACCACCCCACCGGCACCCTCGGCCCGGCCCTGCTGCTGCACCGGGTCGTGCCGCGCCGGGGCATGAGCCGGCCGGGGCGCTACGGCGCGGGTCAGGCCGGGACGAGGTCCCACAGCTGGTCGGGGGTGCCGGCGGCGGGTGCCTGGGTGACCGCTCCTCCGGCCCGGGCGGGGGAGGTGAGGGCGAGGCCGGAATTGGCGTTGGTGATGGTGTAGCCGCTGGTGCGGTCGCCGCGGACGCGGAAGGCCTGGTTGGGGCTGGACATCCGTGACACGTCGGCGGGGTCGACGGTGACGGCGGTGCAGTGGAACTGGATCAGGGGGGTGCCGGCGGTGGTGCTCGACCCGGTCACGTCCAGGCACTGGTCGCTGTGCACCGGGCGCAGGTTCCAGCCGCCCAGGGCGGCCCTGAAGGTGAAGGCCTGGTTGGGGTTCCCGGTGGGGGAGAAGCCGAGCAGGGGTGCCTGGTCGGCGACCGAGGAGCCGGAGACGTCGAGGTAGAGGCCGGTGGAGCGGTTCACGACGCGGTAGCGCTGGTCGAGCTTCGGGTCCTCGAAGCCGTAGGACGTGGGCAGGAGGTAGGAGCCGCGCCACGTCGAGTCGGCGTAGTACTGGCGCCGGTACCAGTCGGCGTAGTCCGGTCGGCAGGAGCCGCCGCGGTGGATCTCGTCGTCGTACGGGCAGTAGGCCTCGAAGACCTGCTGCTTGCGGGCCTGCGCCGGGCCGTCCAGGTTGGGGGCCGACTCCCGGGCCAGGTAGTCCCGGTAGTAGGTCATGCGCGGCCAGGTCCCGCCGCGACGGTTCAGGGCGCCGAGCAGCAGCCTGGTCGTCGCGACGTGGTCGGGGTGGAAGTTCCCGTCCATGGAGCTCCGCTGGTGGTCCGCCGACGGATCCTCGGTGTTGATCACGGTCGGCCCGTAGTCGTCGATGACGCCCTGGACGAAGGCGAGGACCTGCTCGCGGCTCAGCCGCTGCTGCACCGGCGCGTCCGCGCCCGGGACGGGCCAGGCCTCCCGGCCGTCCGCGTACAGCGCCCACAGCTGGCCCTTGAACATCGTGCCGGCGTCGTTGGACGCGGCGGCGTCGGGCACGCGCAGCTCGACCGTGGAGATCCGGCCGCCCAGCGACCAGGTCGTCGCCCGCACGCCCGCCGCCGAGTAGGGCGCGTGCTGCCAGTCGCCGGGGATGCCGGCGGCCGCCCGGTAGGCCTCGCGGTCGCCGGCCTCACGGCTTTCCATGTAGGCGTACTTGTCGGCGTCCGTGGGATGCGCCGCGACGTCGTCCCGGCTGTAGTACGAGCCGACCAGGAACAGGGTCCGCACGCAGACGTCGGGGTTCGCCAGGTCGTGGATCAGGTCGGGGGTCAGGAAGAGCAGGTCGTCGTCGTGGTGGGCGACCACGTCCAGCACCCGGCCGCCCGAGCACGGTGCGGCGGGCGCCGCGCCGGCCTGCGGGGCGGCCACGACTCCCGCTGCCAGCAGGACGGTCGACAGGACGCCGGAGACCCGGCCGGTGAATCGCACAATCTCCCCCTCGGTGCCTCGGTGCCGCGGGGCACCGGGCCGGGATGCTCCCGGCAGCACCACGCATCATCCGTCAACGCACGGACCGGCGGGGGCACGTCGGCGGGGTGTGGCGGGGGTCTCAGTAGCGGCCGGTCGGTGGTGACCCGGTGTGACGGCGGCGGGCCCGTCAGCGATGCCGCCGAACCCGGGGCGGTGAGGGCGCTCACACACGGATGCGATGAACGACGACGGCTAGCAGTGTCCGTTATGCCCGTCTTCTGCCACGGGGCGGAACGTG
>NZ_JBVJBI010000066.1:0-36360 GCF_055589745.1 Kitasatospora sp. NPDC041917 | reverse complement strand
GGAACAGAAAACAAGGGGGGAACTTATTGGGGGACGAGTTTACTGGGGTCGAACCCCCCTCGGCGGGGGGTGCCCGTCGGGGCCCCTCGGCCCCGCCCCGCCCCCCCGCCGCCTCGCCTACCGGCCCCGCCCGCCCCGCCCCGGACGTGCGGTGCCCATCGGTCACGTCCCGCTACGCGCCCCCGGGGCGCCCGGCTACCGGGCCCGGAGCGGGTGCTCGCCCGCCCACCAGTTGCCGGGGGCCTCGGGGTCGCGGCTGGTCCAGTACTCCACGATCGCGCCGACGAACTCCTCGCGGGACAGCACGCCGTCGCCGTTGCGGTCCAGGTGGCGGAAGGCGGCGTCGGCCCGGTCGCGGCCGAGGCGGGGGACGTGGCCGTGGTGGAAGGCGTAGAACTCCTCGGGGTCGACCGTCCCGTCGCCGTCGGCGTCGGCGATGGACAGGAAGACCTCGGCGAGCCGGCCGACCGTCGCGGCGGCGGCCCGCGGGTCGTCGGCCAGGGTCAGGGTGGAGGCGATGAAGTCGTCGCGGCCGATCTCGTCCGCGCCGCCGGCGTGGGGCTGGTGGAGGTCGCGCCAGATGGTGACGTAGGCGTCGATGATCGCCTGTTCGGCGGCGGAGCCGGGCTCGTGCCCGAGCGCGCGGGCGGAGGCCCGGCCGCACAGGACGTGGTCGTGTTCGGTGAGACGGCCGTCGCCATCGGCGTCGAGGTGGTCGAAGCCGAGGGCGATCTTCGTGGTCAGCAGGTCGTCGTTCACGGGAGCCTCTCTCCGGTGCCGGTGCCGGTGCCGGTGCCGGTGCCGGGGGCGGGGGCGGGCGGTCGTGATCAGCATCGCGCAGCCGGCCCGCGGATCGCCGCAGCGGCACGGGCCCGTGGCCCGGTCCGCGGCGGGTCTCCGGCCCGGTCTGCGGCGGCTTTCAGGCGGCCGGCGGTGGACGCGCTCGGCAACCGGGCGGCCACGGAGGGGAGTTGAGTACGGGCGCGGATTGCGGGGCCGGGTGCGGGCGGGACAGGGTGTGGGACGCAGACGCGCGTGCGACCCGAGAGGACCCCCTGCTGGTGAAGAAGCTGCTGAAGGACGTGGCCACGAGCCTCGTCTGTCTCGTCGTCATGCTGGTGAACCCGGTCCTCAACGGTGTGCAGTCGCTGCGGGCGATGCACTGGCCCACCGAGCGGCGCAAGCTGAAGCTGGTCGACTCGCCGGCGGCGCGGGCGGCCCGGGTGGCGGAGCGGGAGCGGATCCGGGGACTGGTCGAGGCGCTGGGGGCGGTGGAGGGGGTCGAGCACGTGCTGACCCAGGTCCTGGACCAGTCCACCCTCCCGTCCTCCTACGGCCTGGACCACCCCCGGGACACCCTGCTGGTCTGCCGGATCTACGCCCGCGCCTACTTCGTCGTCCGGGAGGACGTCCTCGATGTCCTGCGGCGGATCGAGGCGGCGGACGTGGTCCGGTGGCAGGCCCACGGCCAGGGGCCGGACCCGGCCGGCAGCCTCGACCACGCGCTGCGCTGGCACCGCAACGGCGGAATCGACGCCGACGGCCGGCGGATGCAGTCCCCCTGCCTGTCCAGCCCCGGCGCGACGCTGACCTGGGACCGGGACGGCATCCCCCACCGGGACCCGATCCCGGCGGGCCCGTACATCAACCGGCTCTACGTGTTCGAGCAGACGCCGGCGGACGTGGACGCGGCGCAGCTGCTGAGCGAGGTCCGCGCGGACGGGCGGGGCGTGGTCCTGGAGCTGGCGTTCGGTGCGAACCGGGTCGGCTACTGCCAGTACCACAAGGTGGCGCGCGGCGGCTTCCTGGGGCGCGGGCGGCTCTGAGCCGGGGGCCTCGGAGGACAGGGGCTCTTCGGACAGCGACCGGACAGCGACCGGGCGGCGCCCGGAGCGGCCGGGAAGGCCGTCCGGGCGCACCTCACCCGTTCAGCCGCGGCTCAGCACTGGGGGCGGCGGCCGTGGTTGGCCCCGCGCCTGGCCCTGGCCTTCTTCTTGCGGCGGCGCTTCGACGACATGGCCACTCCTCTCGCAACCGGGACACCCCCCCGGGCTACCACCGTTCCACACCCGGGCGGGCCCGGCCCGTCGAGCGGCCCGGACCCGTCGGGCGGCGGCGTGCGGGACTCAGGCGCCGTCGCCCGCCAGGGCCGCCCGCCAGGCCGGGCTGTCCACGTAGTGGTTGTCGAAGCGCTCCGCCGAGGCGGCGATCGCGCCCGGGTCGCTCTCGCCGCGCATGACGCTGCCCAGCAGGCGCAGGTAGTCGAAGCGGTCCATGCCGGGGGTGAACACGCACAGCACGTCGGCCTCGGCGCCGGGGGCGGCGGCGAAGGCGTGCGGGGTGTGCGGGGGCACGGCGAGGAAGTCGCCCGCGCCCAGCACGGAGACCTCCTCGCCGACCAGCACCCGCAGCGAACCGCTGATCACGAAGAACAGCTCCCAGGCCCGGGTGTGGAAGTGGGCGGGCGCTCCGGGGGCTCCGGCGGCGAAGGTGGAGCGGTAGACGGTGAAGCCGCCCTCCTCCGGGGCCGAGTCGGCCAGCAGGGTCATGGTGGAGCTCGGGTCGGTGCAGGTCTCGGCCTCGGCGCAGCGGGTCAGGACGGGGGCGGTGGTGTTCTTCGTCGTCGTCATGTGACCAGCCTATGGGTGAAAAGACCGCCGATCAGGTGGCAATCGGCGATCGTTTCCATGGGTCAATTCCCTCCTGCGACCGGGCCCGTGCCGTCCTGCCGGGGGCGGTCGGTCGGGGGCGGTCGGCCGGGGGCGGTCAGTCGGGGAGGTTGCCGTTGCCGCCCAGGTTCGCCACCATGCGGCGCAGCACGTTGATCGTGGTCACGAACTCGTCGGTGTCGATGCCCTGGTGGGCGCGTTCGCTGATCCTCAGGTTGCGTTCGCGGGCGCGCAGGCGGCCGGCCTCGCCCTGCTCGGTGAGGGTGAGGGCGCCGTCGGCGTCCTCGGTCAGCCAGCCGCGGGCGATCAGGTCGTCGTAGACGGTGTCGAAGGCGGTGTCCTGGTCGTCGTAGGGGGTGAGCCGCTCGGTCAGGGTCGTGCGGGTCCATCCGCCGGGGCGGCCGGCCGCGTGGTTGAGCGTCCACCAGTGGGGCTGGGTGAGTCCTTCCACCGCCAGTTGTTCGCGCAGGCCCTCCACCACCAGGCGGCGGAAGACCTCGCCGGTCCATGCCCCGATGGGCTGGGCGGCGATGATCTGCGGTTCGTAGGTCTTGATCGTCATGTCCGGTACTCCTTCGGCTGATCGACGATCGACTGATCGTCAGGACGCGACCGACCGTAGGACCTCAAGCCGACTTGAGGTCAAGGCGGATCGGGGGCCCTGATCCCCGGTGGTGGCCAACTCCCTTCTAGGCTGGCCGACATGAAGACCGCACCGGCGCTCGCCACCGCCCTCGCCCTGTCCGCGGCCACCGTGCTCACCGCAGCCGTCCCCGCCTCCTCCGCCTCCTCCGCGCCCTCGGCGCCCTTCGCCTCCTCCGCCTTCTCCGCCTTCTCCGCCTCCTCGGCCGGCACCGATCAGCTGGAGCCCTACCGCCGCCAGCCACTCGCCTGGGCCGCGTGCCAGGAGCCGCAGTTGGCCGCCGCCGGCGCCGAATGCGCCTCCCTGACCGTTCCGTTGGACTACCGCGAGCCGCGGGGCCGCACCCTGTCCCTGGCCGTCTCCCGGATCAGGTCCGCGGACCCGGCCAAGCGCCGGGGCGTCCTGCAGACCAACCCCGGCGGCCCCGGCGATCGCGGGCTGGACATGCCGGTCGCGCTGCGGGAGCAGCTGGCCCCCGGGACGGCGGCGGCCTACGACATCGTCGGCATGGACCCGCGCGGGGTCGGCGCCGGCGGCCCGGACTGCGGCCTGACCCGCGGCACGTGGCTGCGCTCGGCCGGCACCGGCCGGGCGGGCTTCGAGCAGGCCTGGCGCCTGGCCAAGGCCGACGCGGACGCCTGCTGGAACAAGCACCCCGATCTGCTGCCCCACCTGACCACCCGCAACACCGCCCGGGACGTCGACGTGCTGCGCGCGGCGCTGGGCGAGCAGCGGACCTCCTTCTTCGGGCAGTCCTACGGCGCGATGCTGGGCGCGGTGTACGCGCAGCTGTTCCCGCAGCGCGTCGACCGGCTGGTGCTGGACAGTGCCCTGGACCCGGCGCGGTACGGCATGGGGGCGTTCCAGGACATGGCCGGCGCCAACGAGCGTGCCCTGGACGACTTCGCCGCCTGGGCCGCGCCGCAGGACGGCGCCTACCACCTGGGCGCCACCCCGGCGGCGGTGCGGGCCACCGTCGAGCAGTTGGCGCGCCGGGCCGAGGCGGCGCCGATCGCCGTCGACGGCTTCCGGCTCGACGGGGCCCTGCTGCCGGTGCTGCTCGCGGTCTGCCTGAGCGACGACCGCGACGGCGCCCTGTGCGCGGACGTGCTGCGGCAGTTGCTGGACGCCGCCGACGGCCGGCCGGTCCAGGCGGGCCCGGCCCTGCACCAGCTGCTGACCATGCTCCTCGCCCCGGGCCCGGAGGCCGGCGCCGGCCTGTCGTCCGCCCTCGGCATCCTGTGCGACGACGTGGCGATGCCGCGTTCGGCCCCCTGGTACCGCGATGCCGTCGAGCGCTCCCGCGCCGCCGAACCGCTCTTCGGCCCGGTCTACAACGCCCCCGTCCCGTGCGCCGCTTGGCGCAGCGCCCCGCTGGAGCCGCCCGTCGAGGTCCGCAACGCCGTCCCCGCCCTCCAGCTCCACGCCACCGGCGACACCCACGCGACCTACCAGGGCGCCCTGGCGCTGCACTCCCGCCTGCCCGGCTCCCGCCTGGTGACCGTCCCGGGCCGCGTCCACACCCTCTACCTCAACGCCTACAGCGCGTGCGCGAACGCGGCGGTGGACGCCTACTTGTCCTCGGGGGCGCTGCCGGCCGCGGACACCGTCTGCTGAGCCGATGCGTGTTGCACAGCGGTCCCCCTCGCCCGTTCCCGGAGTTCCGCGTGGGGCTGCTTCCGCCTGACCCTGCTGTCCCGGCCCCGCCGTCCGGCCGTCCCGCTCCTCGGCGGCCCGGCGGTCGGCGCCCTGACCGCCGTCCTCGCCCTGCGCCGCTAACCGGCGCCCTCGCGCAGGAGCGCCTCGAAGGCCGCCACCGCCGGCGGCACCCGCTGCCCGCGCCTGGTCACCGTGTACACCTGCCGGACCGGGGTGTCGTCCGGGTGCAGGGGGACGAGGGCGATGCCGGGGCGGCCGACGCGGGCGGCGAGGGAGGGGATCAGGGTGGCGCCCAACCCGGCTGCCACCAGGCCGAGTTTGGCGGTCCAGGCGGCGACGGTGTACTCGATGCGGGGCTGGAACCCGCTGCGGACGCAGGCGGCGAGGAGGGTGGATTCGGCGTGGCGGCGGGCGGCGATCCAGGGTTCGTCGGCGAGTTCGGCCAGCCGCAGGCGGCGGCGTCCGGCGAGGCGGTGCCCGCGCGGGAGGGCGACCAGCACCGGGTCCTCCATCAGCGGGCGGACGTCGAACCGGTCGCCGTCGGCGGCGGGTTCGGTGTACGAGGCGACGAGGGCGAGGTCGACGGCGCCCTCGGCGAGCAGGTCCAGCAGGTGCGCCGCCAGCCCCTCGGTGAGGCCGATCTCCACATCCGGGTGCGCGGCGCGGAAGGCGGCGAGGGCGCCGGGGACGAGGTCGGCGTTGGCACTGTCGAAGGCGCCCACCCGCAGCCGTCCGGCGGTGAGTTCGGTGAGGGCGGTCAGGTCGCGCCGGGTGGCGTCGAGCCGTTGCAGCATCGCCTCGGCGTGCGGCAGCAGGGCGCGGCCGTGCTCGGTCAGCCGTACGCCGCGCGCCAGCCGGTCGAACAACGGTGTTCCCAACTCCCCTTCCAGGGTGGCGATCTGGCGGGAGATCGCGGACTGGGTGTAGCCCAGTCGCTCACCGGCGGCGGTGAAGGAGCCCAGGTGTGCGACGGTGCGGAAGACGTCCAGCCAAGCCATGTCCATTGCGCATGACTACCATGCCGGACATTCGCTTGTCGCCTGGCTCATGGCTGCCTAGCGTGGCGGCCATGAAGAAGATCGCTTTTCTGGGACTGGGCCGGATGGGCCTGCCGATGGCCCGCCGACTCGCCGACACCGGGCACCCGTTGACCGTCTGGAACCGCTCCCCCGGCCGCGCCGCCGGCCTCACCGGGACCACCGGGACCGCCGGGGTCACCGGGGTCACCGAGGCCACCACCCCGGCCGAGGCCGTGCGCGGCGCGGACGTCGTCGTCACCATGCTGTCCGACCCGGCGGCCGTCGCCGAGGTGGCCGGGCAGTGCGCGGCGGAGCTGGCACCGGGCGCGCTGTGGATCGACATGTCCTCGATCGGCCCGCGGGCCACCGCCGACCTGCGCGCCGGGCTGCCGGACGGCGTCGCCCTGGTGGACGCCCCGGTACTGGGCAGCACGGGCCCGGCGGCCACCGGCGGTCTGACGGTCTTCGCGGGCGGCGAGGACGCCGACCTGGACCGCGCGCAGCCCGTCCTGGAGCAGCTGGGCCGGGTGCGGCGCTGCGGCGGCCCGGGCTCGGGCGCGGCGCTGAAGGTGGTGGTGATCGGCGCGATCGTCGCCTGCGTCACCGCCCTGGGCGAAGTCCTGGCGGTGGCCGAGGAGTTGGGTGTGCCGCAGGAGCAGGCGCGGGAGGTGCTGTCGGCCGGGCCGCTCGCGGGGGTGGCGGCCCGGGCGTTCACCACGGAGTCGGACTTTCCGGTCCGGCTGGCCGCCAAGGACCTCGCCCTGGCGGGCGGCGGCCCGGTGCTGGCGGCGGCCCGCGAGGTGCTGCTGGCGCACCCGGAGATCGCCGAGCAGGACCTGTCGGCGGTGCTGGGGGCGCTGCGGGCCCGGTAGCTCACCGGCGGGGGCCGCCGCCCGGGCGGTGGCGGTGGCCCCGGGCCCCGACCGACGGCCCGGCGCCGGTGCGCGGGGCGGGTGGCCCGTCAGTCGTGCGAGAAGCGATGCACAATCTCCTTGGGCGGCAGCGGGCCGTGCCGGATACCCGAAAAAATACGGATAGGGGTATCTCGACCTGCGACAACAGCACCCATCCCGCGGTTCATTCCCCCACCGGCCGACCACCGCCCGGCGGCCCCGCCCGCCCCACGCATCGGCCTCCGGCCCCGGAGGCACCCCGTCGTCCGGGCGGGCGGATCAATTCCCTTGCGTCGCGACATGATCGACGTAGGCTGACGGACCATGGCATGCCGCATCAGTGAACTGGTCATCGAAGCCGCCGACCCCGAGCGGCTCGCCGCGTTCTGGAGCGAGGTCCTCGGCTACGTCGAAGTCGGCCGCGAGGGCGGCGGCACCATCGAGATCGGGCCGCCCGGCACCGGCTTCGGCGGCCCGCAGCCCACCCTCTTCTTCCTCCCCAACAGCGAGCCGCGGCCCGGCAAGCTCCGGCTGCACATCGACGTCAACCCCACCGACCGCGACCAGGACGCCGAGCTGGAGCGGCTGCTCGCGCTCGGCGCCGAGCCGGTCGACGTCGGCCAGCCCGCCGACGCCGCTTGGCACGTCCTGGCCGACCCGGAGGGCAACGAGTTCTGCCTCCTGCACACCCGGCTCCAGCCCGTCTGACCCGCCACGGGCCGCACAGGCCGCCCCAGGCCGCCGGCCGCTACCTCGTGCGCGGCTGGTTGAAGCGCAGCATGTTGCCCGACGGGTCGCGGAAGGCGCAGTCGCGCACCCCGTAGGGCTGGTCCATCGGCTCCTGGAGCACCTCGGCGCCGGCCGCCCGCAGCCGCTCGAAGGTGGCGTCGCAGTCGTCGGTGCGGAAGATGACACCGCGCAGCAGGCCCTTGGCGAGGAGTTCGGCGGCGGCCCGGCGGTCGGTCTCGGAGGCGTGCGGGTCGGCCAGCGGGGGCTCCAGGACGATCTCCACGCCGGGCTGGTCGGGCGAGCCGACGGTGACCCAGCGCATGCCCTCGAAGCCGACGTCGTTGCGCACCTCGAAGCCGAGGACGTCGCGGTAGAAGGAGAGCGCCCGGTCGTGGTCGTCGACGGCGATGAAGCACTGCGCGAGTTCGATGCTCATGCGCGTCACGCTACGGGAGCGCCGGGGCCGCCGTCCCGCCGGGCACCCTCGGCGTCCTTGGCCCCCTTGGCCTCCTTCGTCCCCTGGGCCCCCTTGGCCTCCTTCGTCTCCTGGGCCCCCTTGGCCTCCTTGGCCTCGGCGCGGCGCACCGGGCGGGTGCGGACCTTGGCGATGCAGGCCGGGATCGCCGCGCCCGGCTCGTGGTCGCCGGCCCGGTAGGCGCTGGGGCTCTGCCCGACCAGCTCGGTGAAGCGGGTGCTGAAGGAGCCCAGCGAGGTGCAGCCCACCGCCATGCACACCTCGGTCACGCTCAGGTCCCCGCGCCGCAGCAGCGCCTTGGCCCGCTCGATCCGTCGGGTCATGAGGTAGCTGTACGGGGTCTCGCCGTAGGCGGTGCGGAAGCTGCGCGAGAAGTGGCCGGAGGACATCAGCGCGGTACGGGCCAGCGCCGGAACGTCCAGCGGCTGCGCGTACTCGCGGTCCATCCGGTCCCGGGCCCGGCGCAGCCGCACCAGGTCGTCGAGCGGTACGCGGCCCGTGGGGGTCGCACGGGAGGACGGAGGCGTGGACGGTGACGGCGGCGTGGGCGGGGGTGTGGACGGGGAGGACACACCGGCCACCGTACCGAGCGCCGCCGACAGTCGCCGTCCCCCGCCCGGCGCAGCCCGCTCGCGCCCGCCCCGCCGCGCCGACCACCCTGGAGGGACGGCCGGGCGGCGGAGAGGACGGCAGGGGTGGACCGCAACGATCAGCAGCCCGCCGCCCCGCGCGCCCCCGCCAACCGGGCGGTGGTGCTCGGCGTGCTGGCCGCCACCGCCGCCGTGCTGCTGGTCCAGGCGGCCAGCGGCACCAGCTCCCGCCTGGTGCTGCTGCTGGTGTTCCTGCCCGCGCTGCTGGCGGGTCTGGGCACCGTCGCCCAGACGGTGGCCGTCTCGGTGTGGGTGATCGCCGTGATCGTGGTCCACTCGCTGGTGGTCCCGCCCGGCGACCTGCCGGCCCGGCTGGGCACCCTGGTGGGCGTGGTCGCCGCCGAGGGCGCCGTGATCGGCCTGTGCGCGCGGCGGGTGCGGCACGAGCGGCAGCTGTCGCGGATGCGGCAGAGCGCCGTCGCCCTCCAGCGCCAGCTGCTGCGCCCGCTGCCCGTCACCACCTCGGACGTGCGCCTGGACGGGCTGTACCGGCCGGTGGAGGAGGACGCCATGGTCGGCGGCGACCTGTACGACGTCGCCGAGACCCCGCACGGCACCCGGGTGCTGGTCGGCGACGTCCAGGGCAAGGGCCTGCCCGCGATCGGGACGGGCTTCGCGGTGCTGAGCGCCTTCCGGGAGGCGGCCTTCCGCGAGGCGCGGCTGCCCGCCGTCGCCGATGCCCTGGAGGCGGCGGTGGAGCGGCACAACGCGTACGCGGTGCAGAGCGGCGAGCAGGAGCGGTTCGTCACCGCCACCGTGCTGTGCGTCGGAGGCCCGGACGGGACCGGGACCGGGAACGGGGACGGGGCCGGGGCCGGGGACGGGACCGGGACCGGAGAAGGAGCCAGGACCGGAGAAGGGGGCGGCTCCGCCACCGAGGTACGGGCCGTCAACTGCGGCCACCTCTCCCCCTACCTGCTGCACGCCGACGGCCGCGTGGAGCCCGTCCCCCTGGACGCCGGCATCCCGCTCGGCCTCGCCGCTCTGGCCGCCCCCGGCGAGCCGCGCCCCGTGCGGCGCTTCGCGCTGCCCGGGGACGGGGTGCTGGTCCTGCTCACCGACGGCATCACCGAGGCCCAGGACGCCTCCGGCACGTTCTACCCGGTCGAACAGGGCCTGGCCGACCTTGCCGCCACCCCCGCCGACGCCCTGCCCGAGGCCCTCGACCGGCGGGCCCGGCGCTGGAGCGGCGGCCACAGCCGCGACGACGTCACCGTCCTCGCCCTGCGCCCCGCCCCGTAGCCGCCGGACCCGCGGCCCGGGCCCGTCGGAGCGGTACGGGCCCGCATGGGGCGCATGAGGCCGTACGGAGGTCGCGTGCGGATCGCACGGGGTCGTACGGGCCCGTCCGTGGGGCCGTCCGACCCTTGACCCCCGGCTGCGGGCTCCACCTGCGGCGATCTAGGGTGCAGACATGATCCCCACACCGATATCCGAGCCCGAGCCCGGCCCGCTCGACGGCCCCACGGACGACTTCCTGACCGACCCCGCCCAGGCGCTGCGGGTGATGATGCAGGGCAACGCCCGGTTCGTCGCGGGCAACCCCGAGCACCCCAACCAGGACGCCGGGCGCCGCGCGGCGCTCGCCCCGGCGCAGCGGCCCTTCGCGGTGCTGTTCGGCTGTTCGGACTCCCGGCTGGCCGCCGAGATCATCTTCGACCAGGGCCTGGGCGACCTGTTCGTGGTGCGCACCGCCGGGCACGTCACCGGTGCGGAGGCGCTGGGCAGCATCGAGTACGGGGTGAGCGTGCTGGACTGCCCGCTGGTGGTGGTGCTGGGCCACGACTCCTGCGGTGCGGTGGCGGCGGCGCTGGAATCCCTGGAGCAGGGGCAGCTGCCGGGCGGTTTCGTCCGGGACGTGGTGGAGCGGGTGACCCCGAGCGTGCTGTCCGCGAAGGCGGCGGGCATCGAGGACAGCGACGGGATCGTGGACGAGCACATCCGCCAGACCGTGGAGCTGCTGGTGGAGCGCTCGCAGGCGCTGGCCGCGAAGGTCGCCGAGGGGAAGGTGTCCGTGGTGGGCCTGTCCTACCGGCTGCGCGACGGCCGGGCCCGGCTGATCGCCGCCCGGGGGCCGGTGGGCTGACGGAGCGCCCGCCGCGGCGGGCCCTGCCGTCCTCGGGAGCCGCAGGACCTGCGGGACCTGCGGGAACGTGATGTCCGATCACCGCCAGCGCCCCCGGCCGGGCCGGGGCAGAGTCGGTGACCGCAACGATTCCCCATCCCGAGGACGGCAGTTCCCGTGCACAAGGTCATCGATCTCAAGGTTCTCTATTTCGGCACCCCGGTGGTGCTGATCGGATCCCGCAACGAGGACGGCAGCGCCAACCTCATGCCGATGTCCTCGGCGTGGTGGCTGGGGCAGTCCTGCGTGCTGGGTCTGGGCGACAGCTCCCAGACTGCCGCCAACCTGCGGCGCGAGGGCGAGTGCGTACTCAACCTGCCCTCCTCCGCGCAGGTGGACGCCGTGGACGCCCTCGCGCTGCTGACCGCCGCCCCGCAGATCGCCGAGTACCGGCTGAAGCAGGGCTACCGCCACGAGCGGCGGAAGTTCGCCGCCGCCGGTATGACCGAGCTGCCCGGCGAGCTGGTGCGGGCGCCGCGTGCCGCCGAGTGCCCGGTGCAGTTGGAGTGCCGGGTGGAGTCGGCGACGGCGCTGACGGGCGGCGGGCGCACCGCCTTCGAGGTGTCGGTGGTGCGCGCCCACGTCGAGGAGAGCCTGCTGGTGCCCGGCAGCGACCACTACGTCGACCCGGTCGGCTGGGACCCGCTGATCATGAAGTTCTGCGAGTTCTTCGGCGACGGGCGGCGCCTGGCCCCCTCCCGCCTCGCCGAGGGCTGGCAGATGCCCGGGCGGCTGCCCGCCGCCGTGTGACGTGACACCCGCTCAGCCCTCGGGCCCCCGGCTCAGCCCTCGGGCCGCCGGCTCACGGCCGCGCTCCCCCGCTCACGGCGCGACGGTCGCCCCGCAGGAGTCGCACACCCGCGTCGCGGGCAGCTCCAGGAAGCAGGTCGGACAGATCGCCGGCGGGCGCGGCGGGGCGGCGACGGCGGCCTTGCGCTCCACCGAGGCGCGCAGGCGCGGGGCCAGGGCGGGCGTGCCGCCGTCGGCGGGCAGGTCGGCGCCGAAGTGCCGGTAGCAGGCCAGGCGGGCGGCGGCCGCGTGCTGCTCGCGGTCCATCTCCGCGGCCACCGGCGGCTGGCCGGCCACCGCCAGCACCTCCTGGTAGCCGGGGCCGACCCGGCCGTCCGTGGCGTGCACCACCAGGGCCGTCAGCGGCGGGTCGCCGCGCCGGTGCGCCTCGCGGATCACCAGGGACAGCACCTTGCCGATCCAGTGCCGCTGGTTGACCCGGGTGCGTACCCCGGAGGCCTCCTGCACCGCTTCGGCCAGGTCCGCGTAGCTGATCACCGCGTGGTAGCGGCGCGCCACCTCCACCAGGGCGGGGTAGGCCGCCCTGGTCCACACGATGTGCGCCTGGGTGGCGCCGACCGCCGCGCCGTCCGACACCCGCCAGTAGCTGTGCTGCTCCGTCATCCGCCCGCCCCTGTCCGTCTTGTCCGTGTCTGTCCTCCGCAGTCCCCCGCCGCAGCGAGGCTACCCCGCCCCGGAACGGCACCCTCGGGCGGGGCCTCGCCTCGGACGGGGCTTGACTTCAAGTCCTGTTGAAGTCGTGGAATGGGTGCCGACCGCAGCCGTACGGGCAACCCCGCGGTCGATGCCCCGCCCGTACGGACCCGTACCGGGGCCGGGGCCGCCGTCTTCCCGATCGTGCCGACGGCGGCCCCGGTCCCGGGTCACCCCGTCCCCGTCCCCGTCCCCGTCCCCGTCCGTGCGGGCACGCCGCGGCTGTGAGCCGGATCACGGTTGAGGTTGACCTCGGGTCAGGGTGCAGGCTCCCCCCATCGGGCCCGATGACCACGCGGGCCCCACGGATACGAGGGGGCAGCATGTCCACCACCCACCACTCCACCCACCACCTCGGCCACCACCTCGGCCACGGTCCGGACCGCCCGGAGCTGCGGCGGGCGATCGAGGAGATCGCCGAGTCCGGCTTCCTCGGGGTGCAGGTGCGGGTGAACGACGCGCGCGGCGAGTGGGTCGGCAGCGCCGGGGCCCGCGAGCTGGGCCGCGACGGCAGGCCGCCGGCCGACGGGCACTTCCGCGTCGGCAGCGTCACCAAGAGCTTCGTCGCGACCTCGGTGCTCCTGCTGGTCGCCGAGGGCCGGCTGGCCCTGGACGACCCGGCCGGCGACCACCTGCCCGGGTTCGGGCTGGACCGGCGGATCACGGTGCGGATGCTGTTGCAGCACACCAGCGGGGTCTTCAACCACACCGGCGAGCCGGCGGAGGACGGGACGTTCGTGCCGGGCGTCCCGTGGCGGGGCAAGGAGTGGGTGGACGCCCGCTTCCGCACGTACCCGCCCGAGGAGCTGGTGCGGCTGTCGCTGTCCCGGCCGGCGCGGTTCGCGCCGGGGGCGGGCTGGAGCTACTCCAACACCAACTACGTGCTGGCCCGGCTGGTGGTCGAGCGGGTCAGCGGCCGCCCCTTCGCCGAGGAGCTGCGGCGGCTGGTCCTGGAGCCGCTGGGGCTGACCGGCACGGTGGCGCCGGGCGCCTCGCCGGAGGTCCCCGCGCCGCACGCCCGCAGCTACTACCGCTACGAGGACGCCGGGCGGGAGCGGACGCTCGACGTCACCCGCCACGACCCGTCCTGGGTCGCGGCCGGCGGCGACATGATCTCCACCACCCGGGACCTGCACACCTACGTCTCCGCGCTGCTCGGCGGCAGGCTGCTGCCGCCCGGCCTGCTGGCCGAGATGCGCACGCCGGAGGCGACGATCGGCTACGGACTGGGGCTGTTCGCCCAGGAGAGGGAGGGCGGCACCGTCTTCCACCACAACGGCGCCACCATCGGCTCGGCGGCGCTGATGTACGGCTCGCCGGACGGCGGCACGACCCTCACCGCCGGGCTGAACTACGTGGACGACGCCGACGTGTCCATCGCGGCGGCGTTCCAGAGCGCCCAGCGGCGGCTCGTCGACGAGGTGTTCGGCACCGGGACCGGCCCCACGGCATCCGGTCGTACGGCATCCGCTCGTACGGCAGGCTGAACGGATGACGAACGGATTCGACGGAGTCACGATCGGGCAGGCGGCGGCGTACGTCGGCGTCACGGTGAAGACGGTGCGGCACTACCACCGGCAGGGGCTGGTCGACGAGCCGCAGCGCGACGCCTCCGGCTACCGGCGGTACGGGTCGGGCGAGTTGCTGCGGCTGGTGCAGGTCCGGACGCTGGCCGCCGCCGGGGTGCCGCTGGCGGAGATCGGGCCGCTGCTCGACGCCGACGGCGAGCGGTTCACCGCCGCCCTCGCCGACGTGGAGCGGCGGCTGGACGAGCGGATCGCGGAACTGACCGCGCGCCGCGACACCCTGCACCGGCTCGCCGACGGCGACCGGGCCCTGCTGCCCGACCGCGCCTGCGCGGCCCTGGAGCGGATGCCCGGGCTCGGCTTCGGCCCCGACTACGTGGCGGCGCAGCGTGAGGCCCTGGTGCTGGCGCGGGCACTGGTGCCGGAGGGCTTCGACGGCTTCCTGACCCAGCTCGAACACCGCCTGGACGACCCGGAGTTCGTCGATCTGGCCAGACGCGGCCAGGAGGCCGAGGCCTGGGCGCCGGACGATCCGAGGATCGAGGAGCTCGCCGCCGCCATGGCCGACCGCTGCCTCGCCAACCCCGCGCTCCTGGGGGACCCCGACAGCCTGCGCGCCTGGGCCAGGGCCTCCGTCCAGTACCGGCTGATCGACCGCCACCGCGACGACGAGGCCCCGGTCTCGGCCCGGCTGACCGCCCTCACCGAGGCCAGGCTGCGCTCCGCCGGCATCCCGGCCCCCCACCGGTAGCGGCCCCTGCCGGGCGTGCGCGGGAAGTCGGCCCGTCCGACTTCCCGTGCCTCCTGGTCGGCGTCAGCGGCCCGGCGTCCGGGGCGGGGGCGGGGCGATGGTGATCAGCGGGTGGAAGTGGGCGAGTTCGGCGGGTTCGTCGACGGGTTCGCCCTCGGCCTCGATCCAGGCGTGGGCGCGGAAGGGGGCGGTGCGCACGCCCGTGCGCCAGGTCGGCCAGCTGCCCCGGGTTCGGCACAACAGGGCTGCGGCGATGGAACGTTGAAGACAGCCCTGGCCGGCGCAGCGCATGCTGAGCGCGACCACGGCCTGCCGGGCGGCGAGGGCCTCGGCCCGGCGGGCGGGCCGGGCGCCGCGGCGCAGCGCGAGCATCACCCGGCGGATCCGGGCCGGGGGGAGTTTCTCGATCAGCCGGGCCGCGCCGATCGCGGCGAGGGCGGCGGGCCGCAGGTGCCGGGGCGGGCGGCCGGCGCGGGTGGCGTGGGCGTGCAGGCTCATCCGGTGACCAGTCCGGCGGTGCGCAGGTTCCGGTGCAGCCGCTCGACGTCGGAGCGCGCCCGTTCGGCGGTGACCGGGTGGCGGCCGGCGAGGTCGGTGGCGATCTCGTCGGTGCTCCGGCCGTCCAGCAGGGATCGCAGGGTGAACAGCCCGGTGCGGTTGAGCTGGTAGTAGCGGCCGGAGCGCTCGTCGAGCAGGACGGCGCCGTCGTCGGTCGGGGTGAGCGTCACGTCGGGGCGCAGCTCGGCGGCCATGCGGGCTCCTTCGGTGGGCGGTCGGGGGTGGCGGGGTGGGCGCGCAGCCAGTGTTCGCAGGCGAGGGTGGCGTCGAGGGCCGCGTAGGGGGTGCCGGGCGGGTAGAGCCCGAGGCAGGCACGGCGCAGTGCGTCGGGGTCGATCAGTCCGGCGCGGGCCAGGGCGCTGTCCTCGATGAGGGCGGCGAGTCGGGCGCGGTGGCGGGCGAGGCCCTGGTGGGCGTCGGGGGTGAAGTCGCCTTTGCCGGTGCGTCGCAGGAGGTCGGCGGGGACGTCAGGGGCGAGGGCCTCGGTGAGCAGTGGCTTGTAGGCGAAGGGTGTGCCGCGGGTGGCGGGTTCGGCGGCGAGGCAGGCGTCGAGGACCTGGTCGTCCAGGTAGGGGGCGCTGTGGGGTACGCCCGAGCGTGCGGTGGTGTCGTTGAGTTGGCGTAGGGCGGCGGCGCTGCGGCGGACGAGGTGCAGGGTCTGGTGGTGGGTGTGGTGCGGTGCCAGGGGTGGTGTGCCGTGGAGGGCTTCGAGTTGTTCGCGGACCAGGTCGGCGGCGTGGGGGGTGGCCCAGGGCGGCAGGCGGGGTTCGGTTCCCCAGCCGAGGAGTTGGGTGGTGGGTGGCGGGTGGGGGTGGGTGAGGCGGTCGGTGGCGTGGGCGAGCCAGGCGGGGTAGGGCCGGGGGTCGGTGAGGGCGCCGAGGGCGTCGGGCAGTTTCCAGCGCAGGCGGGCGCGGTGGCCGCGCAGGTGGCGGGTGGCGGTGGCCGGGTGTCGCGGGAGGAGGGTGCGCAGGTAGGCGGGGAGGGCTTGGAGGGTCTCGTCGCCGCCTTCGCCGCTGAGCCGCAGTCGGGCGCCGTGGGCGGCGAGCAGTCGGGTGACGGCTTCGTCGCGGGCCCTGGTGCGGGTCCAGGCGTACGGTTCGTCGCCCTGGGGGCCGGGGGTGTCGATGTCCGCGAACATGGTGGGGAGGTCCTCGGCGGGCAGGACGAGTCGGCTGCCGGGCAGGTGGCGGGCGGCCCGGTCGGCCCAGGCGGCGTCCTCGTGGTGCGGGTCGAGGGAGCCGAGGGTGACGGTGAGCAGGTCGGCGGGGCCGGTGGCGGCGAGGAAGCACAGGGGGGTGGAGTCGAGTCCGCCGGAGAGGTCGGCGGCGACGATTCCGCCGCCGCGGGTGCGGGCGGCGACGGCCCGGTGCAGGGCCTGTCGCAGGGCGGTGGCGGCTTCGGGGCGGGGTCGTTCGGGGGCGGGCGGGTGCCAGTGGGCGTGGGTGCGGGCGGGGCGGCCGGGGGTGAGCAGGGCGGCGTGGTGCGGCGGTACGGGGGTGATGCCGGGCCACAGCGGGAGGGTGTCGGCGGGGTGGGGCAGCGGGTGGGCGAGGTGCAGGGCGAGGCGTTCGGGGGACGGGGTGAGGCCGGCCGCGGCGGCGAGGGTGTCGGCCCGGTCGGCGAGGACGGGGACGCCGTCGATCTCGGCCAGGTGCAGGCGGTGCAGTCCGGACAGTGTGCCGCGGGCGGCGACGGTGCCGTGCACGGTGGCGATCAGGTGGAAGCTGCCGGCCAGGTCGGCGGCGAGGGCGAGGGCGTCGTACGGGTCGCGGATGCGGGCGGCGCTGCGGCGCAGGTGGTGGGCGTCGGTGTCGCAGGTGCCGAACACGGCCAGCGCGACCGGTCCGGCCTGGGCGGTGACCGGTTCGTCGTCCGGCCAGTGGCCGAGGATCCAGGGGCGTCCGCTGGGGTGGTGCAGGGCACGGCGCTCGGCCGTGCCCCGCGCCGCGGCCACCGCGGCTCCGGCGTCGGTGTCCGGCAGGACCACGAACCGGGTCCGCCGGTGACCGTTCACGGCCCGGTCCTCAGGGGGCGAGGTAGTAGCCGTGGACGTCGGACTGGTTGCCGATGTCGAAGCCGCGGGTGAGGTCGGCGAAGTCGCCGAGTTCGATCAGCTCCGGGGGCTCGTACACGTCGTCGGTCATGACGATGTCCTCTCTTTTGCGGGGAGTTGGACACGATCGCCGGCCGGCGGTCTTCCACTCTTCCTGCTCGGTTCGCCGACGGACAAGCGGTGCCGGGCGCTTCGGCCGGATCCCGACGGCCCCCGTGCGCGTGGTCGCGGGCGCTCCCGGGACTGGTGGGCACCGGGGTTCGCGGGCTGCGGGGGCGGCGGGGGCCGGGGCCGGTTTCGGCCAGCCGTGGACGAAGTGGTGTAGACCTGTTTGGTGCCGGGCGGGGGCCCGCCTACGGTCGGCTCATGGCTGACGCATGCTTCGCGCACCCGCGGCTCGCCGCGGTCTACGACCCGCTGGACCCCGACCGCGGCGATCTCGACGCCTATCTGCGGATGGCGGAGGAGTTCGGGGCGCGCCGGGTGCTGGACATCGGCTGCGGCACGGGGGTGTTCGCGCTGCTGCTGGCCGGGCGCGGGGCCGAGGTCGTCGGCGTCGATCCCGCGCTCGCGTCCGTCGAGGTCGCGCGCGCCAAACCGGGTGCCGCGAAGGTGCGTTGGATCCACGGGGACGCGACGGGCCTGCCGCCGCTGCGGGTCGACCTGGCGACGATGACGGCGAACGTCGCTCAGGCGATCACCGACCCGACCGAGTGGCGGGGGACGCTGCGGGGTGCCTTCGGGGCGCTGCGGCCGGGCGGGCGGCTGGTCTTCGAGACCCGCGACCCGGCCGCCCGCGCCTGGGAGGAGTGGACGCGCGGGCGCTCCCACCGGGTGACGGAGGTCCCGGGGGTCGGCGCGGTCGAGAGCTGGGTCGACCTGACCGGGGTGCGCTGGCCGCTGGTGTCGTTCCGGTGGACGTACGTGTTCGCCGCGGACGGGCAGGTGCTGACCTCGGATTCGACGCTGCGCTTCCGGGAGCGGGCGGAGGTCGAACGAGACCTGACCGCCTGCGGGTTCACGGTGGAGGAGGTCCGCGACGCGCCCGACCGGCCGGGGCGGGAGTTCGTGTTCGTGGCCCGGCGCCGATAGCCTTCCGTCCCCACTCCCCCGGGTGGTGCCCTCGACGGCGGCGCGGTAGGCCCGGGCGGCCTCGGCGGCGGGGGTGCCGTCGGCGGGGGCGGCGCCGAGGCGTTGCAGGGTTCGGTGGCTCCGATGACGAGGACCTTCAGACGGTCGCGATCATCACCCCGGCGAGGCCGAGGCGCAGGAAGTCGGCCGAGCCGACTTCCTGCGCCTCGGCCTCGGCACTCAGGTGCGAGCGGCTTGGGTACGGCAGTGGGTGAGGGCGTAGCGGACGCGGGGGTCGGGGCCGGTGGTGGTGAGGAGTTCGCCGGCCATGACGAGGGCGGTCCAGTAGGTGGCCGGGTCTCCGGTGCGCGGCAGGGGTGCGGTGGAGGCGAGGGAGAGGTAGGCGGCGGCGAGGTTGCCGGTGGTGAACCAGCGCTGGAGGCCGTGCTGGTGGCCGGGGCGGATGCCGCCCATGGCGTCGACGGCGATGGTGAGGTGAGCGACGAGGGCGTGTTCGGTGGGAGTGAGCCGCTTGGGGACGTCGAACACGCCGAGGGCTTCGAGGACTTCACCGGTGTCGGCCTCGGAGTCCGGACGGGGATCGGCGAGCAGGGCGTCGTGACACTCCCCCAGACGCCGAGCGGTCTCGGCGGGCGGGATGTCGAGCGCGAGGCACACGGCCTCGGCGCACGGCAGCGGCTTGTGGCCGA
The DNA here is from genome assembly GCF_055589745.1 of Kitasatospora sp. NPDC041917. Lineage (NCBI taxonomy): Bacteria > Bacillati > Actinomycetota > Actinomycetes > Kitasatosporales > Streptomycetaceae > Kitasatospora > Kitasatospora sp. NPDC041917. The sequence continues at coordinate 17,326 of NZ_JBVJBI010000066.1, read as the reverse complement.
GGCGGGCGAGGAGGGCGTAGGTGGCGGCGGGGGTGGCGCCACGGGAGAGGGTGTGCCGGGCGAGGGTGGCGAGGTGCATGGGGGGAAGTGGCTTTCAGGCGATGACGAGGACGGGGGCGGGGGTGGGGGCGGGGGCGGGGGCGGGCGCGACGAGGGCCCAGACGAACTTGCCGATACCACCCGGGCGCGGGCAGCAACCCCAGCGCTCGGCGAGTTCGTTGACGAGCAGGAGGCCCCGTCCGTGCTCGTCTTCGGGGGAGGCCGTACGCAGGGACGGGCGCCCGGTCCCCGCGTCGTGAACTTCGAGACGCAGGCGGGAGTTGACGAGCGCGAAGCGGATCTCGATGTGCCGGTCCGAGGGGGCGTCGGAGTGCCGGACGGCGTTAGCAAACAGCTCACACAGGAGCAGTTCAGCGGTTTCGGCGTAGCGCTCACCGGCGGGCAGCCCGGAGAGGTAGGCGCGAAGCAAGTAGCGGGCCAGGGGCGCGGATTCGGCCCGCGAGTCGAGACGCGCAACGAACATGCGGGGGCGACGGGAAATGAGCATGGGGGCCTCAGAAGACGGAAGGGTGCACGAAAGAAGCGCGGCATCGGCTGCGTATGTCTGACGTAGCGCCATCCAGTGGCATGAATGGACGCCGCGAGAGATCACCGCGGCGAGCCGGTATTCGGTGGATACTTACCGAACGCCCTTGCGGACGTTGAGTTCGATCGCGACACCGTCCGACAACGGGGTCCGACTCGCGGCTGATATCACAAATCGCCTCCGAGGCATGCGGGGTATGCGGGGTATGCGACGACCGCCCAGTCGAGCGAGGCCCGACCGGGCCTGACCGCTCTGCCTCAAGCACGCGAACCTACTGTCATTAGCCTGGCTGCACCGGTTGGTGACGGACTAATCGTCGTCCACCCAAAGGACGTCCTGAAGGCCTTATGGAGGACTCTTGAGGGACATATAGAGGACTTACAGGTCTGCCACACGCCCGATGAGTCCCCAGAATGTCCTGTGATTCCATAGAGTTGATTCGTCATCAGCATGTGCGGAGGAGACCGTGCCCAACACCGCTCTTAAAGCAGCCAGGCAAGCCGCCGGCTACGCCAGCCAGCAGGCCCTGGCCGACGCCCTCACGCGAGCGGCCCAACAGCTTGGCCTTCGCGGCATCTCCGTCAGCGTGCGTCAGATCCGCCGTTGGGAATCCGACACGCCCCCTTGGCCTGGGGAGGACTACCAGCGCCTCCTAACGCACGTCCTACGGCAGTCGATCGAAGACCTGGGCTTCCGCGCCCCCTGGAACCGTTCCCAGCCCACGACTGCGACCGTTGCCACACCTGCGGCCACGCCCCGCACAACGTCAACAGCCCTCCGCGGCGCACTACCTCGGCCATATGGGCCGCAAGGGAGCCAGCCAGGGACGGTCGGCTCCGACTACGCCATAGTCACCGAAGCTCACCGCCGGCTCTACCTGTCCACAACGCCAGCCGCGCTGCACCCAGCGGTGGCCGCACATGCCGACCTCGGCACCGTGCTACTCGGGGAGACAAACGGAGTGGCCCGCAAGGTGCTGGCCGCCGCCCTCGCCGAGTCGCTGCTACTGCTCGGCCGAATCGAGTTCTTCGACCTGCGGCAGCCCGACGCTGCTGACGCGACCTTTGTTCGCGCGCTCCAGGCTGCTGGCGAGGCAGACGACAACCTGCTCGGTGCCGCGATTCTTGCTCACAGCGCGTTCGTGCCCGGCTGGGCCGGCCACCTCAACGGCGCACGGGAACGTATGCATGCTGCCCGCACCTACGCTCGTCGGGCCTCGGTATCCGCCGATGTATTGTCCTGGCTCGACGCAGTCGAGGCCGAGTGCCTCACTCGATGCGGCGACCATCGCGGCGCTCTCGCTCTGCTGCGGCACGCCGAGGACGTGCTTGCCTCCGGCAGCGACGTTCTGCCACCCGATTGGTTCACCTGGTTCTCGGCTACCCGGCTGCGCGCGTTCCGTGGCAACACCGAGTTGCAGGCCGGCCTGCTTCCGCAGGCCCGGACCACACTGGAGCAGACGCTCGCCGAACTCCCGGAGACCGACGGTAAGCAGCGCGTCGTCGTGCTCGCCGACCTCGCGTCGGTCGAGGCCGCAGCCCGGCGGCCAGAGCACGCGTGCGCCCTGCTGGAGCAGGCCCTCGACCAACTGGCCATCACCTGGTACGCCACCGGCATGGAACGCGTGCGCGAGGCCCGACGGGCACTCACCCCATGGCAGGACACGGCGGCCGTCCGAGGCGTGGACGACCGCCTCTACTCCTGGTCAGCGATGCTCAGTTCGCTCCAGCGTTGAACTTTCCGATCAGTTCCGGAAGTTCCGCCAGCGAGTCGATCCGGAAGGTCGCCTGCTCCGTAGCCGGATCGTGCTGCTGGATCCAGCCCCACGGGCCGCGCCGGATCAACGCCGTCCGCATCCCTGCCGTCCGGGCGGGCAACACGTCGTTGTCGAGCCGGTCACCAACGTAGAGGATCTCGTGCGGCTCGGCGGGTACCACCTCGGCGACGCGCTCGAAAAAGGCGAGGTCCGGCTTGCTCGCGCCCCAGTCGTCGGAAGTGCCGATCAAGTCGACGTCGCCCGTGAACAGTCGGCGAAGGATCGCCCCGGCCCGCACGGTCTGATTTCCGGCGATCATCAACCACAGCCCCTCCGCCCGAAGTTGAGCGAAGGCACCCCGAACATCCGGATAGAGATCATCCTCACCGAACGTTTCCGCCTGGCCGGCAGCAGCCCGCTTCTCGCGTTCCTCATGGAGGTCGAAGCCCGGGGCGAAGACCTGGAAGGTCTCCCGGTAGTCCCGGCCCTGCGCGATCACCGCGCCGAACTGGGCGACGAACGTGTGCCTCGGCACGCCCAACCAGTCGGCCCAGCTGCCGTACTCCCGAGTCTCGTCGACCAGGCACTCCCCGACGTCGAACACCACAGCCTTGATCGTCATACCTGCAGCCTAATAGGGCGAGGACGCCCCTCGCGCCCTCTCCGAATTCCCTCCGGCGCCGGTCAAGCGTCGTGGACACGTGGTCGGCCACCGGTTCGCCCCTCCGGCCGCCAGCGGTCGGCCCGGCTCAGGCGGCCTTCTCGGCGAGGGTGTGGGCGACGAGGGCGTTGGCGTGGCCGTGGCCGAGGCCGTGCTCGGTCTTGAGCCAGGTGACGAGTTCCATGTGCTTGGTGAGCGGGGAGGTGCGGACGAGGTCCTTCCACTCCTCGATCGGGCGGCCGTACTTCTTCTCGATGGCGGGGAAGTAGGAGGCGGGGCCCTTCACGGCGGGGGTGGTCATGAGCGTGGTTCCTCTCGACGGGGCAAAAGAAGCGGTGCGGTCACGGAAGTGGACCGTGACCGCACCGCGAACTCATCGCCCCGCGAAGGTGATCCGCGTCACACCCCGGCGGCGGCCCGGCGGCGGCGCCGTCCGGCGGGCGGGGTGGGGTCGGCGTTCCAGGCGGCGACGGGGTTGCCGAGCCAGTGCCCGCCGTCGGGGACGTTCTCGCCGCGCATGACGAGGGAGGCCGGGCCGACGGTGGTGCCGGCGCCGAGGGAGGAGTTGAGCAGCACGATGGAGTGCGGGCCGGTGGTGGAGCCGGCGGCGAGGTGGACGGGGCCCAGGCGCATCACCCGGTCGTGGAAGAGGTGGGTCTGCAGGACGGTGCCGCGGTTGACGCTGGCGCCGGCCTCGACGGTGACCAGGTCGGTCTCGGGCAGCCAGTGGGTCTCGCACCACACGCCGCGTCCGATGCGGGCGCCGAGGCTGCGCAGCCACACGTTCAGGTAGGGGGTGCCGGTGATGGTGTGGCCGCCGAAGGGCATGGCGAGTTCCTCGACGAAGGTGTCGTAGAGCTCGTTGCGCCATACGAAGGAGGACCACAGGGGGTGTTCGGCGACGCGGAAGCGTCCGACGAGCAGCCATTTGGCGGCGGTGGTGAGGGCGCAGGCGGTGACGGCGGCGGCGATCAGGACGAGTCCGGCGGCGCCGAGGGCGGCGCCGAGCCCGTAGTCGTCGCGCAGTGCCTGGAGGGCGGCGAGGACGAGGTCGCCGAGCAGGGCGGCGAGGACGATGGGCAGCAGCCGGCACAGTTCGACGCCGGCGCGCGCCCACATCAGGCGCCGGGGCGGGTCGTAGGTGCGGCCTTCGGTGCCGGTGTCGGCGACGCGGGGCAGGGCGAAGGCGGGGCGGCCGAGCCAGGAGGAGCCTTCGGGGGCGTGGGCGGGGGTGTCGGACAGTACGCCGACGAGGGAGTTGTCGGGCAGGTGGCGGTCGGGGCCGACGATGCCGGAGTTGCCGACGAAGGAGCGGCGTCCGATGTGGGCGGGGCCGAGGTGGAGCCAGCCGCCGCGCAGTTCGTAGGGGGCGACGAGGGTGTCGTCGGCGAGGAAGGCGCCGTCGTCGACCCGCATCAGGCCGGGCAGGGCGAGCACGGTGGAGGCTTCGACGCGGCGGCCGACGCGGGCGCCGAGCAGGCGCAGCCACACGGGGGTGAAGAGGCTGGCGTAGAAGGGGAAGAGGGTGCGCCGGGCGGTGTCGGCGAGGCGGCTGACGGCCCAGGCGCAGAAGGCGACGTGGCCGGTGGCGGGGTGGAAGCCGGGGCGCAGCGGGCGGGACAGGAGGCGGACGAGGAGCGCTATGAGGGTGGCGTAGCAGGTGATGGTGAGGGCGGCGAGGGGGACGGTGGCGGGCAGGAGCTGGACGAGGGCGCCGGACAGGGTGGCGTCGGTGTCGATCATCGGGTAGACGATGAGCAGGGCGGGCAGGGCGGCGATGATCGGGACGAGGCCGAGGACGGTGAAGCCGGCGCCGTAGGCGAGGTTCCAGCGGCGGGGGGCGGGGGCGGTGGCGGTGGGCCAGTCGGCGGGGGCTTCGGTGGCGGGGCGGGCCGGGGAGCCGGTCCAGTGTGCGCCGGGTGGGACGGGGGTGGTGGCGGTGACGCAGGAGCCGGGGGCGATCTCGGCGCGGGCGCCGATGCGGGCGCCGGGCATGAGGGTGGCGCGGTGGCCGATGCGGGCGCCTTCGCCGATGTCGATGCGGCCGAGGTGGAGGGTGTCGCCGTCGAGCCACCAGCCGGCGAGGTCGGCTTCGGGTTCGACGCAGGCGTGGGCGCCGAGGCGGGCGAGGCCGGTGACGGGGGGCAGGGTGTGGAGTTGGACGCCGGGGCCGACGCGGCAGCCGAGGGCCTTGGCGTAGCGGGGGGCCCAGGGGGTGCCGGCGAGGGCGGCGGTGCCGAACATGGCGGTGTAGCGTTCGGCGGCCCACAGGCGCAGGTGGACGTGGCCGCCGCGGGGGTGGCTGCCGGGGCGGATGCCGGCGGTGAGCAGGCGGGCGCCGGTGGCGGCGAGCAGGGTGCGGCCGGGGGCGCTGTAGAGGAGGAGCAGGCCGGCGGCGACGGGCCACCAGGAGCTGTGGGGGGCCCAGGCGAGGTCGCTGCCGGTGAGGTTGTCGAGGGCGATCAGGACGAGGATCCAGCGCAGTCCGGCGAGGGAGAACATGCCGAGGAGCAGGAGGGTCTGCCAGAGGCCGGCGCTGCGGGGGGTGCGGCGCACGGCGCGGCCGCGGACGGCGGTGGTGGTGGCCGTGTCCTCGGGTGCGGTGGTGGGGGTGAGGGTGTCGAGGTGGGCGGCGAGGTCGGCGAGGACGGGGTGGGCGTACAGGTCGGCGACGGAGACGCCGTTGTGACGGGTGCGCAGTTCGGAGACGAGGTGGGCGGCGGTGAGGCTGGAGCCGCCGAGGGCGAAGAAGTCGTCGTCGGGGCCGGGGGTGGTGCCGAGCAGGCGTTCCCAGTGGCCGGCGAGCAGGCCGGCGGTGCCGTCGAGGGCCTGGGCGGCGGGGGCGGTGCCGGTGGTGGCGAGCGGCCAGGGCAGGGCGCCGCGGTCGACCTTGCCGGAGGTGCGGGTGGGCAGGGAGTCGACGAGGGCGAGGACGGGCACCAGCGGGGCGGGCAGGCGTTCCAGGAGCCGGTGGCGGGCGGTGGTGAGGTCGGGGGTGGTGCCGGGGTGGGCGACGAGGTAGCCGACGAGCAGGTCGGCGCCGGCGGGGGTCCTGCGGACGGCCGCGGCGGCGGCGCGGATGCCGGGCAGGGCCTGGAGGGCGGCGTCGATCTCGCCGAGTTCGATGCGGCGGCCGCCGAGTTTGACCTGGTCGTCGGCGCGGCCGAGGAAGACGAGGCCTTCGGGGTCGTTGCGCACGAGGTCGCCGCTGCGGTAGACGCGGGGTGAGGCGAGGGCGGGGTGGGCGCTGAACTTCTCGGCGTCCTTGGCGGGGTCGAGGTAGCGGGCGGTGCCGACGCCGGTGATGAGCAGTTCGCCGCTGGCGTGCCAGGGGACGGGGTTTCCGGCCCGGTCGACGACGGCGATCTCCCAGCCGTCGAGGGGGGCGCCGATGCGTACGGGCTCGCCGGGGAGCAGGCGGGCGGCGGTGGCGACGACGGTGGTCTCGGTGGGGCCGTAGGTGTTCCAGAATTCGCGGCCGTCGACGGCGAGGCGTTCGACGAGTTCGGCGGGGCAGGCCTCGCCGCCGACGATGATCAGGCGGACGGCGTCCAGGCATTCCTGCGGCCACAGGGCGAGCAGGGTGGGGACGGTGGAGACGGCGGTGATGCGCCGGGTCACGAGCCAGGGGCCGAGGTCGGTGCCGGCCTTGACCAGGGCGCGGGGGGCGGGGACGAGGCAGGCGCCGTGGCGCCAGGCCAGCCACATCTCCTCGCAGGAGGCGTCGAAGGCCACGGAGAGGCCGGCGAGGACGCGGTCGCCGGGGCCGAGCGGCCGGTGGGTGAGGAAGAGGCGGGCCTCGGCGTCGACGAAGGCGGCGGCGGAGCGGTGGGTGACGGCGACGCCCTTGGGGCGGCCGGTGGTGCCGGAGGTGAAGATGATCCAGGCGTCGTCGGCGGGGCCGGGCCGGGCGGGGCGGCCGCCGGGGTGGGCGGCGGCGCCGGGGTGGAGGCCGCGGCCGGGGCCGAGGACGGCGCAGACGGCGGCGTCCTGCCAGATCATCCCGGCGCGCTCGTCGGGGTCGTCGGCGTCGACGGGGACGTAGGCGGCGCCGCAGCGCAGCACGGCGAGGACGGCGATGTAGAGGTCGGCGGTGCCGGAGGGGATGCGGATCCCGACGCGGTCTCCGCGGCCGATGCCGTGGCCGGCCAGTTGCCCGGCGAGGGTGTCGACCTCGTGGAGCAGGGCGCGGTAGTCGAGGACGGTGTCGCCGGTGTCGAGCGCGGGCGCGTGGGGGTGGGCGTCGGCGGTGGCGGCGACGATGTCGAGCAGGCTGCGGGGGTGGGCGGCCTGGGCCACCGGCCAGCCGGCCGCGGGGCCCTGGTGGGGGCGGTGCAGCGTGCCTGGGCCGGCCGTGTCGTGGCGTGCGTCCATGGATGGGTTTCCTTGGCTCCGGGGTCCTGGGGGCGCGTACGGGTGTACGGGTGTACGGGTGTGACGCCGGGTGACCCGGTTGTCACCTGCGGGAGGGCGCCCACTCACCATGACTCTGCGGGGAGTCGGCTGGATGCAGCGAAGGTTCGATCAAAGGGAATTCTCATCATCGATGCCACATGGGAACAGCAACGGTATGAATCGAATGACATTTCGCGGGTTTTCGCTCATTTCCGCTGGTGAAGAGTAATCGCCGAATACCGGAACGGCGCGACGGGAGGGGGAAGGGTGGTGAACACCATGGCGTCCGGAACGCTACCGGTGGCGAGGGGGTCGCTACCGGATCGGGGGGTTCTGGTCGGATCATCGGACTGTTCACGGTTTTCACATCTTCGTGTGGGATCCTTTCGCACACCTCTCCGCGGCTCGTTCCTGTGAGCGGGCCGGGCAAGGACCCCTCGGGCCGGGAATCGGCCGGGCATTGCGCCGAGGACGAGGGGCCGCGGACAAGCGCCGCCGGCCGGAACGGGAGCGCGCTCGTCTGGTACGTGGCGTACGGCTCGAACCTGCACGCCGCCCGCCTCGCCTGCTACCTGCGCGGCGGGCGCCCGGACGGCGGGGCGCGGACCCAGCCCGGCTGCCGCGATCCGCGCCCGCCGCGCCGGGCGGTGGCCACCGTGCTGCCGGGCACGCTCTACTTCGCCGGGCACTCGCTCACCTGGGGCGGCGGCTCGGCCTTCTACGATCCGGCTACCGTCGGCGAAGTTCCGTGCCGTGCCTATCTGGTGACGGTCGGTCAGTTCAGCGACATCGCCGCCCAGGAGATGCGCCGACCTCCCGGCACCGACCTCGACCTCGTCCCGGCGCTCACCACCGGGCGCGCCGAGCTGGGCCCGGGCCGCTACGAAACCCTGCTGCACGTCGGCGAGTCGGACGGCCACCCGCTGCTGACCTTCACCGCCTCCCGGGGCGTGGCCGGCGCCGATCTCAACGCCCCCACCCCGCCCTACCTGCGCACCCTGGCCGCCGGCCTGGCCGAGTCCCACGGCTGGGGCCCCTGGCGCGCGGCCGGCTACCTCGCCACCCGCCCGGGCGCGGCCGGGCACTGGACGCCGCGCGCGGTGGCGGCGGTGCTGGGCTGAACAGCGCCGACCGGGACCCGCCGGGCCTGCTGTCCTGCGCTCAGGTCCCGGCCGGGCCGCGTCCGGCCAGCCGTGCGCGCAGGCGCTCCGCCGGCAGGGCGTCCGGGTACGCCAGGAGTGCCTCCCGGGCCCTGCGCAGAGCCTCCTGCTCGATCCCGGCCGGCAGGTCGTCGCGCTCCAGCAGGTGCAGCAGGACGAAGGGGGCCCTCGGCGTCGAGCCGCGCCTGGCCAGCCAGTCCGTCGTGTGCCTCAGGAGCAGGGACAGCTGGGCCGGGGAGAGGTCCCGCCGTTCCAGCAGGGCGCAGAGGATCTCCCGGGTCTTGTTGCTGAAGTTCGCCGAGAGCCGCTCCAGTCCCAGCGCCACCGCCCGGGAGGCCTGTTCGGGGGTCAGGTCCGGGCGCCTCAGGAGCGGGCACAGGAACGGCCGTTGGAAGTGGAAGGTGGTGTGGACGGCGCACAGGTCGATCGCGAGGTCGATTCCGAACCGGGCCTGGTCGGGCCGCAGTCCGGTGCGGCGGCCGAGGAGCGAGCCGAGGAGGGCCGGCTGGGCGGGAGCGGCGCGGAGCTCCGCCACCACCAGGTCGGCCACCTCGGTCAGCTGCTCTCCGGTCAGTTCCCTCCGCCACAGCAGGGCCTGGAGGACGCGTCGGCGGTCGGCGGAGGTCTCGTTCAGCTCCAGCCACCGGAACGCCCGGGAGACGAGGGGGCGGGCCTCCTCGGGAGTCAGCGGGTGTTCGAGCAGTCGTTGCAGTGCGACGGCCGCCGCCGGGTCGGCGGGGTCGCCGGCCAGCTGGTGCAGCAGTCCGGTGCCCGCGCCGGTGCCTTCGCCGGTGCCGGTGCCGGTGCCGGTGCCGTTGCCTTCGCTGGCCAGCAGGACGCGCAGGACGTGGCTGCGGTGCGGGCTGGCGGGATGGAGCCTGCTCCAGACCTCGACGTAGCGGGTCACCCGCCGCGCCTGGCCGGGGGTGAGCCTGTGGCACTCCAGGACGACGCGGAGCACCGCGCCCGCGGTGGGGACCTCGGCATGGTGCTCCGCGAGCCAGTCGAGGCCCCGTTCGAGCGCCGCGTGCTCCTCGGGCGCCGTCAGCGCGGGGTGGCTCAGGAGCGTGCGCAGGAGCGACGCGGCCCGCAGTGTGCCGGCGGCGTCACGGTGATCGGCGAACCAGGCGAGGGTGCGGCGGACGGCCTCCTCCCGCTGCTCCCCCACCGGGTTCCCGTACGTCAGCAGGTGTTGCAGGACGGCGGCGCTCGCCTCGGACGGGCGGCGCGGGCTCAGCCAGTCGAAGGCGCACTGCACCACCCGAGCGCGGGTGGGTGTGTCGTGGTCCCGCTTGAGCAGCTGTTTGAGGACCAGCGGGGTGGAGCGCCAGCCGGCGTGTCCGCGGACCCACTCCAGGGCGTGGTCCACGGCCAGCCGCTCCTGGCCGCAGGAGAGGTCGTCCCGCTCCAGGAGCGCCTGGATGACGTGGTCGGCGTCGGTCTGCCCGGCCCGCCGGGACAGCCAGGACAGCGAGGCCGAGATCAGCGGCTGCGGCACGTTCTGCGGATCGCCGAGGGCCGCCGAGAGGAACGGCCGTGCGGCGTGGTCGAGTTCGGCCCGGATCAGCCAGGGGCGGACCAGCGCGTCCCAGGTCTCCAGGGCCGCGGACTTCCAGGGCGGGTCGAGGGTCATGGCGAGCAGCGCCTGCTCGCCGTCCCGGCCCGCGTGCTCCAGCAGCTTTCCCAGCCTGACGGCGTTGCGGGTGGCCCAGTCCCGGCAGAAGCGCTCCAGTGCGCCGGCCCGGTGGCCCGTTCCCGGCCCGTCCAGGTCGGAGGCCAGCCGCTGCAGATGGCCGGTGAACAGGGCGAACGAGCGGGAGTGCCGGGACGTGGCGTCGAACAGCGTTTCGGCGGATGCGCCGTGGATGCTCCAGCCCGGTGGCGGAAGGAGGGAGTGGAGGACCAGTTCGTCCGTCACGATGTCGTGGACGACGTGGAGTTCGCCCTCGGACTCGTCCATCCACCCCAGCGAGACCAGGGTGTCGGTGACGTGCCGTGCGCCCATGACGCCCGCGGCGGTGGAGGGGTGGGCGTCGAGCAGCGCGTCGAGCGCCTCCTCCACGGCCGGGCGGGGCTGCGGGCAGATGCTGACCGCCGTGGCGAAGGCCAGGTGGGCGAGGTCGGGCAGGGCGGTGGCCAGCGGGCCGGTCGCGTCCCCGGTGCCGACGGGGGTCAGCGAGTCCTGCCGGATTCCCTCCCGGATCCAGCTGACCAGTTCACCGGGGCGCACCCGCGCGAGGTCCGGGGCAAGGTGGCCGGCGCGGATCCGGCGTTCGAGGGCGTCGGCGATGAGCAGGGCGATGACCGGACGGCGCCCGCAGGCCCGTGCGAGTTCCTCCTCCCCCCACCGCTGGAGCGCTTGCGGGGCGACTTCACGAAGGATGTGCGTGATCACCGTGGTCCGGTGGTCCTCGTCCTGGCGCAGCAGGACCTCGTCGAAGAGGAGCCCGGCACCGCGCTGGTGGAGCCGGTGGCGTGCTCCCGGACGGGTCGAGGCGAGCGCCGCGACGTGGACGCCGCACCGTTTGGCCTCGGGCAGCAGGGCGTTGACGAGTGCCCGCAGGTCCAGCTGGGCGCAGGTGTCGAGGGAGTCGAGGACGAGCAGGACCCGGGGCCGTTCGGCCTCGCGCACGACCCGCGAGAGGTCGTCCACCGTCACGGAGTTGTTCGCCTGGAGGTGGAGGACCTGCCAGCCGTCGAGGTGGGCGGCCTGCGCGACCTCGAAGCAGGTCCGGGTCTTTCCCGCGCCGGCCTGTCCGACCAGGAGGACGCCTCGCGGGTCCGGTGTCGAGAGACGGCGCAGCAGGTTCCGCGGCTGGGCCTCGTGGAGGGGGCCGGGGCTGACGAAGGAGAGGCGGTCGTCCACGAGGCGGGTCTCGCGTCCGTGCAGTCCCCGGACGACCTCGTCGTGGGTGTGGATCTCCCGCAGGCGTTGCGCGGACTCCTCGTGGTCGGTCACCGCGACCGGGTCCGGGTCGACGTCATGGGCGCGGAGGTAGCGGACGAACCTGGGGTCCTCGGACAGCCCCTGGAAGCCGGTGGCCGTCAGGCTCGCGGTCCCCCCGCGGGTGTGGTGGCTGCTGCACACGCCCAGCAGTACGTCGTCGCGGGTGAACACGCCGGCGCCGGAGAAGCCCGTCCACGGTGATGTCGGGCCGGGCCGGTCGGTGGGCGCCGCGGGGGGCGTCTCGGGGGGCGGGGAGGTCAGCGACAGTTCCAGGTCGGCACGGCCCAGGAAGGAGCCGAGCAGCACGTCGCCGTCGATCTGCCGGGTGGTCGGCCGCATCCGGTCGATGGCGAAGTCCGGGAAGCCGACCGCGGTGAACGCGATGCGGCCGAGCCGGGTGGGCGCGACGCCGAGCCGGATCGGCGGCAGGTCGCCGTGGTCCTCGGCCAGCACGAGCAGGGCCAGGTCGAGGGAGGGGTCCTGGTGGCTCACCACCAGGTCGACGGCGACGGGTTTGCCGCTCCCGCCGGCCGTTCCGGCCGCCGGACGGACCTCGTAGGCGTAGCGCTCGGAGTCCTCGAAGGCGTGGCGCACGGAGAGTGCGAGACCGCTCGCGAGCAGGAAGCCCGAGGCGAGGAACCGCGTCCCGCCGGTCGTCCGGTCCCGTCGGGCGACCATGACCACCCTGCTCAGCATGCCGTTCGGGCCGCGCCGCATGCCCTGTCCCCCACCAGCCGTTCGGACCGTTCCGCAAAGCCTCCCCGGTGGTGACTACCGCCGTCCGCCGGGCCCCGCCCGGCGTCAGTCGGGCAGCAGGATCCCGGCCTCGGAGTTGGTCAGCACCGCACCGCCCTGCTCGGTCTCGGCCGTCAGTTCCAGCGACACCGTGTGGGTGGCGGCCTTGGCCCCGCCGGAGACCACCCAGAACTTGACCCCGCCCTCGACCTCGGCCGAGGCGGTGACGGCGACCTCGACATCGAGCTTGACCGAGTTGACGCGCAGCCGCACCGGCGAGCCCTCGCCGTCGGCCATCGCGGTGGCGAGCTCCTGCCGAAGCGCCCGAATGGTGTCCGCGAGCCCGATCTCCATACCCGTCCCCTTCGGCCTGCTCCCCGTACACCGGGTGCGGCTACGAGATGATCATCAGTGGGACATGGTAGGCCACTCGCACCCGCCCGGTCCGGGCGACCGGTGAACGGCCGCCGGGACCGCTCGGCGGTGCGGCGCCGCGCCCTCGCGGCGGCCGTACCGTCGAGCGGCCCCGGTCTTCCCACCGGACCTGCCCGGCCGGTCAGGCGAGGAAGGGCTCGGGCCCGAAGCGGCCCCAGGCGACGAAGGCGGCCAGCAGGATGTAGACCGCGTCCACCGCCACCAGCCGGTACTCCCGGCGGCGCATCCGCACGGTCGCCGCCCCGGCCATCAGCAGCACCAGCCCGACGGCCGCCAGCGGCACGAACACCGGCGCGATGCCGAGCACGGCGGGCAGGACCAGCCCCACCGCCGCCAGCACCTCGACGGCGCCGATGGCCTTCACCCCGCCCGCGCCGAAGTCCTCCACCCAACGGCCGGCGGCCCCGGCGGCGGCGATCCTCTCCTTCGGCACGGCCACCTTGAACGCGCCGCCCAGCAGGTACACGGCGGCCAGCAGCCCGGCGACGATCCACAGCGCGACGTTCACGGCGTTCCCCTCTCCTCGTGGATCGACCCGGGTCAGTGCTGGTACATGCCGACCTCGTAGCCGCCGCCGGGCTGGCGGAGCATCACATTGGCCCGGTTGAAGGCGTTGATGAGCGCGATCACGCAGACCAGCGCCGCGAGCTGCTCCTCGTCGTAGTGCTTGGCCGCGTTCGCCCACACCTCGTCGCTCACCCCGCCGGCCGCGTCCGCGAGCCGGGTGCCCTCCTCGGCGAGTTCCAGCGCGGCGCGCTCGGCGTCGGTGAACACGGTGGCCTCGCGCCAGGCGGCGACCAGGTTGAGGCGCACCGGGTCCTCCCCGGCGTGCACGGCCTCCTTGAAGTGCATGTCGATGCAGGCGCCGCAGCCGTTGATCTGGCTGGCGCGCAGCCGCACCAGCTCCTGGACGGCGTACGGCAGGCTCGACTCGGCGACGGGCTTGTTGGCGGCGATCAGGTGCTTGAAGACCTTGCCCATGACGGGGCTGGCGAAGGCGTTCAGGCGGGGTTCCATGGTGTGCTCCTCGGTCGGTGGTCCCGTTGCTGCCCTTGAAGACAGGACAGCCCGCCGTTTCGTGACATCCCCGCGCCGCCCGCGCGCCGTGACCTGCGCCACACCACCCGCCCGCGGGCCGCGGCAGGCCTCGGATAGCCTGCTGGCCACGATCGGGACAGGGGGAGTCCAGGGTGAGTTCGACGGATGTGGCGGGCGCGGCCGGGTACCGGCCGCTGCTGTTCTCCATCGCCTACGGGATGACGGGTTCGGTCGGCGACGCCGAGGACCTCGTCCAGGACACCTTCCTCGGCTTCACCCGCGCCGAGCGGGCCGGCACCGTGATCGCCGACCCGAAGGCGTACCTGACCACGACCGTCACCCGCCTGGGCATCAACCACCTGAAGTCCGCCCGGGTGCGCCGCGAGAGCTATGTCGGCGAGTGGCTGCCCGAGCCGGTCGTGACCACCGCCGGGCGCCCCGGCCCGGCCGAGCACGCCGAGCTGGCGGACACCCTGTCGATGGCGTTCCTGGTGCTGCTGGAGGCCCTCTCCCCCGTCGAGCGCGCGGTGTTCACGCTGCGCGAGGCGTTCGGGTACGGCTACCCGGAGGTGGCGGAGATGGTCGGCAGGAGCGAGGCGAACTGCCGTCAGATCCTCTCCCGTGCCCGCAAGCGCCTGGCCGCGGCCGAGGACGGCCCCGTCCTGCCGGCCCCGGCCCACCGCGCGCAGGGCGAGGAGCTGGCCCGCCGCTTCTTCGAGGCCGCCGAGGGCGGGGACCTGGACGCGCTGCTCGGCATGCTCGCCCCCGACGTGGTGCTCCAGGGCGACGGCGGCGGCAAGGCCCGCGCGCTGGCGCGCTCGCTCACCGATCCGCGTCGCCTCGCCCGGCTGCTGGTCGGCGGCCTGCGCCGCGTCCGCCGTCTGGGCGCGCGCCTCGCCCCGGCCCGGGTCAACGGCCGCCCGGGCGCGGTGGTGTACGACGCCGAGCAGCGCGTGGCCAGCGTCATCGTGCTGGACATCGACGCCGACGGCGCGGTGCGGGCCGTCCACGCCGTGTCCAACCCGGACAAGCTCGGCCACCTCGGTCCGGTCTCCGACCTCGGGCTGCTGCCGGCGCCGAAGTGACCCTCCGGCGAGGCCGCCCACCGGCGGAACCACCCCGCCGGCACAGTGACCCCGCCGACACAGCCGCCCCGGCAACGCAGCGGCCCCGGTGCGCGGGACATGCGGCGGCCCGGGCCCGAACGCCGGACCCGGGCCGTTCACCCCGAGGGTCAGGGGGTGGTGCAGACGGCGGTCGCCAGGATCGACTCCGTCGCGGTACCGGTGTTGGTGCCGCGCACGACCCAGGAGCTGCCGCTCGGGTAGGAGTCGGTGAAGAAGATCCGGAAGGCGCTGGTCTGGCCGCCGCCACCGGTGGGCACCTGGCCGGAGGGACAGGTCACGGTGGCGAACCCGTTGCCGCCCGGGGCCACGTCGACGAAGTCGCCGAAGACCTGGTTGTGCGCGGACAGCAGCGCGGGGTCGGCGGCGGCCTCGTCGTGGGGCACCACGACGCTGGGCTTGCCGGCGGGCTTGCCGTCGGCGAAGGCGACGGCGGCACTCGCGGCCAGGACGCTGAAGGCGGTGAGGGCGGTCAGGACGAGGGGCTTCGTACGGGCCACGGCGGCCTCCTGGGGTGTGGGGTCGGGCTGTGTCGACGGCGGGCCGTTCCCCGCGCCGGCCCCGATCCGTACCCGAACCACCCGGGTCCGCCGCCGGGGAAGGCATCCGCTACCCGGGCGGAGGAACCCCGCTGCCCGGCCGGGCTAACGGGGGCCGCACTCCCCGATTCGATCAACGACACGTCACCGGGGGAAACATGAGCAGCCGTCACCTCGACCGGCTCCAGCCGCCGGTGACAAACCGAACGTCAGCTACTCGGGCAGCGCCCTGCGCATCGTCCGCACCCCGGGACGCAGCCCCACCACCCACGTCCGCACCCGGGTCCGGGCACCGGTCACGCCGGCGCCCCGGCGACGGGGCGGCGGCGGGTGAACCAGCAGGCCAGCAGCAGGTTGGGCACCCAGCACAGCCAGGCGATGGCGGTGTAGGAGGTGCGGAAGTCCAGGTGCGCGGCCATGGCGACGGCCAGCATGAGCCGCAGGGTGACGGCGGCGAAGGTGAGCGCGAAACTGCGGACCATCCAGCGGCGGTGGTCGACCACCCGCCCGTCGAGGATCGCCCGCAGCCCGGCGCCCCCGGTCACCAGCCAGGCCACGGCCAGGCAGGCGAAGCCGGTCCCGGAGACCGCGCCCCCGTACGCGACGGGCGCCATCAGCAGCGCGCCCGCTCCGCCGACCAGGCAGCCGATCAGGTAGGTGACGCCGATCCGGCGGTGCAGGCGCGGGCGGCGTTCGCGCAGGCGGCGGGAGAACTGCCACGGCCCCACCAGCAGAGCGGCGAGCGCGCCGAAGATGTGGATGTAGAGCGGCACTTCGTGACTCAGGTAGGTGGCGCGCTGCTGCTCGATGAAGACCGCCGGATCGAAGCTGAGGTACTTGGCGGAGACGACGACGATGAGGGTGGAGAGCACCGTCATGACGGCCCAGCCGGCCCGTGTGATGCGCATGGGTCGAGTCTCGGGCCCGGCACCGGGGGTCGGCATCCGGGTTGTCCCCGAGAAAGCACCCTCGGATAACCCTCATCCCCCGTACCGGGGAAGGGAGATGATCGTCTCGGCCCGGCCCGGTCAGGCGGGCTGCCAGAGCTCGATCCGGTTGCCCTCGGGGTCGGTGACCCAGCCGAACCGGCCGACGCCCGCCATGTCCTGGGTCTCCTCGGCCACGTCCGCCCCCCGGGCGCGCAGTTGGGCGAGCATCGCGTCCAGGTCGCGGACGCGGAAGTTGAGCATGGTCCGCTGGGTGCGGGAGCCGAAGTAGTCGGTCCCGGACTCGAAGGCCGCGAAGACCGTCGGCCCGGGCTCCTGGCGCCACAGGCCGTGTTCGTCGGCGTCCAGCCCCAGGCAGTCGCGGTACCAGGCGCCCAGCGCCGCAGGGTCGGCGGCCCGCAGGAAGTACCCGCCGATGCCCACTACTCGTTCCATGCCGCCATCCTGCCAGCACGGTGGTCGGCGGGCCCGGCACCGTGCCACCCGGCGGACGAGGTGTCGCGCGGGCGCGCCCCGAACAACTGACGGAAAAACCCCGGCCCGGCGCGGGGAGTCCGCGCCGGGCCGGGGCGTGACCGGTCAGGCGGCGCGTTGGCCGAGCAGGAGGGCGGGCAGGGAGCGGCCGGCGAGGGCCTCGGCGGCCCGGGCGGCCTGGGAGGGGGCCATGAAGTCCGGGAGGCTGCGGGCAGGGACGAAGCGGGCGCCGAACAGGCCGCTCTGGCGCTGTGCGGGGACGGTGACGAGGGTGCCGTCGGGGACGGTGCCGCCGTCGAACACCAGGGTGAGGCGCTCCAGATGGCGGTCGGCGGGCGTGAAGTCGACGGCGAGGATGTCGCTCAGGCGCAGGTGGAGGCCGGTCTCGGCGTGGAGGTGGCGGGCGGCGGCCAGGTGCGGGGGCTCGTTGGGCTTGGCGGAGCCGCCGGGGAGGATCAGGCCGTCCATGTAGTCGGGGTCGACGAGCAGGACGTCGCCGCGCTGGTTGCGGACGAGGACGAGGCAGCCG
>NZ_JBVJBI010000065.1:0-36724 GCF_055589745.1 Kitasatospora sp. NPDC041917 | reverse complement strand
CGTCCTGCTGCGACAGGATCAGCGGCGAAGGCCTCTCACCTCCACTCGAACCACAGCGCCTCACGGCGCACCCACGACCTGAGGCACTCGACCGCCACCATCTCCATCACCGCCGGCGTCCCCCTCGCCGTCGTCTCCAAGACCCTGCGGCACGCCGCCCCGTCCACCACCGCGAACATCTACGACCACCTCATCACCCAGACCGCCCGCGACGCCGTCGACCACGGCCTCACCTCAGCCGACCCCATCGAGCTCCCAAGCCCGCGCTCACACCACTAGAGTTCGCAACCAGAGGGCGGTCGTCACCCCAGCCAGGATGACAATCAGCTCGGCGGGGGCGAGTTCCCGCCGCCTTGGGCTCCTTGTCAGCCCGCACCGCCACGGTCATCGCTCATGACCGCGTTACTCGAACATCAGCTCCGGGACCTCTTGGCGGAACAGCTGGACGTTCTCGAACCAGGACTGACCCTGGTCCGCTGCGAGTTTGCGCTGAGCGACGCGCCGCTCCGTACGAGGGGTTGGATTGACATCCTCGCTCGCGATCGACACGGCCTGTGGGTAAGCATCGAGTTGAAGCGTGCGACGTCCACGTCGCGTAAGGCGTTGCACGAGGTCGCGAAGTACGCTGAGCTGCTCCAGCGTGACAAACAGGTCGCGCCTGACCGCATCCGTGCCCTTATCGTGTCGACCGACTGGCGCGAACTGCTCGCGCCGGTCAGCAACATGGCCCGGGACTGGAACCATGACCTTCGCGGCTACGAACTCCAGGTACATGACGACCGGACACTGAGCGCAGAGCGCGTCGCGCCGCCTCCCTCGTCGCCGGAACAGTGCGTCACGCCGGTGCACGGCATCAGACATACGGGATAATGAGCGCATACAGTCACCAGCACGCAGCGCCGAGCGGTCCCCAGCCCCGCCGTCGAACCGTGAAAACCGTGAGACGAATGTGAGAGGCAGGCCCCAGAGCACGCCGAAGGCCGCTTCCTCGCGAACGAGAAAACGGCCTCTGACCTGCGACTTTGGAGAGAACTCCAGTCGGGACGACAGGATGTGAACCTGCGACCCCTTGACCCCCAGCGGTCGAAAGGTGGTGACGGACAGTCCGCTCAGTCCAGAAACCGTAGGTCAGGGCCTGCCACATCCAGGCCGCATGATGCCTGATGATGGTTCGCGCGAGCACCTGGTGGAGGCACTGGCCCCACACCGCCGAGATCGTGCCCACGCGCCGAAGCAACACCAGTCGCTGCCTGAAGTGGCGCGAGGGGGCCTTCCTGCACGGAGGTGGGGGATCTCCTGGTCAACAGCGCCATCCGGATCGCCGACGCCGTCAACGTCTCCGGCCCTGACGGGCCTGACGTCAGTCTGCTGACGCTCGGTTCCGCCGCCATCGAGCTGGCGTGCCCCAGTTAGTGGGGAACTCAGCGGATGCGCGGACCGCGCTGGTCCTGGTGAACCTGCGGCGGCTGGAGCTGGGCCAGGCACTGTGCCTGGCCCAGGACGAGCCGGCAGGACGGCTTCGGCGGACCGACCTGCACCGATCAGGCGATGAGGTCGAACACCGTCTCGGTCTTCGTGGCAGTCGTGCGGGCACGCAGGTACGCGTTCAGGTTCGCGTCGTACTTCAGGTCGGAGGGGATCACCACCTCGACGGAGAACGCCCCGGTGGCGTCCGTCATGGTGTCGCGCAGGTCGCGTGTCTTGTAGTCTTCCCCGAGGTCGCCCTTGATGATGAAGGACACGCGGACGACCTCGTTGGGCGGGAAGCCCCGGCCGGTGAGGACCGACTTCGTTCCGCCCTGACCGCCGTCCGGGGAGGCACTGATGACCCGCACCACGGTCGGTGTCGGGCTGCCGGCCATCCCACTGGGCAACGGGTTCAGGACCGGCGCGGAGCCCGGACTGCCCGCCGGGGATGCGGTCACCGTGGGGCCCGTCACCGTGACGGTCGGACCGGGCACGGTCACCGTGACGGCCGGCTGCGGCCGGGAGCCGTCGGTCACCTGGGCCTGGGTGTAGAAGCCGCCCGCGAAGCCGGCGCCGAGGGTGACGACCGCGACGGCGGCGGTCACCACAGCGCTCCACCCCTGGAGATCGATCCCGCCGCGACGGACCGGGGCGGCCGTCGGCGCCGGCGGGGCGGTCGGCCGCGACGGTGTCCCGGGGGCGGGCGGCGGCCCGGAAGGACGGCTTGGCATGGACGGCCCGGTCACAGAGTCCCCCTCGTACTGCGGCCCGCTCCGGGCCATGATCGACGGACTCCTGGGTACCACAGGAGTCCGAGGCCTGTCGCGAACAAGGTCCGGGACGACTCGTGCCCGACCGACGGCAAGCCTCCGACTCAGATCACCAGCCGGCCCCGCCCTCGGCCGCATGCAGCGTAGGCACCAGGTCCTCACCGGCGAGCCCGAGGCCCGGGTATGTGCGGACCAAGCCATCGCGTGGCCACCTCGGCCGGGCGGCCGGGCAGGCGGCTCGGACCTCGTCTGATACTGCGCCCTCCGCGCACTCGTGGTCGTAGGCCGCTTCGCCCACCCGCACCGTCTCGACGATGATCACTGTGCGTAGATGATCACGGGTAGCAGGCAGACCCCGACGGGCACACAGACGCGTCCGGGGAGGATCCGCGCGACACCTCCGACACGAGGTCACGAAGTCGGCTGACGTCTTGACAGATTCGAAGACAGTCGCCCAACTGCCCGAAAACATGGCCGGATTGCGTCATAGGGTGTCGAAAAATCGTTGGTCACGATTTGATATCGGTCACTGTGGGTGGTCAATTTCGGGGCCGGAAACGCCCCTTCGGAGGCGCCTCACCCCCCGGATTCAACCACTTCGGGACCACCTGGTCCCCAACTGGTCCCCAAGCGCATACGAACGAATGCTCGCCGAATCTGATGCACCGTCACGGAAAAGGCCGTTGACCTGGGCGTTAACCCGGCCAACGGCCTTCCGACATCACTGTCGGGACGACAGGATTTGAACCTGCGACCCCTTGACCCCCAGTCAAGTGCGCTACCAAGCTGCGCCACGTCCCGTGGTCTCGGCGCCTGCAGCGGGGCCTGGGGGGCTCTGCTGTGGGCTTCTCGACCTTGTCTCCGGTTGTCCCGGCGACGTGGAAAACAATACAGCACGTCGGGGGGTGCTCGCTGCCAGGTTTGGGGGTGGGTGGGTCAGGGGGTGGGGTGGCGGGCGTCGTAGGTGAGGAAGGCGGGGCGGCGGGCGGCGAGGAGGAGGACGGCGGCGACGCAGGCGAGGCCGCCGGTGATCACGGAGGTGGCGGGGTTGGTGAGGGCGGCGACGGTGCCGGACTCGAAGTCGCCGAGGCGGGGGCCGCCGGCCACGACCACGATGAAGATGCCCTGGAGGCGGCCGCGCATCTCGTCCGGGGCCGCGACCTGCATCATCGTGTTGCGGAAGATCATGCTGACGGTGTCGGCGCAGCCGGCGACCGCGAGCAGCAGGAGGCCGAGCCAGAGGTTGTGGAGGGCGCCGAAGGCCGCGATGGCCAGGCCCCAGGCGGCGACGGCGGCGAGGATGGCGGCGCCCTGGCGGTGCACGCGGCCGACCCAGCCGGAGAAGAGCGCGCCGATCAGGGCGCCGACGGCCGGGGCGGAGACCAGCAGGCCGACGGTGCCGGCGTCGCCGCCGTAGAAGGTGACCGCGATGGCCGGGAAGAGGGCGCGCGGCATGCCGAAGACCATGGCGGCCAGGTCGGCGAGGAAGCTGGTTCGCAGGTTGGGCTGGTCGCGCAGGAAGCGGAGGCCGTCCAGGACGGAGGCGCGGCCCTTGCGTTCGCCGAGCGGCCGCATGGCGGGCAGGCGCCACATCGCGTAGAGGGTGCCGGTGAAGGCGACGGTGTCGATCAGGTAGGCGGCCTGGGCGCCGTAGGTGCCGATGAGGACGCCGCCGAGCATCGGGCCGACGGTGAGGCCGAGGTTCATGCTGACGGTGTTCAGGGCGTTCGCCGCCGGGAGTTGGTGGCTGGGCACCAGACGGGGGATCATCGCGGACCGGGCGGGCGAGCTGATCGCGAAGAACCCGGCCTGGGCGGCGACGGCGGCGTACAGGACGGCGACCAGCCCGAGGCCGGCCAGTGCCTGCGCGGCCAGGGCGGCGGAGACGACGGCCAGACCGGCCGAGCCGATCAGGCCCAGCCTGCGCCGGTCGACGGTGTCGGCGATCGCGCCGCCGTAGAGGCCGAAGGCGACCAGTGGGACGAGGGAGAAGATGCCGACCAGGCCGGTCGCGAAGGCGGAGCCGGTCAGTTCGTAGACCTGGACGGAGACGGCGACGGCCGTCATCTGCTGGCCTATGGAGGAGATGGCCTGCCCGGCCCAGACCCGGCGGTAGTCGGGGTGGTCGCGCAGCGGGCTGAGGTCGGCGAACGCCCGCCGGTACCAGGGTGAGCCGGCCGCCGGTCCCGGCCCGGGTCCGCCTCCCGGCCCGGGATCGGGTTCTGACTCGGCGGCGGAGTGCGAGGGGGTGGAGGGGGCCGGGGAGGGCGTGGCCGCCGAGGGGGCCGAGCCGTGCGAGGTGGACGGGGCGGGCGACGAGGACCGGGGCGACGACGGGGACGGCGTGGAATGTTGATTGTTCGACATAGTCCCCCATGCTCCGCTCCGCCCCCGGACGGTCTCCCACCGGGGCCCGTGCCGGGGCCCGCCCGAACCAGGGCCCGCCCGAGCCGGAAGACGCCCGAGCCGGACCGCGGCCCGGGCCCGCCCCGCCCGGCCTCGCCCCGGCCGGGCCGCTACCGGCTCAGCACCTGCCTCTCCCCCGCCTCCACCGCGAAGTCCAGCCGGTTGCCCGGCGGCGGGAAGGGGCAGATGAAGTGGTCCGAGAAGGCGCACGGCGGCAGGTAGGCCCGGTTGAGGTCGAGGACGGTGCGGCCCTCGGCGTCGGGCGCCGGCAGGGTGATGAAGCGGAAGCGGTAGGTGTCGATGCCGCTGGTCGCGTCGGCGATCACGCCGCTGAGCCGCTCGCCCGACCCGCTGACGGTCAGGGTGCGGTGCTCGCCCGCCACGGTGAAGGCGATCTGCCCGGAGACGGCCAGCGGGCGTTCCCGGCCGTCGGCGTTCGGGACGACGACCGACCGCGCGTCGTCGTCCTCGAACGGGGTGAAGACGGCGGGCACGGCCCACTCGGGCGCGTACGGGTAGGCGGAGATGCCGGCGAACGCGACCCGGCGGGGTGCGGCCGGGTCGAAGACCCGCAGGGCCAGCTCGCCCTCGCGCTCGATCGGGACGAGCAGCAGGGCGCCCAGGGTGGCGGTGTCGGCGGCCGGGTCGCTGTCCGGGCGGAGCAGCACCTCGCCGTCCACGGGCGCGCCGGCGCCGGCGACCGTGATGCCGTCGGAGGCCGCGGCCCGGACCCGCACGCCCTCGGCGTCGGCCCACCAGTGCCCGGGCAGGCCGGGGATCTCGGCCGGCTCGGGCTCCAGCCAGTGCGTGCCGGTGAGTGCGAGCTGGCCGTGCTCCGCGCTCACCGACGCCGCCCGGCCGTCGCTCCAGTGCTTCCAGTCCTCCGCGGCTGTCGCCGTCATCGGTCCACCCTCCCGGTCGGTTCGCGGACGGCCCGCCGTTCGGGCCGCCCCTCTCGGTCATCCACAACACCGTCCGCTCGGACGGATCATTCCCGTCGGCCCGGAACCGCCGAAACCGCAACACGGCGGCAACGCGCCGACACGCGGCACAACCCGGGGCACGGAACCGGCCGCACACATCGCCTACCGGTCACCTACCCGTCGCGGCGCTTCAGCGGACGGAACAGTCCCTCCTGCATCACGGACACCACCAGCCGGCCGTGCCGGTCGAAGATCTGTCCGCGCGCGAGGCCGCGCGCGCCGTGCGCGATCGGGGACTCCTGCTGGTACAGCAGCCAGTCGTCCGTCCGGAACGGCTGGTGGAACCACATCGCGTGGTCGAGCGAGGCCATGTCGAAGTTCCGCTCGCCCCACAGCGGCTCGACCGGGGCGCGGACGGCGTCCAGCAGCGTCATGTCGCTGGCGTAGGTGAGGGCGCAGACGTGGATCAGCGGGTCGTCCGGCAGTCGGCCGTTGGTGCGCAGCCAGACGCCGCTGCGCGCCTCGACGCCCTCCAGCTCCTCCTCGGTCCAGCGCAGCCGGTCGACGTAGCGGATGTCGAAGGGCTGGCGGCGGCTGATGAACGGGGGCAGCTCGCCGAGCCGGGAGCCGACCTCGTCCAGGGCGCTGGGCAGGTCCTCGGGGGCGGCGACGGCCGGCATCGGGTACTGGTGCTCGATGCCGCCCTCCTCGGGTCTGTGGAAGTCGGCGGTGAGCGCGAAGATCGACCGGCCACCCTGGATGCCGAGCACCCGGCGGGTGGTGAAGGAGCGGCCGTCGCGGATCCGGTCGACCTGGTAGACGATCGGCACGCCGGGGACCCCGGGGCGCAGGAAGTAGGCGTGCAACGAGTGGACCGGGCGCGCGTCGTCCACCGTGCGCCCTGCCGCGACCAGTGCCTGCCCGGCGACCTGGCCGCCGAACGTCCGTTGCAGCGCCTCCTGGGGACTGCGCCCACGAAAGATGTTGAGTTCGATCTGCTCAAGGTCGAGCAGATCGACCAGGTCGTCGACGGGGGTACCCATGCGCACGCTTCCTCTCCGGACTCCGAATGCATTCTCCAGCTCACTCGAATTCTCCGGCGACCCGGGTCATTCCCGCGCAGCAGTCCGGAACCCCCGGTTCACTCGAACGAGTAGACGAGCGACGGTCCCGCCTCCCGGGGCTACTCCCCCAGGCCCGACTCCCGGACCGTGATGTTGAGCCGCCCGACCATCCCCAACGCCGGATCGGCCGTCCCCGGCAACGTCCGCACCACCCCGTGGTGCGCGAACCGGGCCGGACCACCGAACACGAGCAGGTCCCCGCTGCGCAGTTCCAGGTCGGTCCACGGACGGGTCCTGGTCTCGGCGTTCCCGAGCCGGAAGACGCAGCCGTCGCCCAGCGAGAACGAGACCACCGGCGCGTCCGCCCGCTCGTCGCGGTCCTGGTGGAGCCCCATCTTCGCGCCCTGCGCGTAGTGGTTGACGATCGCGATGTCCGGCTCGTACGACGCCGCGCCCGCGATCTCCCCCAGCGCGGCCCCGTACGCCTCGGCGACGGCCCTGCGGGCCAACTCCCCGAGCGGCGGCGGGAACGGCTTGACGGGCGCACCGTCCTCGGCGACCCGCCGGTACCCGTACGGGTACCAGTGCAGGCCGAGGCTCACCATCCGGACGGACATCATCCCGCCGGTGGGCATCCGCACGGCGTGCAGGCCGGCCGGCGGGCGGGCCCACTCCCGGCAGGCGGCGACCAGGCGTTGCTGAGCGCCGAGGTCCAGCCAGCCGGGCAGCAGGACGGCGCCGGGAGCCGGTTCGGAGCGCTCGCGCCCGTCCGGGCACCCACCCGGGTCACCGAACAGCTCACCCTGGATCACCCCACCATCCTCCCGCACCGCGCCGGCCCACGAACGCCGACGGCCGCTCCCCCGGTCGGCGGGAAGAACCCGCGCGACGGAGAAGCGGCCGTGGAAGCCGTGCACATCGACACATCGGTACGTCAGCACATCCGTACGTCGGTACATCCGTACATCGGTACGTCCGCACGTCCGCACGTCCTGATGTCCGTACGTCGGCACGTCGGTACATCGGTTCGTCAGCACCTCGACAGGTCGGCGCATCGCCGCCCGGTCGGGCACCGGCGCCGTGAAGCCCGGTAGCCGATGCCGGCTACGCACGGGACCTCAGCGCTCGGAGAGACCTCAGATGCTGAGGGTCTGGCCCGGGAGGATCAGGTCCGGGTTGCCACCGATGACCTTGGCGTTGTTCTGGTACAGGTCGTGCCAGTCCAGGCCCTGCGCGGCGGCGATGGAGCTCAGGGTGTCACCGGCCTTGACGGTGTAGTCACCCTTGACGGCCGGCTTGGCGTCGTTCGAGCGGTTCCAGGACTTGGCGCCCTGGTCGGCCTTCGGCGCGGACTTCTGGGCGTCGGCCTTCTGCGCGTCGGCCTTCGGGGCGGCAGCCTTCGGCGCGACGGCGTCGCTCTTCGGCGCGGCCTGGGCCTTGGGGGCGGCCTTCGGGGCCTCGGCCGGCTTGGCGGCCTTCGGGGTCTGCGGGGTCTGCGCCGGCTTGGCGGCGGTCGAACCGGAGGTGGAGCCCGCCGAGGTGTCGACGGCGGCCGGGGCGCCGCCCTTGGTCAGACCGGCCTTGACGGAGCAGACGGGCCAGGCGCCCGGGCCCTGCGAGGCGAGGACCTTCTCGGCGACGGCGATCTGCTGCGCCTTGGTGGCCTGGTTGGCCTGCGGGGCGTAGGCGGTGCCACCGAAGGCGGCCCAGGTGCTGGAGGTGAACTGCAGACCGCCGTAGAAACCGTTGCCGGTGTTGATGGCCCAGTTGCCGCCGCTCTCGCACTGGGCGACGGCGTCCCAGGTGGAGACGGAGGCGGCGGAGGCCGAGGTGGCCGTGACGAGGCCGGCCACCGGCAGGGCCGCGACAGCGGCGCCCGCCACGACCGCCATCCGAACGCGGTTGCGCTTGGTGACGGTGGAGGTGGTGGCAGCGGCGGTCTCGTTACGGAAGGTCATGGGGTTCCTCTCGACAGCCCCGGGCGGACATGCGGAACCAGGCCCTGGAAGGGCCGCGTTCGCTTGCCGCGTCCGTCGGACGGCCGTGCACGTGTCGGACGTGCCGCTGCCGCCCCGGCCACCCAGCCGCTCGCCGACGACCTGTTCGAGCGATCGCGTCGGCGGGCACCTGCCGCACCCGGCGGACCGGGGGGCTGTGCATCGGGGGTGAACCCGGGTGGCGCTCGTTGCGCCGACCAAGAAGCTACGAGCCGGTCGACGGGGAAGCCAAAACTTCAACGATCTGCCCAGGTCAGCCGGGGGTTACCGATGGTAACGACCATGCAATCGTGACCGAAATGTCCGCTTTGGCCATTGATTCCTAGATCAAACATCCGTGCGGCGTGACCCACCTCACTGTTTGATTCCAGCAGTCCCGGCACCGACATCGACAGATTGCGACCACGGGAACACGCCACGCGGTCGGATCAGACGCAATTCCCGTCAGCCTCGACGGGCACCCGTGACGCCTGACACAAGGGCCCGTTGGGCATGGCGACCTCCCTGTGTCCGCCCCGAACCCCCATCCGCACCCATCCGAGGAGACCCTGTGCCGCGCATGCTCGACGTCAGCGACGAGGTCCGGTCCGAGATCGGCGACGACGAGGCCGACCGGCTGCTAGGCGGTGACCGCGCCCCCGACAGCTACGAGTGCACCTCCTGCCGGACCCCCGGCGACACGCACGTGGAGCCCACCAGCACCGTGCTGTTCGTCGGCGAGGAGACCGCCGTCCTCGCCTTCGCGCACGCCCGCTGCATCCCTTCCCAGGTGGTCCCGGTCTCCGAGGAGCAGCTGGTCGGCGCCGTCCGCAGCATCAACCAGTCCCAGCCCGGCGGCCCGGACCCGGCCGTCCCCGCCGCCGCGCCGGGCGCCCCCGCACCAGTCCCCGCCTCCGCCACCGCACCGGCCCCGGCCGCGCCCGGCGGACCCGCCCCGACCCAGCCGGCCGCGCCCGGCCAGGCCGCCATCCTCGGCATCACCTGCGGGCTGGTGCTGCACGGCAAGGTCGGGCACGCCTCGCTGGTGGTCGAGCCGACCGGGCCGGTCGGCCGCCCCGGCAGCACCTCGGGCGAGGACGAGTTCCTCGACCTGCTCCACGACGCCGGCTTCCAGCCCGTCACCGACCTGGACGAGACCCCGGACCAGCTGCCCGGCTGGTCCGTCCTGGTCGCGATGGGCAAGCTGCACGCGGTCCTCCAGCCCGCCGCGGCCGGCGGCAGCACCGGCTGGTGGCAGGCGCACCAGCCGCTCCAGGTCACCGACGCCTGGCGGATGGCCGCGAACCAGCTGTCCGAGGTGACGATGTACGCCGTGCCGGCCGGCATGGTCGGGCGCCAGCCCCGCGAGGACCTGCTGCGCCAGGCGCTGGAGCGGGCGGTGGCACTGGGCCAGGTGGTCGCCGCCTCCCTCCCGCTCGCCGGCACCTGATCCGTCCCGGCGCCCCGTCCCGCCCGGTCCCGCCCCGTACCCGCCGGAATGCGGCCTCCTCCCCCGTGGCCGTCTTCCGGCGGGCGGGCGGGCGCGCGCGCCCAACGCCCCAGCGCCCCAGCGCCCCGATACGCCCAACACCCCGGCGGCACCGCCCGGCCCGTACCCCGGCGCCCCCGTACTCCGCCCGGCGCGCCCTCCCCCTCCACGCTCCGGCGTGTGGGCGCACCCACACCCCGGCGCCCCGCATCCCCCCGCCCCTCTCACTCGTTGGCTCCTACGTGTACAGCTACGACGTCTCCGCAGCCCCCGGCCGGTCCACCACCGCCTCGCGCTCGATCCCGGGCATGCGCCCGTCGTACGACGCCGAGCACCCGCACTCCGCCACGCCGATCTACGACGAGCTGTACTCCGAGTACCGGCGCCTCTTCCGTGCCCTGCCCGGCGACCGCTCGGGGGAGGAGGACCTGAAGTTCACCGGCTTCGCGGTCCGCGACGGCTACCCGGTGCTCGGCGAGCAGCGCCCGTACCCGCCCCAGCAGCAGGCCTTCCACACCCTCGCGGGCCAGGCGCCGGGCCTCCCCCAGTTCATGCCGAGCTCCCAGCACCACGGGTCCGGGCCGACCGGCGGCCACCAGCACGGCCATGCCGGTGCCCAGCAACACGGCCACAGCGGCGCTCACACCGGTACCCACACCGGCACCCACGCCAACACCCACACCGGCAGTCACCACGGAAGTCACACCGGTGATCACAACGGCGCGCACACCGCCGGAAGCCACGTCGGCGGTCACACCGGCGCCCACGCCGCAAGCCTCACCACCGGCCGTCACCACGGCCACCCCGGCAGCCACTCCGGCGGCCACCCCGAGCCCACCACCACCCCCACACCCGCCGGCGACGGCCCGGGCCACGCCACCGCAGCCCCGGCCCAGGAGCAACCCGCCCTCCCCGCCGCCCAGTTCACCAACGGCCAGGGCTGGGTCGCGACCGGCTACCTGGGCTCGTCCCCGCACCCCACGCAGATGCCGGTGCCGGTCCCCGCGCCCCAGCCCCCGGCACCGCCCGCACCCTCCCCGGTGATGGGTACGGTCTCCGGCCTCGCCCCCACCCGGTCCACCGGCGGCCGCCACCGCCAGATGCTCTCGCTGCCCCCTGGTCCCACGGTCGACCACCGCTGACGCCCGCCGGGCCCGCGCCCGAAAACGCCGGAGGGCCCCGCCACCACTGCGGCGAGGCCCTCCGGCCGTCGGTCGGCGGACCGACCACTCCTTCTACCTACTACTACTTCTTCTTGCGCTTCTCCCGGACCCGCACCGAGATCGAGATCGGCGTCCCCACGAACCCGAACTCCTCACGCAGGCGGCGCTCGATGAAGCGCCGGTAACCGGCCTCCAGGAAGCCCGAGGCGAACAGCACGAAGCGCGGCGGACGGATGCCGGCCTGGGTGCCGAACAGGATGCGCGGCTGCTTGCCGCCGCGGATCGGGTGCGGGTGGGCGGCGACCAGCTCGCCGAGGAAGGCGTTCAGGCGCGCGGTCGGGACGCGGGTCTCCCAGCCCTCCAGCGCGCTCTCGACCGCCGGGACGAGCTTCTCCATGTGCCGACCGGTCTTGGCCGAGACGTTGACCCGCGGGGCCCACTGCACCTGGACGAGGTCGCGCTCGATCTCGCGCTCCAGGTAGTAGCGGCGCTCCTCGTCCAGCTGGTCCCACTTGTTGTAGGCGATGACGACGGCGCGCCCGGCCTCGACGGCCATCGAGATGATCCGGGTGTCCTGCTCGGCGAGGGTCTCGCTGGCATCGATCAGGACGACCGCGACCTCGGCCTTCTCCAGCGCGGAGGAGGTGCGCAGCGAGGCGTAGAAGTCGGCGCCGGCGGTCAGGTGGACCCGGCGGCGGATGCCGGCGGTGTCCACGAACTTCCAGGTCTTGCCGCCGAGCTCGATCATCTCGTCGACCGGGTCACGGGTGGTGCCGGCCAGCTCGTTGACGACGACGCGCTCCTCGCCGGCGACCTTGTTCAGCAGGCTGGACTTGCCGACGTTGGGCCGGCCGATCAGCGCGATGCGGCGCGGGCCGCCGGGGGCGGCGTCGCCGAAGGTCTGCGGCGGGGCCTCGGGCAGCGCGTCCATGACGGCGTCCAGCAGGTCGCCGGAGCCGCGGCCGTGCAGGGCCGAGACCGGGAACGGCTCGCCCAGGCCGAGCGACCAGAGGTAGGCGGCCTCGGCCTCGGTGGAGGGGCCGTCGACCTTGTTGGCGCACAGGACGGTCGGCTTGCCCGCCCGGCGGATGAGCTTGATCAGGGCCTCGTCGGTGTCGGTGGCGCCGACGGTGGCGTCCACCACGAACAGCACCGCGTCGGCCTGCTCGATGCCCAGCTCGGCCTGGGCGGCCACCATGGCGTCGATGCCGAGGACGTCGATCTCCCAGCCGCCGGTGTCGACCACCTTGAAGCGGCGGCCGTTCCAGCTGGCCTCGTAGGTGACCCGGTCGCGGGTGACGCCCGGCTTGTCCTCGACGACGGCCTCGCGGCGGCCGATGATGCGGTTCACCAGGGTCGACTTGCCGACATTCGGGCGGCCGACGACGGCCAGCACCGGCAGTCGGACGTGCTCGGCACCGTCCACGGCGTCGAAGCCGTCGAGGTCGAAGCCCTCTTCGGCGGCGAGTGCCATGAACTCGGCGTAGTCGGCGGCGTCCAGCTCACCGTGGCCGGTGGCGGCGTGCTCTGCGGTCATGTTCGTCTGTTCCGTTTCCCGGCCCGGCCCTTCCCAGGGGCGTGCCGTGCGTACCTGCCCCTCTCGGGGCAGCGCGATGGTTGTCTCCGCGGCACCTCGACGGCCCGCGGTTCACTTCGGTCGTTGGTCGGCCCGAGTGCGCTCGGACCGGTCATGATCGGACCGGCGGCCGCCGGTCAGACCGCGGACAGTCCGGCCCGCTCCTCCACCAGCCCGGCGATCCGGTCGATCACCTGCTCCAGGGTGAGGTCGCTGGTGTCGACCAGGACCGCGTCCGCGGCCTGGGCCAGCGGGGCCGTCTTCCGGGAGGAGTCGGCGGCGTCGCGGCGGGCGAGGTCGGCGGCCATCGCGGTGATGGTCGCCTCCTCCACGCCCTTGGCGCGCAGCTCGGCCGCCCGGCGCGCGGCCCGGGCCTGCTCGGAGGCGGTCAGGAAGACCTTGACGGTGGCGTCCGGGAACACCACGGTCCCCATGTCCCGGCCCTCGGCGACGATGCCGCGCTCGGCGACCTCGGCGCAGCCGCGCTGCAGCTCCACCAGCCGGGACCGTACGGCGGGGACCGCGGACACGGCGCTGACCTTGGCGGTCACCTCGGGGCCGCGGATCGGGCCCGACACGTCCTGGCCGTCCACCGTGATGGTGGGGCCGTCGGCGTCGGTGCCCGAGACGATCACCGGCTTGCCGCACGCGACGGCCACCGCCTCCGGGTCGTCGACATCGACCTCGTTGACCAGCATCCACCAGGTCATCGCCCGGTACATGGCGCCGGTGTCCAGGAAGCTCAGGCCCAGCCGGGCGGCGACCGCCCGCGAGACGGTCGACTTGCCGGAGCCGGAGGGTCCGTCGATGGCGACGACGACCGGGGCGTGCGCTCGGTCGGCAGTGTCCACGGGGCGAACCTCTCTCGAAGCATGGGAGCCGGAGCCTGGGCAGGCGGACGGCCGGGGATTGTCTCCCTCAAGGTTAATGGACCGCCGCCGTGACACTCTCCGCCGCTGTCCGGCCCGACCGGTCGAGACGGGCCGGGCGGTCGAGACGGACCGGGCGGCGTGAACCGGTCGACCTCGGCCAGTCGACACGGATTGGTCGGTAAAGACTAATCGATACCGACCGTTCGACTCGGACCAGTCGAACTCCCAGCATGCCGGTACGCCGGTACCCCGTGTACTGGTACACGGGGTACACCCGGTACACCCGGTATACCGGGCACAGGCCGGGCCGCTCGCCGGGGAACGTCAGTCCCGGACGCTCCAGCCGCTCGCCCGCAGCGCCTTGGTCAGCCGCTTCACCGCCGTCGGCGCGACCGACAGCTGGACGAAGCCGACCTGCTGCCCGGTCGAGTGCTCGATGACGACGTCCTCGATGTTGACCCCGGCGTCGCCGACCTCCCCGAACAGCCGGCCCAGCTCGCCCGGCTGGTCGCCCAGCACGACCGCCACGGTCTCGTACCGGGTGGGCGGCGCCCCGTGCTTGCCGGGGATCCGGGCCTGACCGGTGTTGCCGCGCCGCATGACGGCCTCGATCCCGGCCGCTCCGGCCTGGCGCTCGTCCTCCTCGACGGCTTCCATGGCGCGCAGCGCGGTGACCGTCTCGGCGAGGTCGCGGGCGACCCCCTCCAGGACGTCGGCGACCGCGCCCGCGTTGGCGGAGAGGATGTCGACCCACATGCCGGGGTTGGAGGCGGCGATCCTGGTGACGTCGCGCACGCCCTGACCGGACAGCCTTATGGCGGTCTCGTCGGCGTTCTCCAGCCGGGCCGCGACCAGCGAGGAGACCAGCTGCGGGGCGTGCGAGACCAGGGCGACCGCCCGGTCGTGCTCGGCGGCGTCCATCACGATCGGCACCGCGCCGCAGAGTGCGACCAGCTCCAGCGCGGCGTTGAGCGTCTCGGTGTCGGTGTCCGCGGTCGGGGTGAGCACCCAGGGGCGGCCCTCGAAGATGTCGGCGCGGGCGGCCAGCGGGCCGGACCTCTCACGGCCGGCCATCGGGTGACTACCGATGTAGTGGACGGTGTCGCAGCCGAGCTCGGCGATCTCGCCGCTCGGGCCGGCCTTCACACTGGCGACGTCGGTGTACCAGTGCGCCAGGTTGCGGCGCTGGCAGTCGGCGAGCACCTTGCCGACCAGCGCGGGCGGGACGGCGATGATCGCCAGGTCCACCGGGCCGTCGACCGGGTCGGTGATGCCCGCGCCGAGCGACTCGGCGGTACGGGCCGCGTCCGGGTCGGCGTCCTCCAGATGGACGGTCAGCCCGCGAGCGGTCAGCGCGAGCGCGGCGGAGGTGCCGATCAGTCCGGTGCCGACGACGACGGCAGTGCGCATGGCGGGTCGCTCTCCTCATCACGAATCTCGACAGGTGCCGGGACCGTTCGGGAGCACCCGCGCCCCATCCTCCCTCATCCACCCCGCCGAAGTCCCCACCCACTGCCCGGCAACCCGCACGGCAGCCCCGGCAGCTTCCGGCACCGGCAACCGCCACGGACCCGCCCCCGTCCCACACAGTGCGCACGTCGGACCCGGAAATCCTGCGACGCCCGCCCCGAAGCGGGGCAGACTGGCCGCCCGGAGAAAGGCACGGGCCGCACGGAACCTGGGCAACGCAGAAGAAACGGACCGGCAGCAGAACAGTTCAGGACAGTCAGGACAGTCAGGACAGCAAGCAGAGGCGAACAGGGCAGGCATGCGGGCGAGCCGGAGGCCCGCACGGCACAACGAGCATCGCAGGACGAACACCGCACAACGAACGCCACACAACGAACGCCGCACAACGAGCACCGCACGACGAGCACCACACGACGAGCACCGCACCGCCGACGCCACGCGGCGGGGGAACACCTCGGGGAACACGCGAACGAAGGGGTTGCGCATGGACGATCAGCACAACGGCCGGAGCGGGCAGTCGAAACCGCCGGCCGTACCGGCCCACCCGTCGGCCCTGGACTCCGTCGTGGTGTACGCCGAAGGCGCGGTGTGCCGCCGACGGGCCACCGTCCCGGTCCCGCCCGGGGGACGGTTGCGGCTGACCGGTCTGCCCGCCGCCCTGGACGGCCGCTCGCTGCGCGCCCGGGTGCTCTCCGGACCGGCCGGCGCCGCCGTCACCGAGGCCCGGCTCGAACTGCTCGCCGAACTCCGCGAGCCGGATGAACTCCCGGACCTGAAGCGGGCGCTGGACGAGGCCACCGAGCGCCGCAGCGCGCTCGCCGAGCGCCACCGGCTGGTCCTGGCCTCGATCGCCGAGACCGCCGCACTGCGCGCCGTCCCGCCGCAGCGCCGACGTGACGAGCCGCTGCGCCGCACGCCCGCCGACGCGTGGCTGGAGCTCGCCGACTTCGTCGACGAGCGGCTGGCCCGGCTCCAGGAGCGCGCCGAGCAGCTCACCCGGGAGCTGGAACTCGCCGATCACGAGCTCGACTTGGCTGCCGACCGGCTGGAACGGGCGTCCACCGCCGACCGGGCCGAGCCGATCGGCACCAGCACCACCGTCCTGCTCACTCTCACCGCTCCCGGCACCGCCCCCGGCGCCACCGCGGGCACCGCCGCCCTCACCACCCCCGGCACCACCGAGGACACCGCCCCCGGCGGTGACCACCTCGACCTGGAACTGGAGTACGGCGTCCCCGCCGCCCGCTGGGTGCCCGCCTACCGGTTGTCCTACCGGACCGGCTCCGACACCGCCCACCTGGTCCTGCGCGCCGCCGTCGCCCAGCGCACCGGCGAGGACTGGACGGGCGTGCGCCTCGCCCTGTCCACCGCCGACCTCGACCGCCGCACCGACCTGCCCCGGCTCGCCTCGCTGCGGATCGGACGCAGCCAGCCCGCCCCGCCGCCCTCCGGCTGGCGCGAGCCCCCGGCCGGCCTGACCGACCTCTTCACCGGCTACGACGCGGCCGACGCCGACCGCCCCGCCCCGCACCACCGACCCCACCGCACCGCATCCCGCCCGATCGTCACCCCCGCCCCGACGCCCGTCTCCGCCGCCCCTGCCGCCCGCTCGGCCCGTCTCGGCGGCGCACGTCCGGGCGGTCCCCGGGC
The DNA here is from genome assembly GCF_055589745.1 of Kitasatospora sp. NPDC041917. NCBI lineage: Bacteria > Bacillati > Actinomycetota > Actinomycetes > Kitasatosporales > Streptomycetaceae > Kitasatospora > Kitasatospora sp. NPDC041917. Next base: position 19,898 of record NZ_JBVJBI010000065.1, on the reverse strand, counting down.
CGAGGCCTTCGGGGCCGACGAGCAGATCGCCCCCGCGGCCGGCCCGTACGGCGGCGGCCTGCTGAGCGCCGACGAGCCGATGCCCCCGCCCCCGGGCGGCCCTGGTGGCTTCGCCGGCTACGGCGCCCCGCCGCCGCTCCTGTCCCCGGCCCCGGTCGCGGCCTACGCACCGCCGCCGCAGGCTCCGGGCGGCCTCCCGCCCGGGGAGGCCCGCCGCCGCGTCGGCCACGCCGCCCCTCCGCCGCCTCCGCCCGGCCTCGCCCCGGACGCCACTCTGCTCGACTACCCCGACCTCGTCCTGGCCGGCCCGGAGGAGCCCCCCGCCCGGCGCGGCACCCTGCACGCCCGCCCCGAACGGATCGAGCGCGAGGAGCAGGCCTGGCCCCTGCCCGGCGGCAGCGGTACCACGCAGCTGCGCACCCTCGCCCTGCCCCGGCACGCCGTCCCGCCCCGCGAGTCCGCCGGCTCCTTCGACCACCGCTTCGACGCCGCCGCCCCCGCCGACATCCCGTCCGACGGCACCTGGCACACCGTCACCGTCGGCGAGATCCCCCTCGCCGTCCGACCCGAGTACGTCACCGTCCCCGCCGTCGAGGAGAAGGTGTACGCGACCCTGGTGCTCGCCAACCGCACCGACCAGGCCGTCCTGGCCGGCCCGGCCGAGGTCACCGTGGACGACGAGTTCCTGCTCACCGCCGCGCTGCCCACCCTGGCGCCCGGCGGTACCCGGCGGCTGGGCATCGGCGTCGCCGAGAGCATCGAGGTGGCGCGCCGCACCGAGCTGCACGAGTCCACCACCGGCATGCTGAAGGGCAACAGCACCGTCCTCGACCACCGGGTGCACGTCCGGCTGGCGAACCGGCTCGCACGCGCCGTCACGGTGGAGGTCCGCGAGCGGGTGCCGGTCACCTCCGACGCCGAGATCCGGATCGAGGAGCGGGCCGACTGGCACGCCCCGACCGTCTCCGCACCGGACTGCCCGCCCAGCACCCGGCTCTGGCGCGTCGACCTGCCGCCGGGCGGGCGCACCGAGCTGGACGGCGGCTACCTGATCAAGATCCCGGCCGGAAAGGCCATCGTCGGCGGAAACCGGAGGAACTGAGCGATGACCGTCGAGACCCTTCCCCTCCCCGTCACCGCCGTGACCTGCCTGGAGGACCGCAGCCAGGTAGAGCGCACCACGACGGTCGGGCTCGCCGCAGGCGTGCAGCGGCTGCGCCTCGGCCCGCTCACCGCCCTCGCCGTCGACCGCACCCTGCGCGCCGAATCCGCCACCGACGGCGTCCGGGTGCTGGACGCCCGGCTGGTGCGCGACTGGACCCCGCACGCCCCGCTGCCGCCCGGCCCGGAGGACTCCGAACTGCGCCACCGGCTGCACCGGCTGGACGCCGAGACGCGGCTGGCCGACCAGACCCGGGCCCGGTTGGAGGCCCGCCTGGCACTGCTCGCCCAGCTCTCCGCCGACCTGCTGCGCGAGATCGGCGAAGGCGCCGGCCTCGGCGAGCTCGAACCCAACCGCTGGGCCCGCGAGCTCGGCCGGGTGGACACCGAACGCGAGCGCTACGGCGAGGACCTGCGCGCCACCCACTCCCGGCTGCGCCGCCTGGAGCAGGAACGCTCACAGGCCCTGACCGCTCTGGACCAGGCGGAGGAGGACCCGGCCGAGCTGACCGCCCACCTGGAACTCACCGTCGAGGCGGCGCGGCCCGGCCCCGCCGAACTGACCGTCTCCCACCTGGTGCCCTGTGCGCTGTGGCGGCCCTCCTACCGGGCGACCCTGGCCGGCGCCGACCTGCGCCTGGAGTCGGAGGCGGTGGTCTGGCAGCGCACCGGCGAGGACTGGACGAACGCCCGGCTCACCTTCTCCACCGCTCGCTCCGCCCTCGCCACCGCCCCGCCCGCGGTCGCCGAGGACGTCCTGGTGCTGCGCGAGCGCACCGACGAGGAGCGCCGCACGGTCGAGGTCGAGCTGCGCGAGGAAGCGGTCGCCACCCTGGGCGCGGACTCCCGGGTTCCGGGCGTGGACGACGGCGGCGAGGTCCGGGTGCTGCCCGCCCCCGCTCCCGCGACCGTGCCCTCCGACGGCCGCGCCCACCGGGTGCCGCTGGGCGCCTTCACCGGGCAGGCGAGCAGCGAGTACGCCTGCGCCCCGGAACTGTCCCCGCTGGTCACCCAGGTGGTCCGGTTCCGCAACACGGCCGGGCACCCGCTGCTGTCCGGCCCGGTCGAACTGGTCCGCGGCAGCGGCTTCACCGGCCGCGGCGAGCTCCGCTTCACCGCCGCCGGCGCCGAGGCCGAACTGTCCTTCGGCAGCTCGGACGGCTACCGGGTGGTCCGGGAGACCGAGGAGCGCCAGGCCACCGCCGGCCTCACCGGCCGCCAGACCACCACCTGGACGGTCCGACTGCACCTGTCCCGCTTCTCCGGCCCGGAGGAGCGCGACGAGCGGATCGTCACGGTGCGCGAGCGGGTTCCGGTCAGCGAGGTGTCGGCGGTCGAGGTACGGCTGCGCAAGGAGGAGTGCGCCCCGGCGCCGGATTCCTTCGACACCGAGGGCATCGTCCGCTGGGACGTCCCGCTCGCCCCGGGCGCCCGGCGCACCCTCACCCTGGTGTACGAGGTGTCCGCGTCCGCCAAGGTGGCCGGACTCTGACCGCTGCGGTCGGCACGGCGGACACCGCCGTGCCGATGACGGCCGCTCAGGACCAAACCGGAGACAACGGGTAGAAAAGGAAGCATGATCCTCCACCTTGCTCCCCTGGACGACTGGCTGGCCGACCCCGGCCGCCCGTACGCCACCGCGTCGCTGCTCACCGACGGGTTCATCCACTGCTCGGCGGACGAGCAGACGGCGCTCGCGGTGGCCAACGCCTTCTTCGCCGACACCCCCGAACCGCTGATGGTGCTGCTGATCGAGGAATCGCTGGTGGAGCCGATGGTGAAGTGGGAGGCCCCGAACGGCGCCCCGCCACCAGGGGCCACTCCCGGTGTGCTGTTCCCGCACATCTACGGGCGGCTGAACCGCACCGCCGTGGTCGGCCTGGAGAAGGTCGAGCGCGGCCCGGACGGCCGCTGGGCCGCGCTCAGCCCCTGGAGCTGACGGGGCACGACCGGGGAAAGTTATGACAATTCCCGGGGTTCACGCGAGTCTCGGGGTCACGCCGCTCTGGGGTTCACGCGAATCCTGGGGTTCACGCGGTTCCGAGGAACCGGCAGCTCCCACGCTCCCCGCCGTTGCCGCGGAACACAAGGAACACATGGAGCACGCAGAGCACGCGAAATGTCATAACAATGCGGATGGCCACGACTCCACGGACCGTCGCGCCGTCACGACACCAAGAATTGTCACAACATTCCCTACAGCCACCCCCGCTCCCTGGCCGCCATCCCGGCCTGGAAGCGGGTGGTGGCGCCCAGCGAGCGCATCAGGCTCTGGAGGCGGCGCTGGGTGGTCCGGGCGCTCCAGCCGAGCGAACGGGCGATCGACTCGTCGGTGAGCCCGGCCGCCAGCAGGCCCAGCAGCTTGCGGTGGTCGGCCTCCGGTCCCGACGCACCGTCCTCCGAACCGGCCTCCGCCCGCAACCGCACGGCCCGCTCCCACTCCGCCTCGAACAGCGTGTCCAGCGCCTGGAGCAGCGCCGAGGGGTGGATCACGTACGCGGCGTCCAGCACGCTGTCGCCGACGCTGATCGGGATGATGGCCATCCGGTCGTCCGAGATGATCATCTTCATCGGCAGCGCCGGCCGGACCCGCGCCTCCTCGCCGTCCTCGACCCCGGCCAGGATGTTCTTCTCCAGCCGCCCCGGCCAGGCCACCGCCTCCCGGTCGTAGATCGTCCGGAACTTCACGCCCTCGCGCAGCCGCCGCCGCTGCAGGGGCATCGGCGCCACCGGGTCCTGGATGTACGGCGGACGGTCGAAGCCGCGCACCTGGTACTGGCTGGTCTCGGTGATGTGCTCCAGCCGCTGGGCGATCGCCTCGCCGCCCGTCAGCACCTCCACCGAGTGCGCCGGGTCGGTGTACCGCGAGGCCTCCCGGAAGGCGTCCATCAGCCGGTGCATCTCGGCCCGGGCGTAGCGGAGCTCCGACTCCCGATGCCCGATCAGCGTGCCGATCGCGACGTCCGGCGGGACCGGCAGGTAGCGGTGCCGGTCCACTGGCGCCCGGGTGGCCATGCCCTGCTGTGCCAACCGGTCCAGTGCGCGCACGCTCTGCTGGAACGTCAGCCCGCAGCTCTCCGCCAGCTCCTCCGCCGTGGACTGCGGGTTGGCCACCAGTGCCGCGTAGACCTGCCCGTCCGGCTCCGCCAGTCCCAGCGCGCCGAGGGCCTGTCCGCCGGCCCGTCCCAGTGCTGCATCGGACACGACGCCCTCTCCCCCTGCTCGCCCGTTCCCGTTGGCTCGTTCCCGCCCCGACCCGCGCGCCCCGTGCTGGCGCAGTCCCGCCACACCGCGGCGTGGTGCGCCGGTGGCCATCCTCGGCCACGGATCATGACGCTGACAAGGCCGTGACCAGCGGTTGCGTCCCGGCTCACACCACTCGTCCGAAACGTGGACGTTCGCAGCGCCCGCCCGCACACACCCCACACGTGGACACCCGCACATCGACACCCGCGCGCCCCGGCCCGGCATCCCCCGGGAACGCCGGAGCCCCCGGCCGCAGCACGTGCGGCCGGGGGCTCCGGCAGAGCGGACGGGGACGGCCTACAGGCCGACCTCGCGCATCAGCTGACCGACCTCCGGGTTGGTCAGGCGGCGCAGCCAGCCCGACTTCTGGTCGCCCAGGGCGATCGGGCCGAAGTGGGTGCGCACCAGCTTCTCGACCGGGAAGCCGGCCTCGGCCAGCATCCGGCGGACGATGTGCTTGCGGCCCTCGTGCAGGGTCACCTCGACCAGGTAGTTCTTGCCGACGTTGGAGATCACCTTGAAGCTGTCGGCACGGGCGTAGCCGTCCTCCAGCTCCACGCCCTTGGCGAGCTGCTTGCCCAGGTCGCGCGGGATCGGGCCCTGGATGGCGGCCAGGTAGGTCTTGGTCACGCCGTAGCGCGGGTGGGTGAGGCGGTGGGCCAGCTCGCCGTGGTTGGTGAGCAGGATGATGCCCTCGGTCTCGGTGTCCAGCCGGCCGACGTGGAACAGCCGGGTCTCCCGGTTGGTCACGTAGTCGCCCAGGCACTGGCGGCCGTCCGGGTCCTCCATGGTGGAGACCACGCCGGCCGGCTTGTTCAGCGCGAAGAACAGGTAGGACTGGGTGGCGACGGTCAGGCCGTCCACCTTGATCTCGTCGTTCTGCGGGTCGACCCGCTTGCCCTGCTCGGTGACGCGCTTGCCGTTGACCTCGACCCGGCCCTGCTCGATCAGCTCCTCGCAGGCGCGGCGGCTGCCGACGCCGGCCCGGGCCAGCACCTTCTGCAGGCGCTCGCCCTCGGGCTCGCCGAAGGTCTTGGGCAGCTTGACGGCCGGCTTGTCGTGCCGGGCGAGGACGGCGTCCTCGATCTTGGCCTGCAGCTCGCGCGAGCGCTGCGGCTGGCGGCGCGGGTCGCCCGGGGCGGGCTGGCCCTCACGGCGCGGGCGCGGGGCCGGGCCGGGGCGCCGGCCGGTGTAGCCGCCGCGGGCCGGGGTGGCGTTGGGGCCGCCGCCGTACTCGGGGCGGTCGTACTTGCGCTCCTCGGGCCGCAGCGGGCGGTCCGGGTAGCGGCGGTCGTCACGCCGGTCGTCCCGGCGGCCCTCGCGCCGGTCGTCACGACCGTACGAGCCGCCGCGCGCGCCCGACCCCGAAGCGGAGCCGCCCCGGCCACCGCCGCCGTACGAGCCCGACCCCGAGCCGGAGCCGGAGCCGCCGCGGCCACCGCCGCCGCCGTACGAACCTCCGCGCGCGCCCGAACCCCCGCGCGCGCCCGAGCCGCCGCCGCTGCTGCCGCCGCCGTAGGAGCTGCCGCCCCGGCCCCCGCCCTGCCCGCCGCGACCGCTCCCGCCGCCGCTGCTGTTCCTGCCGTTGCCACTGCTACGCATCAAAGTGTCCGTACGTCGTTCCGTCTGGGATGTGCGGTCGTTTCGGCCGACCTCACCGCCCCCTACCGATCGGGCCCGGCCCGATCGGCCTCGCCACTGCCGTCCGCGGCCTGCGCGGCAGCGGCGGCGACCGCCTCCGCGATCATCGTGCCCTCCAGGGACTCCGCTTCCACGTCGTCGACCTCGGGCAGGAAGGGAGCAAGCTCCGGCAGCTCGTCCAGGCCGCGGAGCCCCATCCGTTCCAGGAAGTAGTTCGTCGTCCGATACAGGATCGCACCTGTTTCGGGCTCGGATCCGGCCTCTTCCACCAGTCCTCGCTGTACCAGGGTACGCATCACGCCGTCACAGTTCACACCGCGGACGGCGGAAACCCGCGATCTGGACACCGGCTGCCGGTAGGCGACCACCGCCAGGGTCTCCAGCGCGGCCTGGCTGAGCCGGGCCTGCTGGCCGTCCAGGAGGAAGCGGTCGACGGCCGCGGAACAGGTGTCCCGGCTGTAGAACCGCCAGCCGCCCGCGACCAGCCGCAGGTCGAAACCGCGGCCCTGGGCCGTGTACTCGACGGACAGCTCCCGCAGCGCGGCCGCCACCTCGGCCCGGGACCGCTCCAGCACCCCTGCCAGCCGCTCCTCCGCCACCGGCTCGTCGACGACCATCAGGACGGCTTCCAGCTCGGCCCTCAGCCCGGCGTCGGCGGCCCCCTCGACACCGGAAGTCGGCTGGGCCGACTTCTGACGCACGAGACGGGCCTCCCCCACCGCCCCACCCCCCGCCGATCCCTCGGGTACTGCGGGCTCCACCGGCCCGGCGCGCTCCCCCGACTCCACCAGCCCGACCGGCGCCGCACGCTCGACCGGCGCCGCAGGCTCGACCGGCTCGACCGGCTCGACACGCTCAGCGCGCTGCACGCGCTCCGCGGGTTCCACCGGCCGGACCGGGTCCACCGGCTCCGGCAGCAGCTCGAAGGCCGGTTCCAGCCACTCCTCGGCCCGCGGCTGCCCGGGCAGCCCCAGCGGGCGCCGCACCGGCCGCCCGCCCTCGTTCCCGCCGCTCATCGGCGCTCGCCCTCCTCGCCCTCGCCGCCCTCGCCGCCCTCGCCGCCCTCGCCCGCCGGCCGGTCGAACTCATCCGTGACCTCGACCGCCACCCGGCCCTCCTCGGCCACCCAGCGCACCACCAGCTCGCCGAGCGCCTCCGGCTGCTCGAAGGCGAGCACCCGCTCCCGGTACAGCTCCAGCAGCGCCAGGAACCGGGCGACCACCACCAGGTCGTCCGGCGCGTCCTCGACCAGCCGCTGGAACGAGGCCTCGCCCAGCTCGGTGAGCAGCCCCACCACCAGGGAGGCCTGCTCGCGCACGCTCACCGGCGGGGTGTGGATGTGGTCCACGTAGACGACCGGCACGGGCCTGGGCGCCATCGCCTTGGCCGCCAGCTCGGCGAGCCGCTGGGGCCCGACGCTGATGACGACCTCCGGCAGCAGTTCCGCGTGCCGGGGCTCCAGGGCGGCGCTCCGGGGCCGGCGCAGCAGCTCGGCCGCCCAGCGTTCGCCGAACAGCGCGGCCGCCCGCTTGTACGCCCGGTACTGGAGCAGCCGTGCGAACAGCAGGTCCCGGGCCTCCAGCAGGGCCAGGTCCGCCTCGTCCTCGACCTCCGCCACGGGCAGCAGCCGGGCCGCCTTGAGGTCGAGCAGGGTGGCGGCCACCACCAGGAACTCGGTCGCCGCGTCCAGGTCCCAGTCCGGGCCCATCGCCCGGATGTACGCCATGAACTCGTCCGTGACGGTGGCCAGCGCCACCTCGGTGACGTCCAGCTTGTGCTTGGCGATCAGGCTGAGCAGCAGGTCGAAGGGGCCCTCGAAGTTGTCCAGCCGTACCCGGAAGCCGCCCCGCGACTCGTTCTCGGCCGCGCTCACGGCAGCAGCGGTAGCGGTCGCGCTCATGGCGGTAGCAGTGACGGTCGCGCTCGCGGCGGTGGCGGCCGGTGGTTCGGAGGTTCCGGAGGCTTCAGCGGCTTCAGCGGCTTCAGCGGTTTCGGCGGTACTGGGCATGACGGTCCATCTTCACCCGGCCCCGCCCCCGGCCCCGCCCCGGGGCCCACCGACACGCCGTTCCACCGGGCCCCGGACCAGCCTCCGCCGGCCTTCCGCCCGGCGCACCCGGGCCCGTACGAGGCCCGTCGGCGCAGCAGCCGACCCGTAGACCGGCCCCGGATCCCCGGGAACGCCCCTCCGGAGCCCGACACGGTCCTCGGACACCGGGACCCCGCCCCGGCCCCACCCCGCGCCCCTCGGCGCCTTCCCGACGTTCCGCGCCCCCTCCGACGCCCGCGCGCCTGCGGTGCCACGCCACCCGCCCGGCGGCCTCCCCACGCCGGGCCCGCGGCCCCTCGACACCCGGCGGTACGAACCGCCCCCACGAAGCCGGCGGTACGGACCGCCCCCCTCGACGCCCGGCGCCAACGGCCGGCCGCCCTTCCGCGCCGCCTACCGGCCGCGCAGGCGCCGAACCAGGATCGAGGCCTCGCCGCGCTGCTCCAGGTCCGCCAGGACGACCGCGATGGCCTCCCGGACGATCCGCCCGCGGTCCACGGCCAGGCCGTGCTCGCCGCGCAGCACCAGCCGGGTGTGCTCCAGGTCCATGAGCTCCTCGGCGGACACGTACACCGTGATCTTCTCGTCGTGCCGCTCGCGCCCGGTGGGCCGGCGCGGCGCGCGGCCGCGCGGCCGGGCGCGTCCGGCGGCACCGGGCTGCTCCTCGGCGGCGCCCTGGTGCGTCCGGGCCGCCGGGGCGGAACCGGCTCCGCGGCCGCCCTGGACGGTCTTCCCGGCCCCGGCGGCGCCTGCGGCCACGGGCCCGACGGTCGCGCCGGAGCGCTGGACGGGCGGCTGCGCGGGCGCCGGCACCGAGGCGGGCGCCTGCTGCCCCGGCGTCACCTGCCGGTCGTCCTGGACGCCCTGGGCGGATTCGGTGCCCTCGGCGCCGTCCGGCTGGCCGTTGACGGTCCGCGCGGTCTCCGGTCTGGCTGCCTCGGCGGCCGGACGCGGCGCGAGGGAGGGCGACAGCGCCATCCCTCCCGTGGTCCGGAACAGCTCGTCGGCACCCGGGAGACTCACTCGGCGGGGCGGCACCGGTCGAGCACCTCCCTGGCGAGCTGGCGGTAGGCGGCGGCACCGACCGAGTTGGTCGCGTACGTCGTGATGGGCTCGCCGGCGACGGTGGTCTCCGGGAAGCGCACGGTCCGCCCGATGACGGTGTGGAAGACGTGCTCGCCGAACGCCTCGACGACGCGCGCCAGCACCTCGCGGCTGTGCACGGTGCGCGAGTCGTACATGGTGGCCAGGATGCCGTCCAGGCGCAGCTCGGGGTTGAGCCGCTCGCACACCTTCTCGATGGTCTCGGTCAGCAGCGCGACACCGCGCAGCGCGAAGAACTCGCACTCCAGCGGGACGATCACGCTGTGAGCGGCCGTCAACGCATTGACCGTCAGCAGGCCCAGCGAGGGCTGGCAGTCGATGATGACGTAGTCGTAGTCGGGCAGCAGCGGCTTCAGGGCGCGCGCCAGCGCGGACTCCCGGGCCACCTCGCTGACCAGCTGGACCTCGGCGGCGGAGAGGTCGATGTTGGAGGGCAGCAGGTCCATTCCCGGGACCGCCGTCTTCAGCAGCACTTCATCGGCCGTCAGGCCCCGCTCCATGAGCAGGTTGTAGACGGTGACGTCGAGCTCCATCGGGTTGACGCCGAGGCCGACCGAGAGCGCGCCCTGCGGGTCGAAGTCGACGAGCAGCACCCGGCGGCCGTACTCGGCCAGCGCCGCGCCCAGGTTGATGGTCGACGTGGTCTTGCCGACGCCGCCCTTCTGGTTGCACATGGCGATGATCTGGGCGGGGCCGTGCTCGGCGACCGGCGCGGGGATCGGGAAGTACGGCAGCGGACGGCCGGTGGGGCCGACCCGCTCGCGGCGCTGCCGCGCGGCGTCGGGGGCCAGCGTGGCGGCGTACTCCGGGTCCGGCTCGTACTCGGCGTCGGGGTCGTCGTAGGCGCCGTAGGCGAACTCGCCGTAGGCCAGGCCGTAGGCCGCCAAGTCGGCGTCGTGATCGGTCACCGTGGTCACCTGTGCTGTGTTCTGGCGTGCTTCGAAAGTACGGAGTGCGACCGAGCCGACCTCGGCCGAGCCCACGGAGGGCTGCCGGGCCCCGGACTCCTCACTCGGCTGGCCGGCGGTGAGCTCCGCCAGTCCTGGCTGACCACCCCCGGGAGCAATTGTCGACTCATTCACAAGTCGTCTTACCTCCTTGGGTCATCCAGGACTCTATGTCGATTCGTCAGCGTGGCAGCATGCCGACGGTTTGCGACTCTAGGCCGTTCAAGGCGTTCGCAGCAACACAATCCACGGTAGTGGGCAGGATGTGTCGAGTATCGAGCGGGCTGCTGTCAAGGGATGAGAGGGTCACCGGCCCCAACGTTTCTGCGGGCGGGTGACGTGACCGACAGATATTGACGACAGAGCGACCTGCCCGGTCCACCCGCTGATCACGGGCACGGCGAAGCCCCCGGCCCGAAGGGATCGGGTCGGGGGCGAACGACCGCCGGGCGGTCAGGGGGTTCAGGCGAGCACGCTCTCCAGGGAGACCGACTCCAGGCCGAAGGCCTCGGCCACGGCCGGGAAGGTGATCTGGCCCTCGTGCACGTTCAGGCCCTTGGCGAGCGCCTCGTCGCGGCGCAGCGCCTCCTTCCACCCGCGGTTGGCCAGCTCCAGCACGTACGGCATGGTGGCGTTGGTCAGCGCGTAGGTGGAGGTGTTCGGGACGGCGCCCGGCATGTTGGCCACGCAGTAGAAGACCGAGTTGTGGACCGTGAAGGTCGGGTCGTCGTGCGTGGTGGCGTGCGAGTCCTCGAAGCAGCCGCCCTGGTCGATGGCGATGTCGACGAGCACGGAGCCCGGCTTCATGCGGGAGACCAGCTCGTTGGTGACCAGCTTCGGGGCCTTGGCGCCCGGGATCAGCACGGCACCGACGACCAGGTCGGCCTCCACGACGGCCTTCTCCAGCTCGAAGGCGTTCGACACGATGGTCTTGACCTTGGTGCCGAAGATGCGGTCGGCCTCGCGCAGCTTGTTGATGTCGCGGTCCAGCAGGGTCACCTCGTAACCCATGCCGACGGCGATGGTGGCCGCGTGCCAGCCCGAGACGCCACCGCCGATGACGACGGCCTTGGCCGGGTGGGTGCCGGGCACGCCGCCCGGCAGGGTGCCGCGGCCGCCGGCCGGGCGCATCAGGTGGTACGAGCCGACCTGCGGGGCCAGGCGGCCCGCGACCTCGGACATCGGGGCGAGCAGCGGCAGCGCGCCGTTCGACAGCTGCACGGTCTCGTACGCGATGGCGGTGGTGCCCGAGGCGACCAGCGCGTCGGTGCCGGCCCGGTCGGCCGCCAGGTGGAGGTACGTGAAGAGGGTCTGACCCTTGCGCAGCCGGTGGTACTCGGAGGCGATGGGCTCCTTGACCTTCAGCAGCAGGTCGGCGGTGGCCCACACCTCGTCGGCGGTGGGGAGGATGGTGGCGCCGGCGGCCACGTACTCCTCGTTCGGGATCGAGGAGCCGACACCGGCGTTGTCCTCGATGTAGACCTCGTGTCCGTTACGGACCAGCTCATGCACGCCGGCGGGCGTGATGGCCACGCGGTACTCGTGGTTCTTGACCTCGCGGGGGATGCCGACCTTCACGGGTGAACACGTCCTCTTGCCATGGGGGTCCCGACCGGAGAAGACCGGTGGGCGACGCGCACGTGGGGAAGCCTCCGGGGCAGCCCGGGGCGGGATCGCTGCGCGACTGAGTCCGAGTGTAATGAAGCCCAGTCGGCGTGTCAGCCTTCCAAAGTGAATAATTTTCCCGCACACATTGGCAGGTTCGTAGGCTTCCCCTGCGACTTACCCGCCAAAGACGTCCCAACCGGGCATCTTCGACAATACCTCCGAAATGCCTATCACCACCCGGCATCCACGCGTTCCCGCAGGTCCGCGAGGGCCCCGCCGACGGCCTCCCGGCCCCGCTCGTCGCCCAGCCGGCGCAGCACCGCGAGCGCGGCCCGGTACTCCCGGTCGGCCTCGTCGAAACGGCGCTGAGCGGTGTGCGCCTCGGCCACCCGGGCCAGCAGCCGGGCCTCGGCCGCGTGGTCCCCGAGGGCCTGCCGCAGCCCGAGCGCCCGCCCGTACCAGTCGGCGGCCCGCACCGCGTCGCCGAGCGCCCGGTGACAGTTGGCGGCGCTCTCCAGGGCCCGGGCGCAGAGCGGTTCGTCGTCGGCCCTGCGGGCGTGCTCCAGGGCGGCCCGGTAGTGGACGGCGGCCGGCTCCCAGCGGCCCGCCGAGGCCTGGAGGTCGCCCAGGTTGAGCAGCGCGGCCGAGGCCCGGCGGGGCCGGCCGGCGCGCTCGGCGACGGTCAGCACCAGCTCGTGCAGCCGGTAGAGGTCGGTGGGGGCGGCGGCTCCGGTCAGCGGCAGCGTCCGCAGCAGCGCGGTGACCAGCCGCCCGGCCGAACCGTCCAGGTCGCCCTGGCCGATCGCGTCGGCCACCGCGCCGAGCAGCAGCTCCCGCTCGCCGAGCAGCCACTCGCGGGCGTGCGCGGCCGACCGCAGCCGCAGCGGGGCGGGCAGCGGCTCCGGGACGGGGCCGACCGCCGGGTCGAGCAGCGCGCGGGCCGACTCGGTGAGCCGGACCATCCGCTCCAGCAGCCGGGCCCGGGCGAGCTCGGTCTCGGTGGGCCGGTCCTCCTGCTCGCGCAGCCGGACCAGCCGGGGGTACAGCCGCCCGGGCACCCGGTAGCGCGCGGTGCCGTCGGCGGCCGGCGCCTCCTCGCCGAGCAGCTCCCGCTCGGCGAGCGCGGCCAGCGTCACGGCCGCGTCCGGTACCGGGCAACCGACCAGCGCGGAGGCGGTGCGCGGGTCGGCGGTCTGCGCCGGGGCCAGGGTGAGGGTGCGCAGCATCCGCGCCTGGGCGGCCGGCAGCCCGCGGTACAGCAGGGTGAACGCGCCGAGCAGCGGGTCGTTGTCGGGGACGGGCACCGGCTCGGCCGGCTCCGGGCCGGGCTTCACCCAGGCCGCCGGATCACCGGCCGACTCCGTCACCGCGGCAGCGGAAGCGGCACCGGTACCGCGAGAGACAGCCGCACCGGCACCGGGAGCGGACTCACCGGCCCGGCCCTGCGCCGCCGGGCCCTGCGCCGCCGCCGTCCCCGTCCCCGGGACCGGCTTCCCCGGGACGGGCTTGCCGGCCCCCTGCTTGCCCGACGGACCCGACGCCGCCCCGACCGCCCCTGTGGCCCCCATCACCCCTGTGGCACCAGCAGCCCCGGCGGCCCCGGCCGGAGCAGCCCCGGAGGGCCTCGCCGCCCGCTCCCGCTCCCCTTCCCTCTTCCCCGGTGCCGTGCCCGGCCCCTTCTGCTTCTCCCTCTCCTTCTCCTTCTGCCTGCCCTTCTCCTCGACCCCGGCGCCCCCGGCAGGGTCCACCGAAGCCGCCGTGACCGTCGTCTCCTCCCCCACCACCCGGTTGAGCTCGCGCGCCGCCTCGGTGACCGCGATCTTCGGGTTCCCGCGCAGCCACCCCGCCATCAGCCGCAGCGCGGCCGGCCGGGCGGCACAGGCCTCGGCCAGGTCGGCACCGCCGACCGGGTCGCAGGAGATCCGGGTGCCGCCGACCAGGTCGGCCAGCAGCTCGCCGGAGGCCTGCCGGTCCAGCCCGCCGAGGATCACCGGGTCGATGTCCTCGATCCCGGTGAGCGGTCCGGCCGTGGTGGCGAGCACCAGGCAGCCGGGCTCGTCGGTCAGCAGCGGCCACACCTGCCCGGCGTCCCGGACGTCGTCCAGCACGAGCAGCACCCGCAGCCCGGCGAGCGCCTCGCGCAGCGCCGCACAGCCCGGCTCGTCCCGCCCGTCCTCGCCGGCGCCGGGCAGCGGCACGACGGCCTGCGGGTCGAGCTGTTCCAGCAGCAGCCGGGCGGCCCGGGCCGGCGGCACCCGGCCGCCGTCCGGGGCGGACAGCCGTACGAACAGCACGCCGTCCGGGTAGTCGGCGGCGACGGTACGGGCGAAGCGGGCCGCCAGCACGGTCCGGCCGGAGCCGGGACGCCCGGCCAGCACCAGCACCGGGCAGCGTCCGCTCGCCGGGCGGGCGGCGGCCGCCCGCAGCGCGGCCAGCTCGGCGCGCCGCCCGACGAACAGCGCGGGCCCGGCCGGCAGCCGCTCAAGGCCCGGGACGGCCCCGGCGGGCGCGCCGGGGCCGGGGTCCATCGTCGCCGTCTTCCTCGCCACCCGTGCCACTCCCGACGTCATCGCGCGCTCGGCATCCGACGCTCGGCATCCGGTGCCCAGCCTCCGGAGCTCAGCGGAGGCGGCCCGGGACGGGCGCCCTGTCTGCGAAGCGTAGTTCGACCGTCCGGCTCAGCCGAGGTGACATCCGGTCGTACGAATCGGCAAATCACCCCAACGACTCAACGCACGGCGCCCGGCCGTCCCCCGACCGGCCCTCTCGTCCCCCGTCTGCACCCCGGACCCGGACCGACCACCCCGGACCGACCACCCCGCCCCGCCCCGGAGCCCAACCGGCCGCCCCGGAACCCGCCGGGACCGGCTCAGGCCTCGAAGGGACGGGCCGGCCAGGGCGAGTCCGCCGGGCGCAGCGCGTCCAGCCCGTCCGGGCCGGTGAGCGCGGCGTGCACCGCGAGGGTGCCGGTGACCAGGGTCGGGTTGTGCAGCTTCCCGGCCTGGATCAGCCGGATCAGTTCCGGCACCGGCACCCAGGCGACCTCGATCTCCTGCTCCTCGCCCTCGGCCGCGTAGCGCTCGCCCTCGGCCGGCGCCAGGTCGGTGGCCAGGAACATCCGCAGCGCCTCGTCGGTGCCGCCCGGGGAGGTGTAGTAGTCGGCGAGGATCCGCCAGGTGCCGGCCTTGCAGTACGCCTCCTCGTACAGCTCGCGCTGCGCGGCGCGCCACGGGTTCTCGCCGGGCACGTCGAGCAGGCCGGCCGGCAGCTCCCACAGCCGCTGGCGCACCGGGTGGCGGTACTGGCGCAGCACCAGCACCCGCTGCTCGTCGTCCAGGGCGAGCACCGAGACCGAGCCGGGGTGGGTCTGGTAGTCGCGGCGCGCCCAGCTGCCGTCGGGCATCCGGACCTCCTCGCTGCGCACCCCGGTGACCTTGCCCCGGAACGGCGTTCCGCTCTCCCGGACCTCCCACTCCTCGGCCACGTCGAAGATCCCCTGGCGGCCCTGCTCGTCCATCGCTCTCCCCTTTTCGTCAGTACGACACAATCTAACGCCGAACGGCGGCCCCGCGGGAATCGCGGGGCCGCCGTCCGGTGAACGAGCGCTGTCGACGACCGCGGCCGACGACAGCCGACCGCAACGACCGGGGACTACTCGGAGGCCGCGGTCTTGATCTCGATGGCCGCCTTGACCAGGCCCGCGAACAGCGGGTGCGGGCGGGTCGGGCGGGACTTCAGCTCCGGGTGGGCCTGGGTGGCCACCAGGTAGGGGTGCACCTCACGCGGGTACTCGACGTACTCGACCAGGTCGCCCTTGGGCGAGAGGCCGGAGAACACCAGGCCGGTCTTCTCCAGGTCCGCGCGGTAGGAGTTGTTGACCTCGTAGCGGTGGCGGTGGCGCTCCTCGACGTACTGCTCGCCGTCGTAGACCTCGCGGACGATCGAGCCCTCGGCGAGCTTGGCCGGGTACAGGCCCAGGCGCATGGTGCCGCCCAGGTCGCCCTTGCCGTCGACGATGGCCAGCTGCTCGGCCATCGTGGAGATGACCGGGTGCTTGGCGGCGGCGTCGAACTCGGTGGAGTTGGCCTCCGGCAGGCCGGCCAGGTTGCGGGCCGCCTCGATGACCACGCACTGCAGGCCCAGGCACAGGCCCAGCAGCGGGACCTTGTTCTCGCGGGCGAAGGTGATCGCGCCGACCTTGCCGTTGACGCCGCGGTCGCCGAAGCCGCCGGGGATGCAGATCGCGTCGACGTCGCCGAGCTGCGCCCGGGCGCCCTCGGGGGTCTCGCAGTCGTCCGAGGTGACCCACTTGATCTCGACCCGGGCGTTGTTGGCGAAACCGCCGGCGCGCAGCGCCTCGGTCACCGACAGGTACGCGTCCGGCAGGTCGATGTACTTGCCGACCAGGGCGACCTTGACGATGTGCTGCGGCTCGTGGACGCGGCGCAGCAGGTCGTCCCAGGTGGTCCAGTCCACGTCGCGGAACGGCAGGTCCAGGCGGCGCACCACGTAGGCGTCCAGGCCCTCGCCGTGCAGCACCTTGGGGATGTCGTAGATCGACTTGGCGTCGATGGCCGCGACCACGGCCTCCTCGTCCACGTCGCACATCAGCGAGATCTTGCGCTTGATCGCCTGCGGGACCTCGCGGTCGGCGCGCAGCACGATCGCGTCGGGCTGGATGCCGATGTTGCGCAGCGCGGCGACGGAGTGCTGGGTGGGCTTGGTCTTCAGCTCGCCCGAGGGGCCGATGTACGGCAGCAGGGAGACGTGCACGAAGAACACGTTGTCCCGGCCGACCTCGTGGCGGACCTGGCGGACGGCCTCCAGGAACGGCAGCGACTCGATGTCGCCGACGGTGCCGCCGACCTCGGTGATCACCACGTCGACGTCCTCGGTCGCCATCCGGCGGATCCGGGACTTGATCTCGTTGGTGATGTGCGGGATGACCTGGACGGTGTCGCCCAGGTACTCGCCGCGGCGCTCCTTGGCGATGACGGTCGAGTACACCTGGCCGGTGGTGACGTTCGCCGAGCCGTGCAGGTTGGTGTCCAGGAACCGCTCGTAGTGGCCGATGTCCAGGTCGGTCTCGGCGCCGTCGTCGGTGACGAACACCTCACCGTGCTGGAACGGGTTCATCGTGCCCGGGTCCACGTTGAGGTACGGGTCGAGCTTCTGCATCGTCACGCGCAGGCCGCGGGCCTTGAGCAACGCGCCGAGGCTGGAGGCGGTGAGCCCCTTTCCGAGAGAAGAGGCGACACCCCCGGTGACGAAGAGGTGCTTGGTCGTCACGGCGCGGCCGTTCGCTGCCTTGCCGGAATGGGGCTGTGCCAAGAGGGGGCTCCCGTGGGTCGCGTGTCGAAGCAGACGTGGGCGGGAGGCTCGGGGTTCGCCGGGCGACGGAGGCCGGCTCGGTGCGCGGCGCTCGTTGGGTCGTCGGTTCGGCTGGTCCGGGGCGTTTGATCCCGCCGGTCCACGGGATACCAGGGTATCAGCGACCGGACCCGGACGCCGTTCCGGGCCGCGCGCGCCGCATCGGGGGCGCGCGCGGGGCGCACCACCAGCGCATCACGCGCCACATATTTCACACCGGTCGCACAACCCGCCGGACCGGGCCAGAGCGCGGTATCCGTCCGGACCATCACGGCTCATCCGGCCGGACCAGCCGGAGGTGATCCTTCCGGACCATCCTGCGCCGCGCCCTCGCGATGCACGGCATTTCCGCCGAATTGCGGCGCCACACCGGGCTGCGCCCGCGTGCTTCGCCCCTTTCGTCCGTCGTAAGCTGCTCGGACGCATCGCCGACAGCACGAGCACGCGGAGGGCGTGGGAGGGTCAGGACACTCCCGGTCCCCGATGCGCGACCGGACCTCCCCGTATTCCAGCCCATCCCCACCCACTCCAGGGGCTCGACCGAGCCCCGCGGACACTCCAGCAAGGCCTGCCACCACCCCCGGCAGGCCGGACGTCCCGGGGTGGACCTCCGGCCCCGCAGACCGCTCGCTCCCTCCGCTCGCCGATGCCCTGACCACATTGCGAACTGGAGATCCACGTGGCCGGCCGTATCGAGGACTACGCACTCATCGGGGACATGCAGACCGCTGCCCTGGTCAGCAGGGACGGGGCGGTGGACTGGCTCTGCCTTCCCCGCTTCGACTCGCCGGCCGTGTTCGCCGGCCTGCTCGGCACCGATGAACACGGCTTCTGGCGGATCGGCCCGGCCGAGGCCGTCCTGACCGAGGTCCCCGTGCCGGCCGCCGCCACGCCCCCCGCCGACGCGGGCCGGGCCCGCATCGCCGACACCGCCGACCTACGGGTGCCCCCGCCCACCGCCGCCGCCCCCGCCGTGCCCGCCGACCGCCGCCGCTACCGGGGCGACTCGCTGGTCCTGGAGCAGGAGTGGGACACCGACGGCGGCACCGTCCGGGTGATCGACTTCATGCCGCCGCGCCCGCTGGCCGGCAAGGACGCCGTCCCCCAGGTGATCCGGATCGTCGAGGGCGTCACGGGCACCGTGCGGATGCGCTCGGCCGTGCGGATGCGTTTCTCCTACGGCCGCATCGTGCCCTGGGTGCACCGCGTCGAACAGGCCGACGGCGGCCACCGCACCGTCGCCGTCGCCGGCCCCGACTCGGTCTGGCTGGACGGCGAGGCCGAGACCTACGGCCGCGACCTCACCACCTACGCCGACTTCACCGTCACCGCCGGCGAGCGGATCGCCTTCGCCCTCACCTGGCAGGCCTCCCACCTCGACCCGCCCAGGCCCCCGGACGCCGAGGGGATGCTCGACGCCACCGCCGACTTCTGGCACGAGTGGGCCGACCAGTGCACCTACCAGGGCCCCTACCGCGAGGCCGTGATCCGCTCCCTGATCACCCTCAAGGGCCTCACCTACGCCCCCACCGGCGGCATCGTCGCCGCCCCCACCACCTCCCTGCCCGAGGACATCGGCGGCGAACGCAACTGGGACTACCGCTACACCTGGCTGCGCGACGCCGCCATCACCCTCTCCTCCCTGCTGCGCACCGGCTACCGCGAGGAGGCCCGCGCCTGGCGCGAGTGGCTGCTGCGCGCGGTGGCCGGCGACCCGGAGAACCTCCAGATCATGTACGGCATCGCCGGCGAGCGCGAGCTCACCGAGTCCTCGCTGGACTGGCTGCCCGGCTACGAGGGCTCCCAGCCCGTCCGGGTCGGCAACGGCGCCGCCGGACAGCTCCAGCTCGACGTCTACGGCGAGGTCGTCGAGGCCCTGCACCTGGCCCACATGACCGGCCTGGTCCGCAACGACCACGCCCACCACCTCCAGCTGCGCCTGATCGACTACCTGGAGGAGCACTGGCAGGAGCCGGACGAGGGCATCTGGGAGGTCCGCGGCCCGCGCCGGCACTTCGTCCACTCCAAGGTGATGGCCTGGGTCGCCGTCGACCGCACCATCAAACTCCTGGAGCAGACCCCCGACGACGAGCCCACCACCGGCCACCTGGAGCGCTGGCGCGCGCTGCGCACCCGAATCCACGCGGACGTCTGTGAGAAGGGCTACGACCCGGAGCGCAACACCTTCACCCAGTACTACGGCGGCAAGGAGCTGGACGCCTCGCTGCTGCTGATCCCCCAGGTCGGCTTCCTGCCCCCGGACGACAAGCGCGTCATCGGCACCATCGAGGCGATCCAGCGCGAACTGTCCACCGAGGACGGCTTCGTCCTGCGCTACCCCACCCACGACGAGAGCGGCAACAACGTCGACGGCCTCTCCGGCCACGAGGGCGCCTTCCTGGCCTGCTCGTTCTGGCTGGCCGACGACCTCGCCATGATCGGCCGGGTGCAGGAGGCCCGCGAACTGTTCGACCGGCTGCTGGCGCTGCGCAATGACCTGGGCCTGCTCGCCGAGGAGTGGGACCCGCGGCTCAAGCGCCAGGTCGGCAACTTCCCCCAGGCCTTCAGCCACGTCCCGCTGATCGACACCGCCCTGCGGCTGACGGCCTGCGGCGCCGCGTACCTGTCCGCCCAGCCGGACGGCCCGGCCGCCGACCGGGTCGAGCGGGCCACCGTCTAGTGAGCTGGTCCGGAGATTCTTGAGCAGTAGCGGCAGATTCGGTCGATGATCTGGTCGGCGGTCTTGGTCCACTTGAATGGGTGGGCGCTGT
>NZ_JBVJBI010000064.1:0-37082 GCF_055589745.1 Kitasatospora sp. NPDC041917 | reverse complement strand
CGCACCACCTGCTCCGCGAACAACCCCGACACCGTCCCCGCCGGAACCGCCCCCGAACCACCACCCCACCCCGACACGATCAGCTCACGCTCACCACCCACCAGCACATCCACCGACCCGACCGACCGCTCCGGATCCGCAACCATCGCGGCCAGCACCAGGCGCAGGCGTTCGGCCAGTGTGGCGACGGTTCCGTGGTCGAAGAGCTGGGTGGCGTAGAGGAGTTCGGCCCGTATGCCGGCGGGGTTGTTGGCGGCGTCGCGGCCCTCGGAGAAGATCAGGTTGAGGTCGAACCTGGCCGGGGCATCGGCGAAGGTCTCCGCTTCCAGCGTGACGCCCGGGAGCTGAAGCACCCCCTCGCTGTTGTTCTGCAGGACCAGCATCACCTGGAACAGCGGATGCACGGAGGCCGAACGGACCGGGTTCAGCTCCTCCACCAGCCGCTCGAACGGCACGTCCTGGTTCGTGAACGCCGCCAGATCCGCGTCACGGACCCGGCCCAACAACTCGCCGAAGGTCGGCTCACCCGACACATCCGTCCGCAGCACCAGCGTGTTCACGAAGAACCCGACCACATCGTCCAACGCCTGGTCCGAACGCCCCGCCACCACCGTCCCGATCGGAACATCCGTCCCCGCACCCAGCCGCGACAACAGAGCCGCCAACGCCGCGTGCAACACCATGAACAACGTCACACCGTGCCGACGCGCCAACCCCTCCAGCTCGGCATGCAGCTCCGCATCCAGCCCGAACTCCACCCGACCACCCGCACGCGAAACCACCCCCGACCGAGGCCGGTCCAACGGCAACGCCACCTCCTGCGGCGAATCCCGCAGCACCTCCGACCAGTACACCAACTGCTCACCCACGACCCCACCCAGCAGCTCCTGCTGCCACAGCGAGTAATCCGCGTACTGAACGGCCAACGGCTCCCACTGCGGCGCCAGCCCCGCCAACCGCGCCCGATAGGCCGACGCCACCCCCTCCCACAACGGCCTCATCGACCAACCGTCACTCGCGATGTGGTGCAAGGTCAGCACCAACACCGACTCGCCCTCGCCCTCGCCCTCGCCCTCGCCCTCGCCGAGCGTGAACAGCGCCACCCGCAACGGAAGCTCGGTCGAGAGATCGAAGGCGGCGAACGCCTCGGCCGAGATCCGCTCCGCCACCTCCTCCTCCGCGCACGGCTCGACCCGGAACGGCACCTCGACGTCGCCGGCGGGCAGCACCAGCTGGTGCGGCTGACCGTCGACCGCCGGGTAGACCGTGCGCAGGGCCTCGTGCCGGCCGACGACGTCACCGATCGCCGCACGCAGAGCCTCGACGTCCACGGCACCGTGCAGCCGGAACGCGAACGGACTGTTGTAGGCCGCCGACGCCCCCTCCAACTGGTCGAGGAACCACAACCGCTGCTGGGCGAACGACAGCGGCAGCACCTCCGGCCGCGGGCCCGCCACCAGCGCCGGACGCGCCGGGCGGCCGTCCTTCAGCTTCTCCGCCACCTTGGCGACGGTCGGGTTCCGGAACAGTTCACGGATGCCGAGCTCCGCGCCGAGCGTGCTGCGGATGCGACTGATCAGCCGGGTCGCGAGTACGGAGTGACCGCCCAGCGCGAAGAAGTTGTCGTCGATCCCCACCGACGGCACATCGAGGACCTCAGCGAAAAGGCCGCACAGGATCTCCTCCTGCACCGATCCGGGACCGCGGCCGTCCTCGGCCATGGCCTTCTGCCCGACCGTCGGTTCCTTCTGCTGAGCCATGACATCTCCCTCTGGTGCTTATCCGGCGGTGATCGATGTGCGTGACCGGACGCCCCGGCCGGGTGCTTCGTCACCTGGCCGGGGCCGTACGCGGGTGTGCGAAAGGAATGGGGAAAAGGGAATCGGGTCCGCGGGTCAGCCGACCGCGGTCGGGCGCGGCGCCAGGTCGGTCCAGTTCTGCTCGATGTACTCCAGGCAGGCCTGGCGGTCGTTCTCGCCGAAGGCCGTGGCCCAGCCGGCCGGGACCTCGATCGCGTTCGGCCACAGGGAGTGCTGGTTCTGGTCGTTGACCAGGACCACGTAGCGGCCGTCGGCGTCCTCGAACGGATTCGTCACAGCGGTGCTCCTTCTTCGCGGGGTGAATGTTCGTGGCAGGGAAAGGGACCGGCCCCGGTGGGGCGGGGTCCGGCGTGCTACGGGTGGAGGTGCGGGTCGGCCGTTCCCGGGAGCCAGACGTCCTCCGGGCCCAGCGCGGCGGGCGTGTACTTGCCCAGCGCGCTGATCAGCAGCCGCAGTTCGAAGGCGAGGCAGGAGACCAGCCGGGCGATCCCGTCCTGCGGGTCCTCGTCCGCCGCGAGCAGGGCCGCCCGGCCCAGTCCGACGGCGCGGGCGCCCAGCGCCAGGGCCTTCACGGCCCTGGCGCCCTCCCACATCCGGCCCGAGACCAGCAGGCAGTCGGAGGAGGAGCGCGGCTCCAGCCGGCGCAGGCACTCGCCCAGCGGCAGGCCCACCTGGTCGAGGAAGCTGCTGGGCGCCCAGCCGCTGCCGCCCTCGGCGCCGTCCACGGTCACCGAGTCCGCGCCGCTCTCCCGGGCCACGGCCGCCGCCTCGCGGATGTCGCGCCCGGGCGGGAGTTTCACCCAGATCCGCGCGCGCGGGTAGTTGTTGCGCATGAACCGGATCTGCTGACGCAGGATCTCCGCGGTGAACGTGCCCGGGCTGCTGGACCGCAGCACCCGGTCGTGCCCGCCGCCGAAGACGTTCTCGTCGGTGCTGTACTGGGCGGCCAGCTGGTCGGCCACGGAGCGTTTCAGCACCGTCATCCCGCCGAGGCCGGGCTTGGCGCCCTGTCCCACCTTCAGCTCGAACGCCAGCCGGCCGGACTCCAGCAGGGCCTTCGCGGCCGGGGCGCTGTAGATCTGGTTCCACACCTCGGCATCGGCGTCCTCGGTGCTCTGCTGGAACGCCAGCCCGCCCATGCCCTCGGGGAGTTCCTGCTCGTAGGCGCGCAGCCGGGCGAGCATGCTGTCGCCGGTGTCGGCGGAGCTGTCGGCGGACCGGTCCCCGGGGCTGCCGGTGGACCGGTCCTCGGGGCTGCCGGCGGAACCGTCGGCGAAGCCGTTGGTCGGCACCACGTTCTCGCCGATGACCAGCGGGATGCCCAGCCGTCCGGCCTGGCGGCTGGCCGCCAGGCCCAGCCCGGAGGAGGCCACCTGGGTGGAGCCGAAGGCCGAGACGTACACCGGCAGCGACGACCGGAACCCGCCGATGTCGGTGGCGAGTTCGACGTCGCCGTAGAGCGGCTCGCGGGCCAGGTCGGTGAGCTTCTCCAGCCGCTGGGGCATGAAGACCGGCGGGACCAGGCGCATCGCGTCCAGCACGTCCGCGCCGTGGGGCGCCGCCGGCTGCGGGACGCCGCCCGTGCCGCCGGCGCCGAACAGGGTCAGGCCGTAGCCGTCCATCGGCGGGAACGCCCCGGCGGCGCCCTCCCTGGCCCGCGACCGGATCGCGGCCTCCGGGAAGCCCGGGGCGCCGAGCACCCCGCTCACGGCGAGACCACCCCGGGGATCTTCGGGAACGGGGTGGCCTGCCAGACGGCGTCCAGCCCGGCGACGTAGCGGGTGAGCCGCTCGATGCCGATCCCGAAGCCGGCGCTGCCCGGGATCCCGTCGCGGACCATCTTCAGGTACCACTCGTACTTGGCCGGGTTCTCGCCGCTCTCGCGCATCCGGGCGATGATCCGCGCGTAGTCGAACTCCCGCTCGCTGCCGCTGATCAGCTCGCCGAAGCCTTCGGGGGCGATGAGGTCGAAGTTGCGCAGGACCTCCGGGCGCCGCGGGTCCTCGCGGTCGTAGAAGCCGCGCGAGCCCTTGGGGTAGTCGATGATGAAGAACGGCGAGTCCGACTTGTGCGAGAGCAGGCCCTCGCCCTGCCAGTCGATCTCGGCGTCGTGGTTCTGCTCGTGGCCCAGCCGGGCCAGCTCGGCCATCGCGTCGCCGTGGCTGATCCGCTCGAACGGGGCGTCGCGGGTGAGCAGCGGGGTGAAGGCGTCCGCGTCGCGGCCCAGGACGTCCAGCTCGGCGCCCATCGTCCGCACCACGCGCTCGATCGCCGCGGTCACGATGGACTGTGCCACGCCCATCGCGTCCTCCTGCGTGGCGCCGGCGATCTCCACGTCGAACTGGTGGAACTCCGCCAGGTGGCGGCCGATGTTCGCGGTCTCCAGCGGTTCGAGCCGGACGTTCGGCGCGACGTAGAACACCTTGTCGAAGGCGAGCAGCGACGCCTGCTTGTAGAGGATCGCGCTGGTCATCAGCTTGTAGCGGTGGCCGTAGAAGTCGACGTCCACCTGCTTGGCACCACGGCCGCCCGGGTCCGTCACCGGTCCGATGATCGGCGGCAGCAGCTCCACGAACCCTTCGCCGAGGAGTAGTTCGCGGCCCGCCTGGACGATCTGGTTCTGGATCCGCAGCACGGACCGGGTCACGGGGTTCTTGAGGTGGTCCGGCAGTGCACCGGGCCGTGCAGACTCGAACTCGCTGGTCAAGGGGTCTCTTCCTTCGGTTCTCTGGTCCTGCGGTTCTGGCAGGGGGTTCAGCTGGGGATCCCGGGCAGCCGGTCCAGCGTGGTGGCGGCGCGCTCGTCGAACGACCGCGCGACGTGGGACAGGGCCCGGAGCAGGTCCGCCGCGCTCATCGAGCGGTTGCCGGTGGACCGCCCGTTCGGCCGTACGGGCAGGGAGCCGGTGTGCGACCAGCGCAGCCGCCCGTCGGAGTCGATGTAGCTCCTGGCCCGTCCGGCGTTGTCCGGGTGCAGGCAGTACGGGACGTCCAGCAGCCCCCGGTTGAACGCCTCGACCAGGGCGGCGCCCACGTCCGTGTTGAGGCCGAGGACGGTGTTCACGAGCGCGGTCGCCTCCGCCAGGACCTCGCTGTCCGCGCCGGTGTCCGGCGGCGCCGATCCGCCCGCGTTCTGGGCGGCCAGCGCCGCGATCTCCAGCGCCTCGACGTTCTCCCGGACGGTCGGGATCCGGTGCGCCTCGGCCGCCGTCTTGACGATGAGCCGTTCCGCTCCGGTGCGGACGGCCAGCTCGGCGGCCTGCTCCAGCAGCAGCAGGGCGCCCGAGCGGGTGCTGGGGTAGACCCCCATGTAGTTGTAGATCACGATGTGCCAGTCGACGTCCGGCAGCAGCGCACCGGCGAGCCGGCGCAGGGCCAGCACCGCCTCCCGGTCCTGCTCGGCGTTGGTCTGCTGGGCGTAGCTCAGCGAGATGCTGCGCAGGCCGTGCCGGCGGAAGAACACGCCTTCCAGGAGGCTGATCGCCACCAGCAGGCTGGGCGGGCAGAGCTGGCCGAGCATGCAGCCGCCGAAGGTCTCGACGTGCGGTTCGATGCCGTGGTCACGGGCCCTGACCATCAGCTCGCAGGACCGTTCCCAGTTCCGCACCGCCTGGCGCAGCGGGAGGCGCCCGTACGGCAGGCAGTAGGAGACCGGGCCGCCTTCGGTGGTGTCGAGCCCCGCTTCCAGCGAGGCCGCGATGATGCCGTAGGGGCTCGCCGACCCGTGCCGCACCTGGACCGGGAAGTCGCGCTCGCGCACGCCGTCCAGCACCCGCCGGTTGGTGTCCGGGGGGTGGGTCCTGATCGGGTAGCCGTTGAGGTCGCCGCCCTCGTCGACGGCCCGCCGGGCGTCGGCGAGCTTGCCGAGCCGGGTGTAGCTGTCCAGGGTGATCGTGCCGACCGTGGTGGCGTTGGCCCCCTTGACGGCGATCAGCCCGTCCCGCATGGCCCGCGGGTCGCCGAAGCCCATGCGGGGCTGCACCACCAGGTTGCCCTGTTCGTGCGACCGTCCGACGAAGTCCGCGAACGCGTTGACCGGCCCGTCGTTCATGGGGTCGGGGCGGCGCGGAGCTCCTCCAGGACGCGGCCGGCCCGCCTCGCCTTCTCGGCGCTGAGGGCGGCGACGTACCTCTCGAACTCCGGTAGTCCGGACGACTCGTGGAAGACCGCGGAGAAGCCCGCGGACAGCAGGCGGCGCGTCATCTCGCCGCCGGCGGCCCCGCCCGCACCGGCCCGCAGCTGCTTGCCGGTGCCGAGCTTCCCGCCGATGACGATCGGTGTGTCGGCGAGCTCCGGGTCGGCGCGCAGCGCCGCGACGGCGGACAGTCCGTCGCTCTCGCCGTGGCCGTTGACGCTGCTGAGCACGATGAGGTCGGGGGCGCCGCGCCGGCACTCCGCCGCCAGTTCCCCGCCCGGCAGGCACGGGCCGAGGTTCTGCACCCGGTGCCCCCAGTCCTCCAGCTGGAGCTGGAGGAAGACCAGGTTCCAGGTGTGCGAGTCCGACTCGGTGCCGCTGACGATCACGTCCAGCGTGGCGTCCGTTCTCATCGTCGGCTCCTCTCGCGGGGATCGAGGGCGGCGATCCTGGAGGGCAGGGTCCGCCAGACCTCCGGGGTGTAGAAGTGGCCGCCGGGGAGGACGTCGTGGCGGTACTCGCCCAGCGCCAGCGTGCGCCACTGCTCGCCCGCGTTCGCCTCGATGACGTCGTCGTCGGCGCCCGACAGCATCTGCACCGGCATGCTGACGGTGGCGCCCTCGGTGTAGCGGAAGGTGTCCCGCACCCGGATGTCGGCGCGCATCAGTTCGACGCTCATCTCCTGGAGTTCGGGGTCCTCCAGGACGTGTGCCGGCATCAGGCCGTGGGTCTTCATCCAGAGCAGCAGGCCGTCGTCGTCGTCCTGCTGGGACGGGAACATGTCCCGGGGCGTGAGCCCGCGGGCCGGCGCGTTGGCCGAGGAGACGACCAGGTTCCGCGGCAGCGGCCCGCCGCCGCTCTCGATCCGCGCGGCGACGTCGAACGCCATCCAGCCGCCCATGCTGTGCCCGAAGAGCACGTAGGGGCCGTCGACGGCGGACAGCACCGCCGCGGTGGCGTCCTGGGCCAGTTCCTCCCAGTCGGTGGCGAAGTCCTCCAGGAACCTGCCCTCCCGGCCCGGGTAGCAGATCGCCGACAGGGCGATGTCGTCCGGCACGGCGTCGCCCCACAGGTGGTAGGAGGCCGTGCCGCCCCCGCAGAAGCCCAGGCAGATCAGCGTCAGGGCGGCGTCCTTGGGGCGCCGGATGCTGATGACGGTGGTGTCCTGTGCGGTGTTCACTTGCCCTCCGTCCGACGGGACGCCACGAACTCCGCCAGCGACCGCAGTTCGGGGTGCTGGTAGACCTCCTTCGTGGACACGGTGATGCCGAACTGCTTCTTCAGCCGGCCGATGACGCGCAGCGCGATGAGCGAATGGCCACCCAGCGAGAAGAAGTTGTCGGTGGGGCTGATCCGCTGGCGGCCGAGCACCTCGGCCCACACGCCGGCGATCAGGGTCTCGAACTCGCCCTGCGGCTCGTCCCCCGGCTCCTGTTCGCCGTCGGCCCACAGGGCCTCGTCCACGGCGGGCAGGGCCCGGTGGTCCACCTTGCCGTTCACGCTCAGCGGCATGGTGTCGAGCGTGACGAACGCCGAGGGGACCATGAACGACGGCAGCACGCCGCCGAGGTGCTCCTGGAGTTCCCGGGCGCGCGGGACGCTCCCGCCCTCCGGGACGACGTAGCCGACCAGTTGGTCGCCGGCGGTCTCGGTGGCGTGCAGGACGACGGCGGCGGTCCTGACCTCCGGGTGCGCGGCGAGCGCCGCCTCGATCTCGCCGAGTTCCACCCGGTAGCCGCGGATCTTGATCTGCCGGTCGACCCGGCCCAGGTAGTCGATGGTGCCGTCGGGGCGCAGCCGCACCCGGTCGCCCGTGCGGTACATCCGGCGGCCGGTACCGGCCGGGTCGGCGACGAAGCGCTGAGCGGTCAGCGCGGGCCGGCCGACGTAGCCGATGGTCACGGAGGGCCCGGCCAGGTAGAGCTCGCCCGGCTCGCCGGCGGCCGCGGGGCGCAGCCCTTCGTCGAGCACGTGGGCGGTGAACCCGGGCAGCGCGCGGCCGATGTGCGGGCCCGCGCCGGTGATCCAGGCCGCGGTGGCGTCCACGGTGCACTCGGTGGGGCCGTACAGGTTGATCGCCTCGACCGTCCCGGCGTCGCGGGCTTCGCCCAGCTCGCGCCAGACCTCCGCCGGTACCGGCTCGCCGCCCATGAACAGCCGCAGGACGCGGCCGTCGGCGGTGGGGGCGAGGAGGGCCTCGCGCAGCACCTCCCAGTGCGAGGGCGTCAGGTCCAGGTCGTCGACGGCGTGCTCGTCCAGCAGGGCGCGCAGCACGGCCGGGTCGGTGCGCTCGTTCTCGCCGATCACCACGATGCTGTCGCCCCGGCAGATCCGGGCCCACTGCTGGACGGAGGCGTCGAAGGAGATGCTCGCGTTCCAGGCCACCGTGCGCGGCCGGTCGGCGTAGAAGCCCGCCTCTTCGAGGTCGGCGGCGAGCGCGGCCACGCCGCCCCGGGTGGCCTCCACGCCCTTCGGCGTTCCGGTCGAGCCGGAGGTGTAGATCACGTACGCCGGGTCCGCCGGGGAGGTCTCGGCCGCCGGCGCGTCCGGAGTCGCGGTCGGCGCGGCGAGGGCGTCGGCGAGGGTGATGACGTCGACGCCGGTGGGCCACGTCGGCCCGTTGCCGGGCCCCGCCAGGACGGTCCGCAGGTCGGCGCCGGCCACCATGTGGGCGAGGCGGTCCTGCGGGTAGGCGGGGTCCAGCGGCACGTAGGCGGCGCCGACGTGCCACACGGCGAGCAGGGCGACGACGAGGTCCGCGCCGCGGTGCATGCTGACGCCCACCCGGGCGCCGCGTCCGAGGCCGCGCTCGGCCAGCTGTGCGGCCAACCGGCGTACGTCGTGGTCGAGTTCGGCGAAGGTCAGGGTGCGGTCGGTCCCGCGCACGGCCAGCCGGTCCGGGGTGGACGCGACGGCCCGCCGGAACCGGACGATCGGGTCGACCGTCACGGTCGGGGCCGCCGGGGCCAGGGGCTCCTCGGTGATGCTCACGCGGCACCGCCGTTGCCCGCCGCGGCCGGCACGGTGGGCCGGCACTCGTCGAGGTCGACCGGGTTGCCCATGGCGACGACGATCTTGCGGTCGCCCCGGAACGGGTCGCGGCCGTGGGCCGTGAGCACGTTGTCGACGAGCATGACGTCACCGGGCTGCCAGGTCTGACGCACCGTCGCCTCGGCGTAGGCGGTGTTGATGATGTCGAGCTCGTCCCGGGTCAGGGGCTTCCCGTCGGCCACTCCGGTTTCGAACGGCAGGCCGTCCGCGCCGAATTCGTCCACGAGCGTCTCGCGGAGCTCCTCGTCCAATGACCAGGAATTCCAGAAGGCCATGTGATTGAACCAGACCTCCTCGTCGGTCGCCGGGTGCCGGATGATTCCGGGCCGCCGTTGCGCGGTCCTCAGATTCCCCTCGTCGTCCCAGTGGCAGGAGATCAGGTTCTCCGAGCAGTACTGCTCGACGTCCTCCCGGCGCTCGGTCGCGAATGCCTTCTCCCAGCTCACGGAGATGTGCTCGGAGTAACTCCGGTGCAGGGTCCAGCCGTTGGCGCGGATCCGCTCGACGAGCGGGGCGGGCAGTTTCCGCAGCACCTCCCGGCAGTCCGCGACCGGCGTCGCCCCGCCCTCCTCCGGGGCGATCAGGCAGGCGAACATCAGCAGCCCGGGGAACGTGAGGGTGTAGCTGTTCTCGTTGTGCATCCGGATCGACTGGGCCGGCGGCAGATCGGTGGACGAGTAGACGTCGTTGCCGAAGCTGCTGCGCGGCGTCGCCTTCTCCCGGTAGGGCGTCCGCTGCGGGACGAGGACGTCCCGCACGAGTGCGAAGTCCTCGACGGAGGCGACCGGAAGCCCGCGCAGGTACAGCGCGCCGTACCTTTGAAGCGCGGTACGGATGTCGGGCAGGAGCGCGTTCAGCCACGCGCAGGCCTCGTCGGTACCTTCGAATCGAGGGACGACGAGGGTGGCCGGCTTGCCCTTCTCAAGGGTCCAGTCCAGCTCTTGTGGCGCAGTTCTTGCAGAAGACATGACTCGATGCACCTTCCTCATGACGGAGCGCGACGGCATGGTGCCGCGGTCGCCCCAGGGCAGTTGGATCGCGATCAGAACCTCTGAACCGAGAACACGGTCATCGACCCCGCGGGGTCGTCGTGCCGGGTCGCCGGGACATGCGTGCGGCCCGAATCCGGGGCCGGCCACTGAAGGGTTCGGCAGGGCGGCGACTTCCGCTGCCGGCGGCGAATGGGCAGCACAAGAGCCCGGCTTTCCGACGCCTGTTCACGCGTCGACGAGCCGCTATCGCCGGGCCGTCACACCATCGGCCGCACCTGCGGGCCACCGGTACCGCGTCTCCGACCGGAGAACGGCGGGATGCCGTCCGGCACTCCCGCACACCGATCCATCCCCCCCTCCCGAGTGCTCACCTTCGGGTACGCGGAATTCGCGTCCCCGGCGTCGTTCCCCCGAGTTCGCCGAGGCGGGTGTACTGATACCCATCGCCTCCGCCTTGACCGTGCGCGGCCAATCAGATCACATCAACGCGCCGTCATGGAAGAAGTCGTGGAGGCAAGTTCGCAGCTTTCATACGGCATTCACGTCACCGACGGTGACGAATCCACCACCGTTTCAGGTGATTCCGGTGCTGGGGGCGGCCGTCGCCCATACGGCAACACCGGCAACACCGGCACCAGGCACCGGCCGGCCGGATCCCCGGGCGGGCGCGCTCAGGCCCGGCCGAGGACGCGGTCGACGGTGATCTCGATGACCACCCGGTCCGGGTTGACCCGCGGCTCCCGGTAGCGCTCGGCGTAGCGGCGCTCCGCCTCGGCGACCTGCTCGGGCTCGTCGCGGACCACCGCCACCCCCTCCAGGGTCGACCAACGGGCCCGGTCCACCTGGCAGACCGCGACCCGCTGGCCCCCGGGCCCGGCCTCGGCGACGTTGCGGGCCTTGCGACTGGTGCGGCTGGTGATCACCCGGGCGGTGCCCGTCTCCGGCTGGTACGTCACACCCACCGGCACCACGTGCGGCGTGCCGTCCGGGCGGGTGGTGGTCAGCGTGGAGATGTGCCGCTCCCGCCAGAAGGCGAGGAAGGAGTCGTCGAGGTCGCGCGGGTCATGGGCCATGATCGCGATGGTACGGCCCCCGGGGAACGGGCGTTCCCCGGGGGCGTACGGGCGGGGCGTCAGTGCCCGCGCGCGATCCACTCCGGCAGGGCCGGGGCCTCGGCGCCGATGGTGGTCGGGTCGCCGTGGCCGGTGCGCACCACGGTCTCGGCCGGGAGCGTCAGGAGCCGCTCGCGGATCGAGTCGACGATCGTCGGGAAGTGCGAGAACGACCGGCCGGTGGCTCCCGGCCCCCCGTGGAACAGGGTGTCGCCGGTGAAGACGGTGCCCAGCCCGGGCGCGTACAGGCAGACCGCGCCCGGCGCGTGCCCCGGGGTGTGCAGCACGGTCAGCTCGGTGCCGGCCACCTCGATCCGCCCGCCGTCGGCCAGTTCGCCGTCCGGCAGCCGCTCGGGGTGGGTGAGCTTCCACAGCGGAAGGTCGTCCGGGTGCAGCAGGATCGGCGCACCGGTGCGGTCGGCGAGCGCCGGGGCCGCGTCGATGTGGTCGTTGTGCGCGTGGGTGGAGACGATCGCCAGCAGCCGGCGCCCGCCGAGCGCGGCCTCGATGGCCTCGGCGTCGTGCGCGGCGTCGATCACCACCGCCTCCTCGTCGTTCCCGACGATCCAGACGTTGTTCTCCACCTCCCAGCTGCCGCCGTCGAGCTCGAAGGTCCCGGCGGTCACCAGCCGGTCGATGCGGGCCGAGGTCACAGGACCACCACCGAACGCAGGACGTCGCCCTGGTGCATGCGCTCGAAGGCCTGCTCCACGGCGTCGAGCCCGATGGTCTCGGTGACGAAGGCGCCGAGGTCCAGGCGGCCCTGGAGGTAGAGGTCGATCAGCATCGGGAAGTCCCGCGAGGGCAGGCAGTCTCCGTACCAGGAGGACTTCAGCGCGCCGCCGCGGCCGAAGACGTCGAGCAGCGGGAGCTCCAGCGTCATCTCCGGGGTCGGCACGCCGACCAGGACGACGGTGCCGGCCAGGTCCCGGGCGTAGAAGGCCTGCTTGTAGGTCTCCGGCCGGCCGACCGCCTCGACCACCACGTCCGCGCCGTTGCCGCCGGTCAGCTCGCGGATCGCCTCGACCGGGTCGGTGGTGCGGGAGTTGACGGTGTGGGTGGCGCCCAGCCCGCGGGCGGTCTCCAGCTTGCGGTCGTCGATGTCCACCGCGATGATCTTCGCCGCGCCCGCCAGCCGGGAGCCCATCACGGCCGCGCCGCCGACGCCGCCGCAGCCGATCACCGCGACCGAGTCGCCCCGGCCCACGTTGCCGGTGTTGATCGCGGCACCGAGGCCCGCCATCACGCCGCAGCCCAGCAGGCCCGCGACGGCCGGGTCGGCCGCCGGGTCCACCTTGGTGCACTGGCCGGCCGCGACCAGGGTCTTCTCGGCGAACGCGCCGATGCCCAGGGCCGGGGACAGCTCGGTGCCGTCCAGGAGCGTCATCCGCTGCTTCGCGTTGTGGGTGTTGAAGCAGTACTGCGAGCGGCCCCGCTTGCACGCGCGGCACTGGCCGCACACCGCACGCCAGTTGAGGACCACGAAGTCACCGGGCCCGACCTCGGTGACGCCCTCGCCGACCGACTCCACGATGCCCGCGGCCTCGTGGCCGAGCAGGAACGGGAACTCGTCGTTGATGCCGCCCTCCCGGTAGTGGAGGTCGGTGTGGCAGACGCCGCACGCCTGGATCCGGACCACCGCCTCGCCCGGGCCAGGGTCCGGCACCACGATCGTGGTCACCTCCACGGGCGCGCCCTTGGCGCGCGCGATGACTGCCTTGACCTGCTGGGGCATCCGATTCCACCTCCGTCTGCCGGTGCGGCTCTGCACCGGCGTGACCTGCGACAACACGACTGCAAGACGAACTGCCCACGAAGCGTATCGCCCGCCCGGCCGGTCACCGGCGGAGCGTCCCGGGCGATCCGACGTGACGTGGTGTGATACGGCTCACCGGACCTGCCGACGGCGTGTCCGACACCGCCGCGCCGGCTCACGGACCCTCCCCGCGGCATGTGCCGCCCGGGTATCCGCCGAGCGCCCGGGGACCGCCCGGCGCGGCCCTGTCGACAGGGGCGCACGGGCGTCGCCGAGCGCCTGTCAGCACGCCCCGAAGTGCCCGGAAAGCACCGGCGTTGGCTGGAAGTGCCGCAGACGGGCGCCCCGCCACCCACGTACGGTCGTAGCTGAGACGGTCCACGCGACCACGCTCAGCACACCCGCCCCACCCGTCGGCGCGCGACCGCGCACCGACCGCGCCGGGTGCGCACCGACCGTGCACCCGCGCACATTTCGCGCCACACCCCGTAGGAGCCCGACCGAACCCCGGCCCGTGTCGAGCCGCCAGCCGGCCGCATCACCCGTCCCCCGCACGATCCCCGGATTCACCCCCCGTCGGGTCGCGTCCCGCGGCCCACCGCCCTGGAGTCTGGAGTACGGATGTCCACCGAGAACAGTGCGACCAGCGCCGGCACCGCCCCGCTCCCCCCGCTGCACTGCATGCGCCAACTCGAACCCGGCCCGCCCCGCCTCGCCGCGCTGCCCACCGGCACGCCGGTCTGGCTGGTCAGCCGGCACGCCGACGTGCGCCAGGTGCTGACCGACCCGCGACTGGGCCGCGCCCCGCTCTACGCGCCGGACGCCCCGCCGATCACGGTCACGCCGAACATCCTCGACGACCCGCAGAGCATGCTGAACATCGACGGCACCGACCACCAGCGGCTGCGCCGCACCGTGCAGCGGGCCTTCACCCCGCGCGCGATCGAACGCTGGCGGCCCTGGGTGGCGTCGGTGGTCGAGTCGCTGATCGACGAGCTGATCGACCACGGCTCCCCCGCCGACATCATCGCCGGCTACTCCCGCCCGCTGCCCGTCGCCGTGATCAGCCGGCTGATGGGCCTGGACAACCTGGACAGCAAGCGGCTCGCGCACTGGAGCGACCACGCGCTCTCCACCACCGCCCACAGCGCCGAGGCGATCGTCACCGCGATGACCGAGTTCGCCGCCTTCGGCGCCGAGGTGATCGCCGAACGCCGGGCCGCCCCCGGCGAGGACCTGGTCAGCGGGCTGCTCGCGGCCGCCGCCGAGGACGGCTCGATCACCGAGGGCCAGCTGGTCGTCCTGGTCATCGGCCTGGTCGTGGCCGGCCACGAGACCACCATGACCAGCCTCGGCAACGCCCTGGTCTACCTGCTCCAGGACGGCCGCGACGCCTGGCGGCGGCTCTCCTCCGACGAGGCCAGCGCCGCCGCCGCGACCGAGCAGCTGCTGCGCGCCGTCCCGCTCGGCGACCGCCAGGAGCACATGCCCGGACTGATGCGCCGCACCGTCGAGGACGTCGAGATCGGCGGTGTGGTCATCCCGGCCGGCAGCGTGGTCGCCGCCGACGCGAACGCCGCCAACCACGACCCGGAGGCCTTCACCGGGGACCTGCGCACCGAGCTGTTCTCCCCGCTGGCCGCCCCCATGCTCACCTTCGGCGCCGGGCCGCACCACTGCCTGGGCGCCTGGCTGGCCCGGATGGAGCTGGAACTCGCCCTGCACCGGCTGGCCCGCCGGCTGCCCGCCCTGCGGCTGGCCGACCCGGTCGGCCGGATCGACTGGCGGCGCGGCCTGCTCACCCGCAGCCCGAACTCCCTGCGGGTGGAGTGGTGACGGGCCGCGCGGACACCGAGCCGGTGGTCGTCCGGGTCGACCGCGACCGCTGCATCGGCTCCGGGATGTGCGCCCTCAGCGCCCCCGACTCGCTGGTCCTCGGCTCCGACGGGCTGGCCGCACCGCTGGCCGAGTACGCGGACGGCGGCGCGGAGCCGACGGACGGGCTGACCGAGGCGGTGGACTTCTGCCCGGTCGAGGCGCTCAGCCTCCACTCGGCGCGCGGCGGCTACCGGATCGCCCCCGCCGAGTGAACGCGCCCGGTGGTGCCCGCCGCGACGACCGCGACGGGCACCACCGGCGGTTCCGAGGGCCCGGGCGCCGGCGTCGGCCGTCGCACCCCGGCCGGCTACCTCCGCCCGGCGACCGGGCCGCAGGCCAGCACGGCGCGCAGCTCGGCGGCCGGGTCGCCCTCGTGGTACGGGCGTTCGCTCGGCTCGATGTGGTCCAGGAACTCCTGGTAGCGCAGCGCGTAGGACAAGTGGTAGAGCGGCTCGGCGAGTTCGAGGGCCCGGCGCGGGTCCGAGCCGGGGGCGTGGCGCCGCCAGGCCTCCGCCCAGACCGCGGCGTGGTGCTGCCAGGCCTCCGGGCCGAGGTAGGCGCGGGGGCGCAGCCCGTCCAGGGCCGGATGGCCGAGGCAGGAGTCGGCGTAGTCGACGACCACCGTGCTCCCGCCGTCGGAACGCCAGTTGCCGGGGTGGAAGTCGCCGTGCAGCAGGGTCTCCGGCAGGCCGCAGGCGGCGAGTCGGTCCAGCAGCCCGGGCAGGTCGGCGGCGAAGCCGGCCAGGCGGTCCAGCTCCTCGGGCGTCAGGTCGGTCTCCTCCGCGAGCCGGTCCAGCAGGGCCGTCAGCTGGGCCGCCAGGGCGCGCGGGGTGCGGTCGCGCAGTGCGGCCAGGTCGTCCGGACGGCCGGCGAGCGCGGCCTGCGCGGCGACGAGCCGGGGGACGACGTCGGCGACGGTCCCGGCGGAGGGGTTCCAGCAGTCCTCGCCGGGGACGTGGTCGAGCAGCAGCCGCCCACCGGAGGGGTCGGCGGCGAGGACGGTCGGGACGAGCGTGCGGTCGACGCCGCCGAGCAGCGCGATGACCTCGCCCTCGTGGGCGTTGAACGCCGGCGTCGTGGTCTTCAGCCAGGCGTCCACTCCGGTCGCGGTGGGGAGGCGGAAGAGGCCGGAGAGGTTCCAGGTCCGGATCTGCCGGGCGGGCCCGGCCGCCGGGCGACCGACGGCGGCGAGTTCCGCCTCCGCCCAGTCCAGCGCCGACCGCAGCCCTTCCGGCGTGGCCCAGGCGGCGCGGCGCTCGGCGGGGCCGAGCAGCGCGGCCGTCCCGGCTTCCGGGGGCCGGGAGTCGAGCGCCCTCGGCCGCTCGCTCGCCTCGGCGTGGTAGCGCACCCGCCCGCCGTGGCCCGGCTCCTCGCTCCGCCCGTCGACCAGCCGCGCCACCAGCACCGGCACCCCGGCCGACGCCGCCGCCCGCGCGACCACCTCGTCCACGGAGGACCACCAGCCGAGCTCCACCTCGAAGGGCCCCAGCTGCCCGAAGTACTCGTCGCCGTAGGTGAGATCGACCGTCACGGTCCGGTTGCTCGCTCGCTGCATCGGAGCAGCTTCGCCCACCGGGGCGGGCCCGTGCCAACGGTTTTCCGCCCGCACCGGCCGGAACACCGCCGCCCGCACCGGCCGGAGCACCGCCGCCCGGGCCCGTTCGCGTGCCGCCGCCCGGGCCTGCTCCCGGTCGGACACGAGGGACTTCGCCCGGCGACGGCCCTCTCCGCACGGGATACGGCGGCCCACCGGCCGTTGCGGGGCTAACCTGGGCCGGTGACACGGCGATCCAGCACGGTGGTGCTGATGTGCGGTCTGCCCGGAGCGGGCAAGACCACGTTTGCGATGGGCCTCGTCCAGCAGGGCTACGCGCGGCTGTCGATCGACGAGGGAGTGTGGGAGCGGCTCGGGCGGTGCGACGCCGGGCTGGTCCTGCCGCAGGAGGAGTTCGACCGGCTCAAGGACGAGATCCGGCGTGAACAGCTGGTGGAGCTGGTCGAGTTGATGCGCGACGGGCGCGACGTGGTGGTGGACTACACCTTCCGCAGCCGCGCCGCCCGGGACACCTACAAGGCGCTGGTGGAAAGGCACGGCTGCCGCTGGGAGCTGGTCCACCTCAAGGCCGACCGGGCGACGCTGGAGCGCCGCCTGGCGGTCCGCAACGAACAGCGCGGCGCCAACTCCGTCACCGTGAGCGCGGAACTGTTCGACCGCTACTTCATCGGCTTCGAGGAGCCCCGGGGCGAGGGCGAGCAGGTCCTGCTCCAGCCCCCGCCGTCCTGAGGCCCGGAATCGCTAGCCGATCGCCACGGCCGTGCCGGAGACCCGTACCCGGGTGTCCTCCGCCCGCAGCTCGACCCGCAGGACGCCCGGGCGGCCCAGGTCCTCGCCCTGGTGGAGCGTCAGCACCGCCGGGGCCGTCACCGCGCCGAGCTCCCGCAGGTACGCGCCGAAGGCGGCAGCGGCGGCGCCGGTGGCCGGGTCCTCGACCACGCCGCCGACCGGGAACGGGGCGCGGACGTGGAAGACCTCGGGGGCCTCCCGCCAGGCGAGCTGCAGGGTGACCAGGTCGCGGGCGCGCATGTACGCGGCGAGGCCGTCGAAGTCGTAGTCGAGCCGGGCCAGCCGCTCGCGGGTGGCGACCGGCAGGACGAGGTGCCGGGCGCCCGCGTAGGCGACGCGGGGCGGCAGGACCGGGTCGAGGTCGTCGGCGGACCAGCCGAGCAGGGCGAGCGCCTGCGCCACGTCGGCCGCCGGCACCTCCTCGACCTTCGGCTCGACACTGGTGAGGGTGGCGCGCAGCAGCCCGTCGGCCCCGCGCTCGACCTCGACCGGGACGTCCCCGGCCGCGGTCGCGAAGACGTACCGTCCGGGGCCGGTGTGCTCGGCGAGGGCGACGGCGGAGCCGACCGTCGCGTGCCCGCAGAACGGCACCTCGGCGAGCGGGCTGAAGTACCGCACCCGGTAGGTGCCTTCGGCCGGGCCGGCGGTCAGGAAGGCGGTCTCGGAGTACCCGACCTCGGCGGCGACGGCGAGCATCCGCTCGTCGGTCAGTCCGGTGGCGTCGAGCACCACGCCGGCCGGGTTGCCGCCCTCGGGGCGGGTGGCGAAGGCGGCGTAGCGGAGAATCTCGGGAGTGGCGTCGTCGATCATGACCGGACGAACGCGCCGGGTGCGCGGACTGTTCCCGCCCACCGCGGCGCTTCCTCGTTCCGCGGCTGCTCCTCCCACCTCGGCGCCTCCGCTCACCGCAGCACCGCCTCCAGGAAGTCCGAGCCGAGCCGGGCGCTGCCCGCCAGGTCCAGCTCGTAGAGCATGTACCGCCCGCGCCGCCTGGTGGTGAGCAGCCCGGCCCTGCGCAGGACCGCCAGGTGCCGGGACACCTCGGGCGCGCTGAGCTGCCAGGCCGAGGCCAGTTCGCCGGTGGTGTGCGGGCCGCGGGCCATGGTGCGGGCGAGGCGCAGCCGCACGGGGTGGGCGAGCGCCTCCAGGCGCTGCTGGACGAGGGCGAGCGAGACGGGCTCGGGCAGGCCCGCCTCGGCGACGGGGTACTGGAGGACGGGCCGCCGGCCGCGCGCGTGCACCACCAGGAGGTGCGGGCGCCCGAAGGCGGTGGGGATGAAGGTGACGCCCCCGGCGTCGGTGCCGCTGGTGGTGTTGTCCTGGAGCTTGTCGATGACGATCCGGCGCCGCCCGTCCCCGCCCTGGTCGAGGGAGACGGAGGGCGAGACGTCGGCGAGCGCCTCGGCGAGGCCGCGGCGGGCGAGCAGGTCGGCCTTGCGCCGGGCGTCGGCGGCGAGGTCGGGCAGGACGCGCTGCCAGGCGTCGGCGAAGAACGCGGACCGGCAGTCCTCCAGCAACCGCCGCACCAGGCCCCGGACGGCCGGCGGGTCGGCGAGCAGCCGGTCGGCGAAGGCGGCCTGCCGGGGGCCGCGGGCGAGGGCGCGTTCCCGGGCCCGCTCGTTGGCCTCCGGGTCGGTGAGCGGGGAACCCATCCGCCGGGTCAGCCGGGAGGAGCCGCAGGTGGTGATGAGGGCGGCGGCGACGTACAGCTCGTCGTCGATCCGGTCGACGGCGTCGAGCTCCTCGGCGAGGGTGGCGCCGGGCAGGCCGGGCACGAGGAAGTCGGCGCGCGAGGAGCGCCAGAGGAAGTCGGCCTCCAGCAGCCGCTCGGACAGCTCGGGCGGGATCACGGTGGCGGTGCAGCCGGCCCAGCCCTGCAGCGCGGGGTGGTGCGCGGGCTCGGCGAGCACGTGCAGCATGGCGTTCAGCTCGTCGGGCAGGCCCGTGATGTCGATGGTCAAACTCACACCGGGGATCCTGCCACCCGCCGTCGACCGGGCTCCCGCGGATTGACGGGAAGCGTCAATCCGCGTGCCCCGCGGTCCGACCCGGGCGGACGGTACCGGCCATGAGCCTGATCCGGGAGAAGTCCGTCCACGACCACGCCGCCGACCGCCGCGGCGGGCCGCCCGCCCCGCCGGCCGGCCCGGGCCGCCGGAGCCCGTCCGCGCTGCTGGGCCTGCTGACCGCGGCCGGCGGGCCCCGGTACGCCGTCGCGCTGGCGGTGGACGCGGTGGGCGGCGGCCTGCTGCGGCCGTTCCTGCTGCTGTACGGCGTCGGCATGCTGCACCTGGGCGCGGGTGCGGCCGGGCTGGCGCTCTCGGCCGGGATGGTGGCGGGCCTGCTGGTGGTGCCGCTGACCGGCCGGTGGATCGACCGCGGCGCCCGGACGCTGCCCGCCGCCGCCACCCTGCTGCTGCGGGCGGCGGGCGCGCTGACGCTGCTGCTCGCGGACGGCCTGCCGGGGTTCACGGCGGCGGCGGTGCTGTTCGGGGTGGGCAGCCAGTCCTGGCCGACGACCCACGCGGCGGTGGTGAGCACCCTGACCGAGGGCCGGCTGCGGGACGCCGCGCTGGCCGCCGGGCGGTCGCTCCGCAACGCCGGGCTGGGTGCGGGCGCGCTGCTGGCCACGCTGGCGGTGAGCGGCGGGGCGGGCGCGATCCGGCTGCTGGCCGGGGTGACGGGCGCGGCCTGCCTGGGCGCGGCCGTCCTGGTGGGCTCGCTGCGGGTGCGGGCTCCGCGCCAGGACCGGCCGGCGGACGCGCCGGAGCGGGCGGAGCCGCTGCGCCGGATCACCCTGCTGAGTGTCGCCAACCTGCCGTACGCGTTCTGCTTCGACGTGCTGGAGGTGGCGCTGCCCGCGCTGCTGGTGCTGCGGCTGCACGCCTCGCCGGCCTGGTCCTCGGGTGTCTTCGTCGGCAACACGGTGCTGGTGATCGCCCTGCAGCTGGCGCTGGTGCTGCGGCTGGCGGACCGTCCGCGGCACGTCGTGCTCGCCGCCTCGGGGGCGCTGCTGGCGGTGTCGTACCTGGGCTTCTGGGCGGTCG
Source organism: Kitasatospora sp. NPDC041917 (assembly GCF_055589745.1). NCBI lineage: Bacteria > Bacillati > Actinomycetota > Actinomycetes > Kitasatosporales > Streptomycetaceae > Kitasatospora > Kitasatospora sp. NPDC041917. Next base: position 16,948 of record NZ_JBVJBI010000064.1, on the reverse strand, counting down.
GTTCGCTGGGCGGCGTGCCGGGGTCGGTGGGCATCGCGGCGGTCTCGGTGCTGTACACGCTGGGCGAGATCCTCTACACCGGCTCGGGCACGGCGCTGGTGGCGTCCGTCGCCCCGCCGCACCTGCTGGGGCGGGCGCTGGCGCGCTGGGAGCTGTCGGCGGGGGTGGGCCGGGCGGCGGCCCCGGCCGTGCTGACGGCGCTGCTGGCGGGCGGTTCCGGGGAGCTGTGGGTGCCGCTGGCCGCGGCCACCGCGCTGGGGGCGCTGGCGGTGCTGCGGCTGGGTCCGGCCCACTGACCGGTGGGAGCGCCGGAGGAGGACCGGAGGAGCGCCGGAGGAGCGCCGCGCCGACGGGCCGGCGCGGCGGGAACGCCCCGGTGGGATGATCGGCTGCATGGCCCTGACCCCGCACCAGCAGCACCTCCGCGACCGAATCATGGCCGCCGGGGTGACCGCCCCGCCGGAGCCGTGGCGGCCGGTCGGCCGGGGGCTGATCGCGGTCGGCGGGCTGATCGGCATCGGCTTCGCCGTCCACCCCGAGAGCGGGCACGACCTGGTGCTGACGGTCTCGCACGGCGGCCACGGCCTGTTCGACGCGGTGACCGGCCTCAAGCTGGCCCGCGACCACGAGCCCGCCGAGGACCCGGACGGCCTGGACCTCTCCTGCCCCGGCCTCGGCCAGGTCGCGGACGTGCGCATCCCGGTGGCGGGGACGTGGGGCGGCGGGCTCCACACGGCCGCCGAGGGCGGCTGGCACATCGAGGTGGTCGCCCCGGAGTGGCCGCACCACCGGGTGCTGCTCGCCAGCGGCCGCGGGCCGTGGCAGGGCGAGCACGGCGAGAGCTGGTGGCTGGTCCTCGACTCCGACCGGTCCGCCTTCCGCGCGGCCGGCTTCTCCCCGACCGGCCGGACCCTCGCGGTGGCCACCAGCAGCGACCTCACCCTCTGGAGCCGCCAGTAGGTGTTCCGGCTCCGGATGCGGACGGGCCGCGGACCGCCGATGCTGACGGCGAGGCGTGCCCGGCCCGAGGAAGGACACCGAACGTGAGCGAACGCAGTGAGCGGACCATCGAGCGCTGCGCGTTGCGCGAAGCGCCCGCCGAGCGGAGCGGGGTGGGCGCATGAGCGCACTCGACTTCGAGATCGTCGACACCCCCGACAGCTCGCTCAACAAGACCTCCGTCCTGGTCACCGGCCCGGACGACGCCCTGCTGGTGGACGCCGGGTTCACCCGTTCGGACGGGCGCCGCCTGGTGGAACGGATCGGGGCGAGCGGCAAGCGGCTGACCACCGTCTTCGTCAGCCACGGCGACCCGGACTTCTACTTCGGCGCCCAGGAGGTCCAGGACGCCTTCCCGCAGGCCCGCTTCCTGGCCACCGCCTCCACCGTCGAACACATCCAGGAGACGTACGAGGCCAAGCTGCGCGCCTGGGCGCACCTGGGCCCGGAGCTGCCCACCCGGCTGGTGCGGCCCGAGGTGCTGCACGGGGACGAGCTGGTCTTCGAGGGCCACCGCTTCGAGCTGCGCGGCGCCGACTTCCACCTGCCGGACCGGCACTACCTCTGGCAGCACCACCACCGCGCCGTGCTGGGCGGGGTGCTGCTCTTCGAGGGCCTGCACGTGTGGACGGCGGACACCCCGACCTCCGCCCAACGGGCCGCCTGGATCGACCTGCTGGACGGCATCGAGGCGCTCCACCCGACCTGGGTGGCGGCCGGCCACCGGGTCGCCGGCGCGCCCACCGACCTGAACGCCGTCGACCACACCCGCGCCTACCTGCGCGCCTTCGAGACCGAGATCGGCCGGGCCCCGGACGCGGCCTCCGCCAAGGAGTCGCTGGAGCGGCGCTTCCCGACGCTGGGGCTGCGGATCGCGGTGGACATCGGCACCAAGGTCGCCATGGGCGAGATGGCCTGGGGGTGAGCGGACGATGATCGAGATCCCCCGGGACGTCTCCTCCTTCGCCGAGTCGTCCGCCCCCGCCGACGTGGTGCGCCGCCAGTACCTGGCGTCCGCCCGGGGCGACCTGGCCGCGCTGCGCGCCACCCTGGCCGACGACGTGGAGTGGACCGAGATGGCCGGCTTCCCGCTGGCCGGCACCTACCGCACCCCGAAGGGCGTCACCGCCCATGTGATGGAGCGGCTGGCCGCCGAGTGGGACGACTGGACGGCCCACGACGACACCTACGTGGTGGACGGCGAGACCGTGGTGGTGCTGGGCCGCTACACGGCGGTCCACAAGACCACCGGAAAACCGCTCGCGGTCCGGATCGCCCACCGCTTCACCGTGCGCGGCGGCCGGATCGTGCGCTTCGAGCAGTTCACCGACACCGCACTGGTCAGGGAGGCGATGACCGGCTGAGGCCCACCCGGGGGTCCCATTCACTCGTACGGGCGAGCGCGGCGCGGCGCGCCAGGCGCGGTCTCGACAGACCACCCGCACGGCGGCAGGCTGACCCCGATCACGGCCGGAGAACGAGGAGTCGCACATGGCGGGCACGGACACCGGGACCACCGGAGCGGACGGCGGGCGGCAGCGCCCGGTCGTCATCGTCGGGGCGTCCCTGGGCGGCGCGAAGGCGGCCGAGGCGCTGCGCGAGGCCGGGTACCGGGGCGGCATCGTCCTGATCGGCGACGAGCACGAGCGCCCGTACGAGCGGCCGCCGCTGTCCAAGGGCTACCTGCTGGGGAAGACGCCCCGGGAGAAGATCTACGTCCACCCGCCGCAGTGGTACGCGGAGCACGACGTCACGCTGCGCCTGGGCACGGCGGTGGCCTCGATCGACCCGGCCGGGCACACCGTGACGCTCGCCGACGACGGCCGGGTGGAGTACGCCAAGCTGCTGCTGACCACCGGCTCGGTGCCGCGCCGGCTGCCGGTGCCCGGCGCGGACCAGGACGGGGTGCTCTACCTGCGCCGGGTCGAGGACAGCGACCGGATCAAGGCGGCGCTGCGGCCGGGGGCCCGGATCGCGGTGATCGGCGCGGGCTGGATCGGGCTGGAGGTGGCGGCCGCGGCCCGGGAGGCGGGCGCCGAGGTGACGGTGCTGGAGGCGCTCGAACTGCCGCTGCTGCGGGTGCTCGGCCGGGAGGTCGCCCAGGTCTTCGCCGACCTGCACCGGGAGCACGGCGTGGACCTGCGCCTCGGCGTCAAGGTGGCCGAACTGACCGGCGAGGGCGGCACGGTGAACGGCGTGCGGCTCGCGGACGGCACGACGGTGGCCGCCGACGCGGTGGTGGTCGGCATCGGCATCTCCCCCGCCACCGGCCTCGCCGAGGCGGCCGGGCTGGAGGTCGACAACGGCGTCAGGACCGACCGGCACCTGCGCACCTCCGACCCGGACGTCTACGCGGCCGGCGACGTCGCCAACGCCTACCACCCGCTGTTCGAGCGGCACATCCGGGTCGAGCACTGGGCCAACGCGCTCAACCAGCCGCAGACCGCCGCCCGTGCCCTGCTCGGGCAGGAGGACGCCGTCTACGACCGCGTTCCCTACTTCTTCACGGACCAGTACGACCTCGGCGCGGAGTACGTCGGCTACGTCGAGCCGGACGGCTACGACCGGGTGGTGTTCCGCGGGGACCCGGCCACCCGCGAGTTCATCGCGTTCTGGCTGTCCGGCGGCCGGGTGCTCGCGGGGATGAACGTCAACGTCTGGGACGTCACCGACCCGATCCGCGAACTGGTGCGCTCGGGACGGGTGGTGGACACCAAGGCGCTGGCCGACCCGAACGTGCCGCTCGGGGACGTGTGACCGGCCGGTGATCACCCCACCGGGACGCCGGGGTTGACCAGGCCCCGGCCCCCGGTGACGGTGTTGCCCGCACCGATCGTGACCTTGCACGTCGCCGCGTCGTAGTCGGTCACGTCGATCGCGTACCGGTCCGGGCCGGTGGCGCCGGTGAGGTCGGAGCGGTTGCCCCGGAAGACGGTGCCGCAGCCCCAGCCCGGCCGGAGGCTGTGGGTCTGGTAGCCGTCGTCGGTGGTGCGCCGGCCGGTGTTGTTCTCGATGACGTAGTCGTTGCCCTTCACGTCGACCCAGGAGTCGTCGGAGTTGCGCCCGGTGAGGCCGTCGCCGTCGAAGGTGTTGCCGGAGACCAGGCCGCCGGTGGTGCCCTCCTTGAGGTCGACGTTCTCGCCGCCGATGTTCGGGCCGAAGGTGTTGCCGGTGATCCGCACGTGGTCGCTGCGGTCGGTCAGGGTGTTGGCGGTGCCGACGTAGACGCCCTCGCCCATGCCGTCCCGGCCGAGGCCGGTGTCGTGGATGCGCGAGTTGCGCAGCGTGCCGTAGGCGCTGGAGTCGCGGAAGTGCACGCCCTCCATGGTGGTGTGGTGGACCGTCACGTCGTCGAGGACCACGTGGTCCGCGGAGTCGGCCACGATGCCCTTCTGGGCGCCGGTGACGGTCAGCCCCTGGACGGTCCAGTAGCTCGCGCCGTCGAGGTGGAGGCCGTATCCGCCGCCGGTGGGGGTGGTGAGGACGGCCTTCGCCGAGCCGGTGAGGGTGATCGGGGCGGCGGCGGTGCCGGGGGCGGTGGCCTTGAAGTTGCCGGAGTAGGTGCCGTCGGCGAGCTGGATGGTCCGGCCGGGCACGGCGGCGGCGAGCGCGCTCTGGAGCTGCTTGGCGGTGCCGACCTTGACGACGGCCGCGACGGCCGCGGGGGCGGCCGGGTGGGCGGCCACGGCCGCGGGGGCGGCCGGGTGGGCGGCCACGGCCGCGGGGGCGGCCGGGTGGGCGGCCACGGCCGCGGGGGCGGCGCAGCCGAGGGTGAGGACGGTGAGCGCGACGAGGACGGCGGGGCGCTTGGTCACGGACGGTGCTCCTTGCGGTGGTCGGGGCCGGGCGGGCGGCGGGCGGCCCGGTGGTGACAGGAACATGCCGTCGCTCAGCGTGGACTGGACCATTCCGGGACGTCAAGAGCGCCCCGGCAGCGTGATACTGGAGCCCTGGGGGAGTCTCGGACAGGGAGGCGGCGGTGGGCGGAACGGCCGGGTTCGCCGTGGTGGTGTTCGGTGCGCTGGGCGGCGTGGTCGCCTACCTCGCCGGGGTGGTCGGCCTGCGTGAACTGCGGCGGCTGCGCCGGGTCGGCGTTCCGGTGCGGGCGCTGGTGCGCGAACGCGCCCCGGCACCGGAGGACCGCACGCTGCCGCCGCGGCCGCTGCTCCAGTTCGAGACCGAGGACGGCCGGGTGGTCGAGGTCTTCTCCCCCGTCCCCTCCACCGCCCGCCACCCGCTGCCGGACGGCGGCTTCGTCCCGGTCCGCTACGACCCGGCGGACCCGCGGCAGGTGCTGGTGGACGGGCGGGAGCGGGCCGGGCTGGAGTACGGGTTCCTCGCGCTCGGGGTGCTGGTGGTGCTCGGCTCGATCACCCTCGGCGCCGCGGTGCTCTGAACGGTCCGAACGGGGCGGCGCACACGGGCGGGCGGCCCACACGAGCGGGCGGGCCGCGCACGGCTCCGCGGGCAGCCCGCCCGGCGTGCTCAGACGGTGGCGGCGGTGGTCGCCGCCACGGTGGCCGCGATGGAGACGGCGGCCATGGTGAGCTGCACGGCCCGGATCGCCTCACGGACGGACTCCGCCGCCCCGTCACCGGCGGCGATCTCGGCGAAACGCGGCTCGACCTGCTTGCGGGGCAGCTCGGGGAAGGCCAGCCGGTACAGCCGGGAGCCGTGCAGCAGGGCCACCAGGGCGGCGGTGCGCAGGTCCGGTTCAGCGCCGTTCAGCACGACCGCGGCCAGCCGCCCGCGCAGCTCCCGCTCCACGCTGCCGTCCGCCTCCGGGTAGCGGCGGACCGGGAAGAGGCCCAGCGCCCGGCGCCGCTCCTCGACCACCAGGCCGCGCTCGCACAGCCGCCCGACCGTGTCGGCGACCGCCGTGGACCGGTCCTTGGTCAGCCAGTCGCCCGCCTTGGCCCTGCCGGAGCGGCGGCCGGCGGCCCACGCGTCGAGCCTGGCCAGCCGGCCGTCCACCAGCGGCTCCCCGGTCGGGGTCCGGTCGGTGACGGTGAGCCGGCCGTCCTCGATCGTGACCCGCCCGGCCAGCACCAGCTCGGCCAGGATGCCGCCCGCGGCGGCCCAGGCGGCGGTGGGGGCGTCCTTCGCCACGCCGGACTCGTCGTCCAGCGACAGCAGCATCAGCTCCTCGGCGAGGGTGACGTGCATCGGGTGTCCCTTCCTCTCTTCTCCGTGTCGCGGTTCACCGACCCGCCGGCGCCTCAGCCGCGCAGGGCTTCGACCAGACGCCGGGCCCGGGTGTCCTCCTCCAGCAACGCCCGGACCAGTCGATCGGTGCCCTGACCTGCGACCTCGGTCAGATAGGCCTCGACCGCGCGCGGGTCGGCGGGCAGCGTCACCCCACCGGAGTCGAGCGCGGCGTGCGCCCGGACGTAGTCGAGGCCGAGCCCGGCGAGCAGCTCGCCTGCGCCGTCCTCCGCCGCCAACCCCGGCTCGTGGCAGGCCACTTCGTGCACGGCCAGCAGCGCGAGCAGAACGTGCTCGGTGCCGGGCGTCCGGCGGCCGAGGCGCTCGGCCTGGGCGTCGGCCTCCGGCCGGATCCAGGCCGCCGGGCCGGACGGGCCCGGCCGTAGCAGGCGCTTCCAGCGCGGGGCCCGGTGGCCGCGGCGGGCCAGCAGCGTCTCCCGGGTGGGGTGGAGCAGCGGGTCGAGGTCACCGCTCTGGCGCACGGCACCGTCGAGGCGGTCCAGGACGGCCTGCGGCGCGACGCCGGCCGCGCGCAGCAGTTCGGCGGCGCGGGTCCGGTCGGGCCCGGCGCCGTTCGCGCCGCCGCGCCCGGCGTTCCCGTCACTCCCGGCGCCGCGCCCGGCGTTCCCGTCACCCCCGGCGCCGTTCCCGGCATTCCCGTCGGCGAGCAGGGCCCGCAGCAGGTGTGCGGCCGTGCAGGCGGGTTCGCCGTCCCGGCGGGCGCGCTCCGTCGCCACGGCGAGTGCCCGGGCGGCGGCCCCGCTCAGCGGCCGGCCGTCCGCCCCGACGGCGCCGGGCGCCTCCCGGTCGGGCACGGCGGCGGGCCCGTCGTCGGCCGTCCAGCGCCCCTTCCGCTCCCGGACCAGGGCGCGCAGGGTGTCCGCCCCCGCCCCGGCCGCGGCGAGGGCCGCACCGGCGGGGCCCGTCTCCCCGGCCACGGCGACCAGGAGGTGCTCCGTCCCCAGCGGCCCGTCCCCCGGCCCGCCGAGCGCGTGCCAGTCCGGCTCCAGCATGGTCGTGTCCATCGGCCCCTCCCACGACTACGGCTTTACTCGAACTATATTCCCGCTTTTCCTTCTCTTGGGAATTTTCCGCACGTCAAGAACGCGTCAGGACGGCACCTGCGCAAGAACGCGGAAGACCGGGCGCCCGGGTGTTGTTGCCACCTGGTGCCATCGTGAGAACCACGCCCGCGAGAGAGGTGAGCACCATGGCCGACACGCTCCCCGGGCCGAGCCCGGTCCCCGAGGCACAGACCCCGCTGGACGCCTACTCCCTGATCGTCACCACCGTGGCCGCCACGCTGACCCCGCGGGTCGCCGCGCTGCAGGTCCCCCGGCGCGGCCGGGGCGGCTGGTTCAGCACGGCGCTGGGCTCGGCCGTGGTCTTCACCGAGGACGGGTTCCTGCTCACCAACGCCCATGTCGTCGGCCACGCCGACGCCGGCACGCTCGCCTTCGCCGACGGCACCACCGCCCCGTTCCACACCATCGGCGCCGACCCGCTCTCCGACCTCGCCGTGCTGCGCGCCGACGGGCCGACCCCGAAGCCGGTGGCACTCGGCGAGGCGACCGGCCTGCGGGTCGGACAGCTGGTCGTCGCCGTCGGCAACCCGCTGGGGCTGGCCGGGACGGTCACGGCGGGCGTGGTCAGCGCGCTCGGCCGCTCGATCCCGGCCCGCTCCGGCAGCACCGCGCGGGTGATCGACAACGTGATCCAGACCGACGCCGCACTCAACCCGGGCAACTCCGGCGGCGCGCTGGCCACCGCGAACGGCGAGGTCGTCGGCATCACCACGGCGGTGGCCGGGAACGGGCTCGGCCTGGCCGTCCCGATCGACGCCACCAGCCGCCGGATCGTCGCCGCCCTGCTCACCGACGGCCGGATCCGCCGCGCCTACCTCGGCCTCGCCGGAGTGCCCGCGCCCCTGTCGCCCGCCCTGCGCCACCGCACCGGGCAGCCCACCGGCCTGCGCATCGTCGAGGTGGTGCCCGGCGCGCCCGCCGACCGCGCCGGGCTGCACGAGGGCGACCTGCTGCTCACCGCCGACGACGAGCCGATGGGCAGCGCCCAGGCCCTCCAGCGCCTGATGCTGGCCGACGCGATCGGCCGCCCGCTGCCGCTGACCGTCCTGCGCGGCGAGGCCCTGGTCGACGTGCTCGCCGTCCCGACGGAGCTGCCCGTCGACGACTGACCACGGCCCGGGACCCGGGCGGGATCGGGGGCCGCCGGCCGCGGCACGTTGGTCATCTGCATACGCAGATCGTGCGCGCCCTTGTCCCGTCGTGGCGGCGAGGGTCGGTGGCACGGAAATCCTTTGGCACGCAAATCCGGTGGCACGGAAATCCGTTGGCGCCCGTGCGACCGGTGTGGTTACGCTGACGCCGTTCCGTACCGATCGACCCGGGCCACCGCCCGACCGGAGAGGGTGTCTTGATGTCCCGCCTCGCGCCGAGTGCGCCTCGCCACGCCGGCTGACGACCACCGCCCGACGAACCGTCGAGGCCACTCGGCCTGCTCTTGCTGCCATCGCAGAAACCCCTCAGCAAGGAGCACCCCGGGTGTCCAGCACCTCCAGCACGCCCCCCGTTCTGAAGACCTCCACCTTCGCCTGCACCTGGTGCGGTCTGACCGTCTCCACCTGTGCCGCTGACGGCACGCGGCGCAACCACTGCCCGTCCTGCCTGCATTCACGACACGTCCTCGACCACGTCGAGGGCGGTCCCAGTGAGTGCCTGGGACGGATGTCGCCGATCGCCATCGCCGTGCTGCGCACCGGTGACTGGACGGTCGTCCACCGGTGCGTGCGCTGCGACGAGCTGACGTCCACGCCCGTCCGCACGGACGACAACCAGCTCGTCCTGATGCGGATGGCCGTCCGGCCGCTCGCCCAACCGCCGTTCCCGCTCGAAGCGTTCGGCACCCTCTGAACCACGCGGAGAAGAGGGAGCACCGAACCGTGCCACGACACAAGAACACCGGCGGCCGGGGCCGGCGGGAACGCCGCCCGCAACGGTACAAGGACGTCCTGCACGGACGGGGCGGCCACCGGGCGCACGCCTTCCGCTGCGTGGACTGCCGGTTGGACGTCCCGGTGGACGCCCCCGGCAGCGCCCACCGCAACCACTGCCCGAACTGCCTGGCCAGCCGTCATGTCGACGGTCGGACACCGGGTGACCGGGCGGCCGACTGCGGCGGCCGGATGACCGCGCTGAGCCTGTCGGTCCGCGCCGACGGCGAGTGGATGATCATCCACCAGTGCCTGTCCTGCGGCGAGTTGAGCGCCAATCGGATCGCCGGGGACGACAACGCCCTGACCCTGGTCCGCCTCGCCCTCAGGCCCCTGTGGGACACCACCCTGGCCCACCGCACCCTGCTCACCCTGTAGGCGCGCGCCGCGACGGTCCGTCCGAACGGGCGGACCGTCCGTGGGCGGCGCCTCAGCGCGAGCCGTCGGGGCGCGGCGGGAACGCCCGTACGGTGCGGCGCGGGAGGGCCGCGGACAGGGCCGCCAGCAGCGCGGCGGCGGTGAACAGCGCGTAGTGCCCGACCTCCGGACCGGGGCCCGCCCAGCCGAGTTCGCCGTGGCGGTGTTCGGAGAAGGCGTTGTGGCAGAGCCAGGCGGCCAGGCCGATCAGCGGTGCGTCCACCGGCCGGGAGCGGCGGCCGACCAGGGCGCACAGCGCCAGGTGGGCGAGGGACGGCAGCGGGCCGGCGTGCAGTTCACCGACGGCGCCGAGGGCGAGCGCCAGAGCGCCGCCGGCGAGCAGCGCGACGGCGCCGGAGGTGCCGTCCGGGAACCGGTCGAGCACCGGGCGGTAGCGCCGCCCGCCGGGCCGGGCCGAGTACATCCGCACCGCGGACTACCGCTGCATCGAGGCGAGTTCGCGCTCGGTGGCGACCGGCAGGTGCCATCGGGTGCGCCGGTGCAGGGCCTCCAGGTCGTGCAGCAGCTCGGGCACCGGGACGGTCAGCACCGGGCAGCCCGCCCGCCGGGCGCAGTGGCCGGGCACCGATCGCCGCAACCGGCGGTGCAGCGGGCCGCCGCTGCGCCCGAGGACCAGCAGGTCGTCCGGCCGGTCGGCGATGTGCAGCAGGGCCGGTCCGGTCTCGCCGCGGACCACGACCGGGCTCAGCGGCACGCCGGGGTCGGCGCCGCCGAAGGCCTCGTCGAGGGCGTCCCGCAGCCGCCGTTCGGCGGCCTCCCGGACGGCGGCGAGCAGCGGCGGGCAGGGCGAGCGGCGGTAGCCGTGTTCGCCGCCGGGCGGCTCCCAGGCGAGCACCGGCACCAGGACGGCGCCGCGGTCGCGGGCCTCGGCGACGCCGCGGTGCAGGGCGGCCAGGCTTCCCAGCGACCCGCTGACCCCGACCACCACCCTGGGGGCGGCCTTCGAACTCCCGTTGCCGTGCATGATCCGTCCTCGTGTGGTCGTGTTCGCCGTCGTCCTCCACCCAACCGCCGCGACGGGGCTGACCCTGCTCTCCTTGACGGCTTCCTGACGTTCCGGCCGGTGTTCCCAACGCGCTCCATACGCGGCCCGCCGGGATGCGGCATGCCCGACGGGCGGTTCGATGTCGAACGTTCCAGGGAGCACGGGCTTGTACTTCAGCAGCGGCAACTACGAGGCGTTCGCCCGGCCGAGGAAGCCCGAGGGGGCCGAGCGCAAGCGGGCGTGGTTCGTGGGGTCGGGGCTCGCGGCGCTGGCCGGGGCGGCCTTCCTGGTCCGGGACGGGCAGGTGCCCGGCGAGCGGATCACGATCCTGGAGCGGCTCAAGCTGGCCGGCGGCGCGCTGGACGGGATCGAGGTGCCAGAGAAGGGCTTCGTGGTCCGCGGCGGGCGCGAGCTGGAGGACCACATGGAGTGCCTGTGGGACCTCTTCCGCTCGGTGCCCTCGCTGGAGATCGAGGGCGCGTCCGTGCTGGACGAGTTCTACTGGCTCAAGGGAGAGGCTACATCGTTACACCTCTACCCTGACCTGGGCAGACACGAGAAGCACTTCGTCTACCGGACTATTCCCCAAGCAACGGAGTCTCGCAGAATCAGGGCATCCTCGTGTGGCCCGGCAGCGGGATCGGCTGCCATGGCAGCGGCGGGCCGGGACGGCCGTCACGGTGTAGGGATTCCCCCGAGTCGATGAGCTGCTTGCGCAGCCGCTGGCCTGCCGGGGGCATGGATGGCGTAGAAGATGAACCCGTTGTGCTCGCCGGTCGGTATGAAGCCGGTCTTGAGGAGGACACGGCCGGAGGCGGGGTTGTCCGTGCGGTGCTTGGCGCGGACTTTCGGGAGGGCGAGGTGACCGAAGGCGATGTCGAGAATCCGCCGAACCCCTTCGGTCGCGTAGCCCCGGCCCCAGGTGTCCGCCCGCAGGATGTAGCTGACTGCGGCAACGGGGCGGTCCCGGTGGAGCTTGACGACCCCGAGGAGGTCATCGTCCACGACGAGGCCGAGCACGTACAGCGTGCGCGGCAACTGTTCCGCAGCGGCCACGATGTCGCGGAGGCAGTGGCGGGCTTCGTCGGCGTCCATCGGGGCCCGGCCCAGGTACCTGGTCGACTCCGCGCTGTAGATCCGCAGCAGGGCCCCGTCATCTCCGGGGCCCAGTTCCCGTAGCTCGATCACCCGTCCACCGCTTCGATCAGCTTTGCCAGTTCGGCGGCGGCGGGCCGGTCGCCGGGGGCCGCCAGAAGGACGTAGCGCAGCCGGGTCTGGAGGGCGGGCCAGGGCATCGCGGTGGACATCGGGACGGCCCTGTGGGCGATGGCCCTGCGGATCGCCTCCACCGGCGCGCCGGTTTCGAGGCCGGCGGTCGCGTAGTCCAGCGGCCACGTGCCGGTGGCGCAGGTCCACAGGGTGCCGGCGAGGGCGTAGACGTCGGCGGTGCGGGTCGTTTCGACGGGTTGGGGGCCGTTGATGATCCGGGCGGCGAGTTCGGGCGCGGTGAGGTGGATCATGGTGCCGTCGAACGTGGGCCAGGGGGTGCTGCCGAACCGCCGCGTCCAGGCGAAGTCGAGGAGGCGCACGCCGTCCTCGCCGTGGATGCCGTGCGCGGGCTGGAGGTCGCCGTGCACCCACCCGTCGGCGTGGAGGTCGGCCACGGCGCGGCACAGTCCGACGGCGGCGGCGAGGGCTTCCTCCTTCCCGCCGTCACCCTTGCGCAGGGGCCGGAAGACCTGCCACGTGGAGGGGCCGGCCAGCCACGGGGTGACGTACCAGACGCCGTCGGCGAAGCGGCCGGAGGTCACGGTGTATCCGGGGAGCTGGTCGAGCACGGAGGCTTCGCGGGCGGTGACCTCGGCGGCCTCGCCGGTGCCGAGCTTGATGCTCGCCACTCCGCGCGGGCCGGTGGCCTTCCACACCGCCGAGCCCCGGCGGTTGCTGATCTCCGCCAGCTCCAGCGGCCCGCAGACGGCCTCCGCAGCCTTCAGCGCTTCTCCGGCCTCGGCAAGGAACGTGCCCATTCTCGAACTGCCTTCCACTCGCAAGGGATGTGCTCGAAGACGTCCCGGCCGTCGTCCGCCGCGACGGCCAGCTCTGCGGCGAGATCGGGCGTCTCCATGAGGAACTTCGGGTCCAGGGGCCGCACTCCCGCCCGGACCGGGAGGAACGAGAAGGGCGGCGGCGGGATGCCCTGCCCGCACCGGCCGCGCTCGACAGTGCCCTGGGGGAACTTGCCGAACATGACTCCGACCTGCGCGTACAGGTGCTTCAGCGCCCAGTGCGGCCAGGCCATCAGCTCGCGGTGGTCGGCCCCCTCGCAGTGCCCGACCAGCACGACGTTCTCGCACGTGAGGACACCGTACGGCCGAGGCATCAGCGGACGGACCCACTCCGCGGCCTGGACCCCGGCGTAGAACAACTCGGCTTCCACCGCGTACCGGTGGCTGCCCGGAGCGATCTCGTAGACGGTCCACCCCGTCATGCCGCGTCGGATGGACGGCCCAAGGAACGGGCAGTGCTCGTACAGCCCGGCGAGGTAGCCGTCCACGTCCACGCTGACGGGGTTCTCCGTCCGGGCTTCGGTGAGGCGGAGCGCCCCGGCAGTCGGCCGGGACGCCCCGTCGGATGGTGCGGTGATCACCGGCTGGTCGCCACCGGCACGAGGTCGTCGCCGTCGCCGGGCTCGGGCGAGCAGTTCCACTCGGCCCAGACCTCGCCCGTCTCGCGGTACCGGGCCAGGGCCTCGGCGTTGACCATGCCGTCGGCGTCGGTGAACCAGACCTCGGGCAGGGGACCGTACGCCTCCTCGTAGGCGCCCACCCACGAGATGAAGCCGGAACCGGCGCTCTCCACGTGGGCGAGCGTGCGGCCGGCGTGCCGGAGCGTGAACGCCTGGTGCGCGGCCGGGTCGGTGGCCAGCCGGTGCCACGCGGCGTCGATGGCGGCGGAGAACATCTCCGGCGCGACCTCGCCCGCGTCGATCCGGCGCGCGGTGACGGTGAAGAACTTGCCCAACTCGTCCAGCTCGACGCCGGACTCGGTGGTGATGCTCACGGGCCTCTCCAATCGGGGGTTGGCGCTGCTCACCCCGACGGGGAAGAGCAGCTGTGAGGGAATGCAGACCCGGCCCGGCATGACCCATTCCGACGGGCCGGGAGTTCGTGGTCGCCCAGGAGGCGGGCGGGCGTGGGGGCTAGCGGAGTTGGCCGGAGACAACCAACGCGGTGGCCAGCGCTATCAGCGCGAACAGCGCGACCGTGTAGGCCACGGCGTGGTTGGCGAGCCTGCTCGGGGTCTCCGCGACGATGCCCGTCCAGCCGTCGGTGCGGTGCCGGACCGGGTCACCCTGGATCACACTGTTCACAGTCGTACTTCTCTCTCGGGCACTCGTGCGGCACCCCTGCGTGCGACGCAGGCGGGGCAGGGACACCAGGACCGCACGGCGGCGATCTGAAGCTCGCCACCCACAGACAGCGGGCGGCCGGCGGCGTTGGCCGCCCTGTAGTCGTCCAGGGGGTTCCGGCCAGCGGGGGCCCAGTGCAACTCGGACTTCGAGGGCCCAGTCACGACCTCGCGATCCACCTTTGGGGTGGTGCGTCTCGCCATTGATCTTTCCTCCGAACCCGGGGCCGCCACGGAGGGGGAGGCGCCCGGAACTGCTGGCTCTCCTGCTGGGGGCCGAGGGCTGCCGCATGGGGTCTATGGCAGGCATCAAGGTTGTTCGCAGGAGACCCAGTGGGTACTAGGCTTCCGCTGTCACCGCCGATGCCGTAATCACGAAGTTACGGCCGGTGAATCCAGGGTTCGACGGACTGCCAGTACGAGTTACCCGGACGATCGAGGCCAAGGGGGGCCCGGAATGGCTGCTCGAACACCACCGAGGCGCACCGCACCACTGACTGGCGGTCAGCCCGAGCCCGTGCGGGTCCCCGAAGGGGTGATTTCTGGCTTCTTGTTCAAGGTCGTCCGAGAGCAGATCCCGAGGACTCAGGACGAGTTGGCCGTGGACCTGGGCGTCGACAAGAGCACCGTCCAGGGCTGGGAGTCCGGCCGTCGGCCGCTCTCCTCCACCAGGGCAGGGAACCTGGTGGTGCTGCGCCGAAAGCTGATCCTTCTCGGCGCGCCGACTAGGTTGGTGGACCTGATCAGCCTCGCGATGGACGCAGACTTCGTCCTCGGCGAGATACTGCGATCCCGGCCCACGAGGGCCGAGGTTCTGGAGCATCCGCTGGCCGGCTGGGTACTTACCCGGGACACGACGCACATGATCGGCTGGGCCATTAGCGGGGTTCTTCCCGGCGCGGTAGCCGCCGAGTTGAGCATCCCGGCCGCCCGACGCGGGCCGGTCTCCACTGCGCCGCTCCTCGGGCAGGACGTGCGCTCGCACTTCTTCGACAACCTTCGGCATACCGCCGACCTGGTGGAGGCCGGCGGCGAGGAGACCGCCCTACTCCGAAGACAGGTTTGGTACCTGTCCTCTTACGACCGGGCCCGCGATGTGGGCGAGTGGTTTGGTGGGATGCAGCGCCGGGGCCGGATTCCCGCGGCCGGTTCCGGGTGGTCACCCCGCTGGGCTGAGGCGCGGTCGGTCGCGGCAGCACTGGCGCGGCAAGGTGACCCCGAGCTACTCCGGGACTTCATCGCCCGCTCGATCACTGACAATGACGACTTCGAGACCGCGAACCTGAACTATTGGGCTCACTGGCTCGGGCTCGACTCACGTCCCCAGACCAGCGATGACTTCATGGCCGAGCAGGAACGCCCGGTGTGGGACGCCTCCTCGCTGCTGCGACAGTTCGCTATCCGGCTGGACCGCGCGGGCGAGTACACCGACTTGTACGTCCATTCGATCTGGGCACTCATGCTCACCCGACGCGGCCTGGCCGATGCGGACCCCCGTACAGCCCGCGACCTGGCCGCACGAGTGCGCACGCTGCTCGATGGTGATGGCCTTTCACGACAGTCCCGTCGAGAGCTGGAGTCTGTGCACTACGGTCTGCGGGTAGGCGGTTACGGCAACAATCGATCCAACAGTGAAGGACAGCTATGACGGACGACAAGCAGGCGAAGGGCACCGCGAGCTACCTTTTCGAGGCGGGCATGCTCAAGCGGGCGAAGCGCCAGGGCTGGTGGATCGCAGGAGTCAAAGACCCCGAGTCGGTCGCGGAGCACTCGTTCCGCACGGGCGTCGTCGGCGCGGTGCTCGCGATGATGGAGGGTGCCGACCCGGCCAAGGTCGCTCTGCTGTGTCTCTTCCACGACACCCAGGAGACCCGGGTCAGCGATATCCCGCACATCAGTCGGCGCTATCTCACCGCTGCGTCGAACGAACGCGTGACCGCAGACCAGGTCAGCGCCGCTCACCCGGCCGTCGTTGCCGGGGTCCAGGCCCTCGTGGAGGAGTATGAGAACGCCGAGAGCCTGGAAGTCACCGTCGCCCACGATGCGGACAAGCTGGAATGCCTGATTCAGGCCGTGGAGTACCGCGAGCAGGGGTACCAGAACGTCCAGCCGTGGATTGACAGCAGCCTCGGCAGCCTCAAGACCGAATCGGCCCGCACCCTCGCCGAGGCCGCACTGACCATGACGTCCTTGGAGTGGCAGAAGGTCTACCTCACGTGACACTGTCGGCGTCCGCCTTCGAGCCCGCCACCGCCCCCGATAGCACCCCGGCCTGCCGCTACCTGGTTCGCTAGCGTGCCTCCCCCCACCCCCGCTTCCCTCGGAGGCCGGGGTGCTCGCGATTCGGGCCTCGCCACCCAGTCACGACGACGAGGTGGGGCCTGGCCCCACCCGGTACTTCTCCTCTTCCTCCGACGGCGGGAGCGGAACGGTGATGGACAGCTCGATGGCCGCGACCCGGCGGGTGAGGTAGCCCCGGCGGCCGGCGGCTGCCGCGACCCACGCTCCGGTGGTGTCCTTGGGCATCCAGAGATCCCGTGCTTCTCCACACGGTGCCGATCTGTTCGCCGAGGCCCCGGACGACCCGGTAGTGGCCTCTGCGGCCTTCGTAGGCGAGTTCGAAGCACCGCGGATTCCAGCGGCCGTCGGGCAGAACGTTGTCGGGGTGAATGGTCAGGGGTGTTCTCCTTCTCCGGGGTGGGTGGGGGTGGGGTGTGACCGGAATCGATAGCCAGCCAATGGGAGCGATGGTCGGTCCTGCCCCTGTCCAGTCAGAGCCAGTAGTGCGCGACCGGGCGTTTCATCCGACTAGTACTGCAACGGTGCTTACTGTGGCGAGGCTTCAGCTCTTGGGCTGTGGCCTCGTCGTTTGTAGTGGCTGGTCCGGGCCTGGTGTTGGCGTC
>NZ_JBVJBI010000063.1:0-37492 GCF_055589745.1 Kitasatospora sp. NPDC041917 | reverse complement strand
GGGGGCCGGACAGGGACCACCGGAGTGACCCACGAGGGCCTGCGCCCGCGCATCCCGCGCGAGCACAGGCCCTCGCGCCGTTTCCACCACCCCCGACAGGTTCACCGGGCACCACGCCCGCCGCCGTCCCGGTCGTCCCGGTCGTGCCCGACCGGCGTCAGTGGCCGCACCCGCAGCGCCGGAAGCCGAAGTCGAGGGTGTGGTCGTTCTCGCCCGGCCCGCCGGTGGTCAGCGCCCGCTCGGGATACCTTCCCCCGGGCGGGACGACGCCCTTGGAGTCGACGAAGGGGTCCTCGCCGACGTCGTGCCTGGTGGGCACCCACCGGTACAGCGGACCGCCCTCGGCGTAGTCGGACGGGTTGTCCAGCCGGATCGTGTACCCGGTGTGCGGCCGGAGGCCGCCGTCCACGTTCGAGTCGTCGAAGTAGTACTCGCCGCGCGCCGTCGTCCCCGTCGTGCCGACCAGCCGGCCCGCCCCGTCGTACAGGTGGACGGTGGCACCCGGAACCGGCTTCTGGCCCGGCAGTTGGAGGCCGCTGCGCTCGGGGTCGTACCAGACCCGGTTGCCGATCTGGAGCGGAGCCCGGTCGCAGAGCACCTCCAGGTCGCCCATCGAGGCGCCCTTGCCGAACGGC
The DNA here is from genome assembly GCF_055589745.1 of Kitasatospora sp. NPDC041917. Taxonomy (NCBI): domain Bacteria; kingdom Bacillati; phylum Actinomycetota; class Actinomycetes; order Kitasatosporales; family Streptomycetaceae; genus Kitasatospora; species Kitasatospora sp. NPDC041917. The sequence continues at coordinate 36,857 of NZ_JBVJBI010000063.1, read as the reverse complement.
GCGGGGACGTTCGCCGGGTTGAGCCGCAGCCCGACCCTCGGGTCCTGACGGCCGTCCGCCCGCTGGACGAAGGCCGTGCCGTAGCCGAAGGCCGTGTCGTTGGGGTCGAACCCGGAGGTCCCGATGGTGGTCTCGACCTTGGACAGCGCCATTCCGGCGTAGGCCGCGTTGTGGTGGAAGCCCATCCGGCTGGTGTCGAAGAAGCGGGTGCCCCGGGGCGAGAGACCGCAGCCGTTGTTGGTGTCCAGCACGTAGGTGCCGTTCGCCGGGCAGGCCTTGTTCAGGTCGCCGCCCGACAGCACCTCGCCGACCGCGGCGCCCGCCGCCGCCTGGCCCGTCGCCCGGTCGGCGAGGCGGTCGCGGAAGGCCAGCAGCATCGAGCCGTCCGCCTCGAAGCCGACCTCGCCCAGCTCCGGCTCCGGCTGGGCGCGGTAGCCGGAGCAGGCCTGGCCGTTCTGCGTGGTCGGGTAGGTGTCCGTCCACGGGAACCAGCCCGCGCCGTCGCACGGGCCCGCGCCGACGGTCGACTGGCGCGGATAGTCCAGCGGCTGGTCCAGCACGGCCGGCCCGAACCGGCCGGTGGCCGGGTCGAAGGGCAGCACGACCGCCCGCAGGTCCGACACCGCGCCCGTCGACTCGCCCGAGCAGACGCCGCCGAGGTAGCCGGTCCCGTCCTGCAGGCCCAGACCGAAGGGGCGCCAGTCCGCCGCCGAGGCACAGCCCGGTTCCGGGACGGGGTAGACGGCCTTCGGCGCCGACGCGGTCGCCGCGGTGGCGTCGTAGCGGTACAGCCGACGGTCGTTGAGGTTGACGACGAACAGGTCCCTGCCGTCGTCCGTCACCTTGAGCCCGCCGAGGCTCTCCTTGCCCGGCACCGCCAGGAACGCGTCGTCCGCGCCCGGCCCGTGCGCGGTGCCCCCGGCGTCCGGGACGGTGGTGAACAGCGTGGTGCTGTTCCGCGCCAGGTCGGTCACGTAGATCCCGCCGGAGCCGCCCGGGCCGTAGCCCGTGGTGCGCTTGGCCGCCGCCGAGGAGAACACCCGCCGGTCGGCCCGGTTCCACGCGATGCCGAACAGGGTGCCGGTCTGCGCGTCGGTGGCGATGTCCGTGACGTTCACGTCCACGCCGTCCTGGCCGCGCGCACCGTACGGGAACGACACCAGCGTGCGCTGCGCACCGCCTCCCCACGTGGTGTTCTGGCAGGTCGTCACCAGGGGGGCGTTCTTCTGGCAGTAGTCGCCGGGGCTCCACAGCCCCGTGGTGTACGAGACGTTCGCGCCGTCGGAGAGGTCGACGAACTCCTCGTTGGAGCTCAGCAGGTTCGGCGCGCCGTCCAGCCCCCGCCGCGAGGCGAAGGCGGGGAACAGCACGCCCGGCTTCGGATTCACCACCCGCACCCGGTACGTGCCGCCGTGGTCCCGGCGCCGCGGCGGTGCCAGTGTCACCGTCCCGTCGGCCGCCGTGGTGCCCTCGACACGGACCCGGTCCCCGCCGGTGAGCGTCACCGTCACGCCCGCCAGCCCCGGTTCCAGCGCGGGCGTCCACGTGCCCGAGGCGTCCACGGCCCGCACCACCCGGACCGTCACCGCTCCGTCCGCGCCCTGCGGGAACGCCGGCGGCGCCGTCAGCAGCCCGCCGGCGGCCAGCGCGACGGCGAGCACCGCGGCCCGCGCGACCCACGTCCTTCGTCCTCTCGTCCCCACCTGGGCCCCACTCTCATGATCAGCGGGCAGACGCCCGATCCCGACAGGGCCCCCAGGAGAGCGGCAACCGGTCGTGCACGTCCCCGTTTCGGGGCACGTTCACCGGCGCGTGTGACGCGGAACGGGCCGGAAATCGCATCAAGTTCGGATACCGCTCCATGAGTTCGCATGCGACCCGAGGCGGCGGGGTCGTGTCGCCGGGGGAGCGCGGCGGGTCACCCGAGGTCGAAGGTGTTCGGCAGACCGAGGCGGTAGCGGGCCTCGTCGACCAGCTTGAGCGGCTCCAGCTCCGGGGGCCGGAAGAGCCCCCAGACCCGGCAGCGACCGGCGCTCGAACCGTCCGCGTCCAGCAGGGCGTTGACGGCGCGCCGCGCGGACTCGTTGGCGCCCTCCATGGTCGCCAGGTCGACGTCGGTGCGGACGTAGTCGCCGGCCAGGAAGAAGTTGCCCACCGCGGTCGCGGCGGAGGGCCGGTCGTAGAGCGTTCCGGCCGGGTGGACCAGCAGCTGCTCGCGGTTGGCCGGCGCCGGCCCGCCCAGACCGGTGACGGCCGGGTCGAGGAACCACCCGCGCACGTCCGCGTCCGCCGGCCACCCGCCGCCCGGCCGCTCGAAGGCCCGCCGGCACTGCGCCCAGACCTCGCGGGCCACCTCCTCGCGGGTGCACTCCTTGGCCGTCCGGCCGTACAGGATCCCGGGCCGGTCCCACTCCGAGACACAGACCGAGAGGCAGTCGCGCACCGTACCGTCGCCGTACGCGGCCGCGAAGTCCCGGTCCCAGAACTGCGCCTGGCCGACCGCGGTGAGCGACCACGGGGAGTCCAGGCAGACGGCGTGGCCGTGCACCAGCCGCACCGGGCGGCGCAGGTAGAACTGGATGCCCGTCATCCAGTCCGTGCCGATCGCGTCGCAGCGCGCCAGCCGGGGATCGGCGGCGCGCAGCCCCGGGCCCCAGGTGGCGCGGGCGTGCTCGACCGGCAGCGCGCTGAGGTAGTAGTCGGCCCGCACCGTCCCGGGGGCGCCGCCGCCGGCCGGCGCCACCCGGACCCCGGTGATCCGGCCCTCGGCGTACAGCACCTCCCGGACCTCGGTCCCGGTGCGGAACTCGACGCCCAGCGAGGCCAGATGGGCCACCCACGGGTCGATCCAGGCCTCGCTGGTGGGGCCGTTGAGCACCCGGTCGGGCTGCCCGTCACCGCCGCGCCCGAGCAGCCCGTTCAGCAGGAAGGCCTCGACGACCGTGCGGGCCACCGTACGGGTGCTGGCCCGCTCGGCCCGGGTCGCGACCAGGTCCCGGGTCAGGCCGACCCCGAGGAGGCGCTGGTAGTCGTGGGACATCCGCCCCGCCCTGATGAAGTCCCACCACGGCACCCGCTCCCACTGCTCCTCGCGGCGCACCTCGCAGCTGGTCAGGTGGACCAGGAGCCGGTCCACGAAGTAGGCCGGCTCGCCGGCGGGCAGGTGCAGCACCTCGTCCAGCGCGCCGGCCAGGGTCCGCCGCAGGGCGTCCGGGGCGAGGTCGCCCAGGTCGAGCGGGCGGGTGAGGGACCGGAACGGGAGGAGCAGTCCCGGGCGCGGGGCGTCGAAGGCCAGCAGCGCCTGGGTGGCGTCGCGCAGGTTGTCGTGGACGCCACCGGGGTTGCCGGCGCACGGGATGCGGCGCAGGGTGTCCGGCAGGTTGCGGTAGAAGCCGGGGAAGAACCGGAAGCCGTGCTCGCCCGGCAGCGCCCGACGGCCACCGGCCGCGCTGCCCGGCACGTCCATGCTGCGGGCCTTGCCGCCGAGCGCGTCGTAGTACTCGTACACCGTCACCCGGTAGCCGCGCTCGGCCAGTTCGTGCGCCGCGCTCAGCCCGGAGACCCCGCCGCCGAGGACCGCCACGGTCCGCCCCGGGCCACCGCGGGCACCGGCGCCCGAGCCCCGCGGGAGCGCGGCCGCGCCCGCCACCGGCCCGACGGCCAGAGCGCCGCCCAACGATGCCGCACCGGCCAGGAACTGACGCCTCGTCCGCCCTTCCATCGCACCCTCCCGCGAACCCTCGCCCGACCCCACGACGCGCACGCCTCCACCCTCCTGGTCGCCCGAGCGGCGGGGCGACCCCGGGTGTGCAACGACCGGGCCCGGCACCGGTCACCCACCGCGCGCTCGCGTCCACACCCCGGGCCGTACGGCCCGCGGCCCGTACGGCCCGGCCCGCCGAAAATCCAGGTGCGCCCGGCCGACTCCCCCCGCACACTGGGCCGGTCACGCACCGTTGTCGCGAAGGAGTCCCGTGCAGGGAGCAGTCAGCGTCTCGCCCGCCCAGATCCCCGAGCTGCTGCTCGGCCTGGCCACCGTCCGCCCGGTGTTCCTCTGGGGCGCCCCCGGGATCGGAAAGTCCTCCCTGGTCAGGGCGTTCGCCGAGTCGCTCGGCCTGGAGTGCGTGAGCCTGGTCGGCACCCAGCTCGCCCCGGAGGACCTGATCGGCGTCCCGCAGCTCACCCCCGAGGGCCGCTCCCGGTTCTGCCCGCCCGAGCAGATCGCCCGCGACCAGCCGTACTGCCTGTTCCTGGACGAACTCAACGCGGCCTCGCCGGACGTCCAGAAGGCCTTCTACTCGCTGATCCTGGACCGCAGGATCGGCTCGTACGAGCTGCCGCCCGGCTCGATCGTGATCGGCGCCGGGAACCGCGCCACCGACGGCGCGCTCGCCCGCCCGATGGCATCCGCACTGGTCAACCGCATGGTCCACGTCCATCTGCGGGCCAGCGCCGAGGACTGGCTGCGCTGGGCGGCCGGCGCCGGCATCCACCCCTGGATCGTCGACCACCTCACCGACCGGCCCGACCACCTGTGGTCCGCCCCGCCCAAGACCGAGGAGCCGTTCTCCACCCCGCGCGCCTGGCACATGCTCTCCGACGCGCTGCACTCCTTCGGCCCCACCCTGGATGAGGCGACCCTCAAGGTCGTCGCCCACGGGCTGCTCACCGCGCAGCACGCGGTCGCCTTCTGCGGCTACGCGAAGATCGTCCGCAACTCCTACGGCCTGGAGGCGATCCTCAAGGGCGACGCCCGCTGGCCGCACCGGCTGGAGGACCGCGACCTGCTCTACTACCTGGCCGACGCCTTCCGCGGCCGGCTGGTCAAGGAACTGCCCGCCCGCAAGGAGCACGCCTCCGGGGCGCAACGGCAGACCGCCTTCCGGGCCAAGTCGCTGCTGGTGCAGCTGGCCGAGATCTCGGTGGAGGTCGCCCAGACGGTGATCGCCGACGGCTCGGACGGCAACCCGGTGCTGCCCGCCTGGTTCCTGATCGAGGCCGCCCGGGACATGCCCCGCCTGGTCGAGGCCCGCCGGTGAAGCACGCCCCGGCCGACCGGAAGAAGCCGGACCCGGGCGCCGAGGCCTTCGCCGAGGGCCTCCAACTGCTCCGCCGCAACCCGGCCCTCGCCGCCCTGCGCGCCGACGTCTGCCGCACCGAGACCTGCACCACCGCCCCGCCGAACGGCTGGGCGGTGGCCGACTCCAACGGCACCCTGCACGTCAACCCGCGCCGCCGGGCCGAACCCGAGGAATGGGCCTGGGTACTGGCGCACTGCCTGCTGCACCTCGGCTTCGGCCACCTCCCGGGAGCCCGCGGCACCCGGACCCAGCCCGACGCCCACCAGGCCGCCGCCCGCTGCGCGGTGGTCAACCGCTTCCTCGCCACCTTCCCGGTCGGCCGCGCCCCGGTCGTCCTCCCGCAGGAGTACCCGGGCGGCGACGAGGAGGAGCTGGCCGACCGCTGGCGCCGCGACGGCCTGCCCGCGCCCGACACCGCCGGGACGGCCGGCACCGCCGAACGCGACCAACTGCTGGTCGAGTGGCGCGGCCACGGCCAGGCCCGCGAGGACTGGCCCACGGCCTTCGCGGCCGCGCTCACCCGCACCATGTCCGCCGCGATGGACCGGGCCGGCGGCCGGATCGACACCGAGACCGGCGAACGCCTGCCCGAACGGCCCTGGAACAGGGCACTCAACTGGTTCGTCTCCTCCTACCCCCTGCTCGGCGGCATCGCGGCCGGCCTCACCGTCGTGGCCGACGCCGAACTCGCCCGCGCCCACGACATCGCCGTCGCCGCCGTCAACGCCGAGGCCGGCGAGATCTACGTCAACCCGCTGCGCCACCACGCCGACGAGGAGTGGCGGTTCATCCTCGGCCACGAGATCCTGCACGCCGCCCTGCGGCACGGCGAGCGCCGCGGCGGACGGGACCCGTTCCTGTTCAACGTCGCCGCCGACTACGTCATCAACGGCTGGCTGCTGGAGATGGGCGTCGGCGAGATGCCCGACGGGCTGCTGCACGACCCGCAGCTGAACGGCCTGTCGGCCGAGGAGGTGTACGACCGGATCGCCCGCGACCAGCGCCGCATCCGCCGCCTCGCCACCCTGGCCGGGAAGAACCGCCCGGACGTCCTCGGCGAACCGCTGGGAACGCCCCGGGACTACGTCGACCTCGACGACTTCTACCGCCGCGGACTCCAGCAGGGCCTCGAACTGCACCGGCGCGAACGCGGCCTGCTCCCGGCCGGGCTGGTCGAGGAGATCCGCGCACTCGCCCACCCCCCACTGCCCTGGGACGCCCGACTGGCCCGCTGGTTCGACGAGTTCGTGCCGAGCCCGGAACCGGTGCGCAGCTACTCCCGCCCCGCCCGCCGGCAGTCCGCCACCCCGGACATCCCCCGGGCCGGCCGCTACCACCCCGAGGAGGAGGTGCCGCGCTGCACCTTCGGGGTCGTCCTGGACACCTCGGGCTCGATGGACCGGGCGCTGCTCGGCAAGGCGCTCGGCGCGATCGCCTCCTACGCCGCCGCCCGGGACGTCCCGGCCGCCCGAGTGGTGCACTGCGACGCCGCCCCGCACGACGCCGGGTACCTCCCGGTCGAGGAGATCGCCGGGCGCCTGCGGGTGCACGGGCGCGGCGGCACCGTCCTCCAGCCGGGCATCGACCTGCTGGAACGGGCCGAGGACTTCCCGCCCGGGGCACCCGTCCTGGTGATCACCGACGGCGAGTGCGACGTCCTGCGGCTGCGCCGCGAGCACGCCTTCCTCGTCCCGCGCGGCGCCGCACTCCCGTTCACCCCGCGCGGGCCGGTCTTCCGGATGAGCTAGGCGTTCCGTCCCGTGAGGAGGGGGACGCGGCCCCCGCCGGGCACCGACGTCCCGCTCCCGGTCTCGGTGTTCACCCGGGCCACCGACGTCCCCGCGCAACTGCTGTCCTAGCCGGTGCCGGGCGTGCGCCCGGAGGCGGAGGAACGCCCTAACCGCCGCAGGTCAGGTCCTTCGCGGGCAGCCGGCCCGTGGTCAGGTAGCGGGTGACGCTGCCGTCCGCGCAGGAGGGGCCGGCCACCACCACGCCGTGGCCCTCGCCTCCGGCCACCGTGACCAGCCGTGCACCGTGCAGCGCCCGCCGCATGCCCTGGGCCATGGCCAGCGTCGCCTGCGGATCCCACTGGTTCTGCACGATCAGCGCCTTGACGTCGTTGTTCACCACGGTGGCGGGCTCGCCGCCCGCCGGCTTCCAGAACGCGCACGGCAGGATGTTGGCCCCCAGGTCGCCGGCCAGCGGGTACCGGGCCCGGTCACGGACCGCGTCCCGGCGGTACTGCTCGGGGTCGCGCGGCCAGTTGCGGTTGTCGCCGCAGAGGACGGCCCACGCGACGGAGACCGTGTTGTCCGTCGGAACGACCGACGGCACCGCCGGTGCGGCCGGCCCGCCCGCGGCGGCGGCCTTCAGCGCGACGATCCAGGGGGTGACGGCCTCGACGTGGACGAACGCCGCGTAGCCGGACCGGACGGCGTCGCCGTCGAGCGACCCGTCCTCGGTCGGGACGGGCGTGCGGTCGGCGTGGGCGACCAGGTCCCAGTACGTCCTGCGGACCTCCGCCGCCGTCGCACCCAGTCCGTACGCCGCGTCGCGGGCGGCGGCCCACTCGGTCCAGCGGGTGAAGGCGAGTTCGGCCCCCGCCGACGCCTCCCGGAGCCCCGCGCGCCACACGAGCGACGGGTCGAGCGCGCTGTCGAGCACGAAGCGGTCCGAGCGCTGGGGGAACATCTGGGCGTAGACGGCGCCCAGGTAGGTGCCGTACGAATGCCCGAAGTAGGAGATCCTCCGCTCGCCCAGTGCCGCCCGGACGACGTCCATGTCCCGCGCCGTGTTGCGGGTGGTGATGTGCGGCAGCACGTCCCCCGCCTTGGCCCAGCACTTGTCGGCCACCGTCCGGGCCCAGGCCACGTCCTTCGCGAACGTGCCTGCCGAGTAAGGGTGTTGGAAGGTCCGCTCGTCGGCCTTCAGGTCGCAGCCGATCGGCGAGCTCTGCCCGGCACCGCGCGGGTCGAACCCGATCAGGTCGAACCGGTCCCGCACCTCCGCCGGCAGCAGCGGCTCCATCTCCACGGGCATGGTCAGCCCCGGGCCGCCCGGGCCCCCGGGATTCAGCAGCAGCACGCCGTGCCGCTGCTTCGCGCTGCCCGCCTCGACCCGCGATATCGCGATGTCGATCGTCCGGCCGCCGGGGTCGGCGTAGTCCAGCGGCACCTCGACCTTCGCGCACTCGAACGCCGCCGGGTGGTCCGCATCGCAACGCTCCCAACGGAGTTGCTGCTGCGCGTACCGCTGGAGCGGATCGCCCGCCGCGAACGCCGTCACGGGGGTGAGCGCCGCCAGCGCGGTCGTCACCGCGCCGACCGTCAGCGCGGAAATCGTCCGTCCGTCTCGCAGAACCATGCCAGTCCTCTGTGCAGAATCGGTGCCTCGGAAATTGCTTCCAGTCTCCGTTCCGCCGCCCCCGCACCCCGTACGGCGCCAGGATGGGTTCATGATCCGACCTGCGGCGTACGCCGCCGCGCCGACGTAGGGCCGGAGTCCCATACCCCGTCATCCACCGGCCCGGGGTGCCGGCGTCCACGGGGGCGGTCACCCGGCGGGGTGGCGACCGACGACGCCATCCGCTCGCTGGCGATCAGCCAGCGGCTGCTCGGGACGCGGGAGATCATCCTCATCCACCGTCGATCGTCGGCCGTCGGCCGTCGTCGGCGCCGGCAACCCGACCGGCTCGACCCTTCGTGAGCCCCCTCCTGTGCTCGACGCCCAGGTGATTCGGCGCCGGCGTGCAACCCTTGCGGCGGCGCGGCGGTGAGTAGGGCAGAGCGACGGTCCGGTCGGGTCGTCGCGTGGACGAAGAGGAATCGGATGACCGCGAGCGCATTGCACATCCCGGTGGAGGACCGGCCCGGGCCCGGCACGGCACCGGCTTCCGCGGGCGGCCCCGGCCTGCGGGAGCTCGACTTCGAGGGGTTCGCCGCCACCCGCTGGCGGCGCCTGGTACGCACCGCCTACCTGCTCACGGGCGACTACCACGAGGCCGAGGACGTGGTGCAGGCGACGTTCGCGAAGGTCTTCAGGAACTGGTCCCGGATCAGCCGCCTGGAGGAGCCGGACGCCTACGTCCACCGGGCCCTGGTGAACAACAACCTGAGCCGTCACCGGCGGCGCCGGGTCAGGCAGCTGCTCGTGCCCGTCCTCCCCGATCGGGCGCACACCGCGGGCGGCGGCCACCGCGACGTCGAGGAGCGCTCGGTGCTGCTCCAGGCGCTGGCCGAGCTGCCGCAGCGCCAGCGGGCCGTGGTCGTCCTGCGCTACTGGGAGGACATGAGCGAGTACCAGGTCGCCGAAGTGCTCGGCTGCTCGCTCGGCAACGTGAAGAGCCAGGCCAGCCGAGGTCTGGCGAAACTGCGCAGCCACCCGGTGCTGGCCCCGTACGCGGCGGGCACCGGTTCGACGATCGACGGCACGGACGGAGGCAACAGGTGATGGACACCGAGGACATGGTGCGCGGCGCCCTGCGGGACGAGGCGGCCCGGGTCGCGGTGGCGGACTGGTCCGCCGGGCCCGTGCAGGTCCACGTGCGCCGGCAGCGGCGGGGGCGCCGGATGGCGGTGGGCGCGTCGGCCGTGGCGGCCGCGCTCGCGCTGGTGGCCGGTACGGGTGCGGTCCTGTCCGCGCAGGGCGGGGGCCGGGCCGTCGGGCCCGCCTCGCAGGCCCCGCCGGCACCGGCGGGGCCGGCTCCCGAGGCCCTGGTGGTGGAACCCGGCCAGCAGCTGCCGCTGGGCCGCCCGGACTGGTGGATGCAGCTGAAGGACCAGGAGATCTGCATCCACGACGCTCCCGCCTACAAGAGCGGCTCGGGGTGCTCCGGGCACTCCTGGGCGGGGGGCGCGACCGAGATCACCATGCAGTACTACGGGAACCCCCCGCAGCACCAGGAGGGCCTGTACAACCTCATCTACCACGGTCCCGGACAGGTGGCCCGGATGGCCATCGAGGTGGACGGCCAGGCGTACTGGGCCACCGTCGCCTCGCTCCCCGGCGACCCGGGCTACGCCACCGGCTACGTCTGGGGGCCCAGCCAGAAGGCCGCCGACGGCCCGGGGGCACACCCGCTGGAGGGCATCAGGCTCGCCGCGTACGACGCCCAGGGGAAGGTGCTGGCGAGCAAGACGCTGCCGTCCTGACCGGACCGGCGGCGCGGTAGTGGAGCCGGCCGCTCGTCGAGCGGCCGGCTCCGCACGGTTCTGTGCGGTTCGGCACGGTTCCGTACGGTTTCGTACGGTGGAGTCGAGGGCGCCGCCGACCCTCGGCTACCCTCCCCCCTCGTGGACGATCACCCCGCACCCCCGACCCTGCGCGTCTTCGTGGCGCTCGCCCCGCCCGACGACGCCAAGGACGCACTGGCCCGGGCCCTGCGGCCCGCATATGCCGGGTACCCGCGGCTGCGGTGGAACCGGATCGAGGACTGGCACATCACCCTGGCCTTCCTCGGCGAACAGCCGTCCACGGCGGTGCCGCTGCTGCGATCGGCGCTGGCCGCGGCGGCCGCGTCGCACCCCGCCCTGCGCCTGGGCCTGCGCGGCGGCGGCCACTTCGACCAGCGACTCCTGTGGACCGGCATCGACGGGGACCTGGAAGGACTGCACCGGCTCGCCACCGACGTCCGGGACCTGGTCGGGTCCTGCGGAATCGCATTCAGGGACCGGCCGCTGCGCCCCCACCTGACCCTGGCACGCGCCCGCCGTGACGACCCCGTCAGCGTGCCGCAGGCCGCGGCCGGGCTCGCGGGATTCGTGGGCCGGCCGTGGCGGACCGAACGCCTCCACCTCGTCGGCAGCAACATCGGCCGCGGCCCCGGGCCGATCCACTACCGCGACATCGAGGCGTGGCGGTTGGGCGCCGCCGTCCAGGCCCTCGGCGGCGGCTCCCTCGCCGAGCCGTAGCCCGCGGGCCCGCGGGCCCGCGACTCGCGGCGCGGTTGTCGGAGGTGCGCAGTACGGTCCTGTCATGGCAGCCAGAATCGATCTGACCCTCGACTGCGCGAACGCACCGCTCCTCGCCGCGTTCTGGAAGACGGCACTGGGCTATGTCGACGAGCCGCCGCCCGCTCCCTTCAAAACCCGTGAGGAGTGGCTCGCGCAGTTCGACCTGCCGGAGGACGACTCCGCGGACGACGGGGCGTGGCTCTGCGATCCCGCTGGCGCCGGCCCCCGCCTGTCCATCCTCAAGGTCCCCGAACCGAAGACGGCGAAGAACCGGCTGCACATCGACGTCCGGGTGCCGGGACACGGCAGCCCCGGTGAGCGGTGGGCGCGGATCAAGGCGGAGTCCGAGCGGCTGGTGAAGGCGGGCGGGGCCGTCCTGCGGGAGTTCGACGGGCACCACGTCGTGATGGCCGACCCGGAGGGCAACGAGTTCTGCGTCGCCGCAGCCGCAGCCCCGGCCGCAGCCCCGGCCTGAGGCCGCAGGGCCGGGGAGCCGGGCACGCGCGCCGAGGACGGTGGATCCGACGCGGCGCCCGACGGTCACGGCCGGCCGGCTCCTGCGGTGAGCAGCCGCCGGGCCTCGGTCAGGGCGGAGTCCTTCAGCCCGGCCAGCTCCTCCCGCGTGAAGACCGGGGTCCGGACGTCCGGCGGGATGCCCGGCCCGTCGAAAGTGGTACCGGCCGGGGTGAGGAACTCCTCGTTCGGCAGCAGCAGCACGAGGTCCGAGGAGAGCCGCCGGGCCAGCTGGTCCGAGAAGACCCCCTGGGTGTTCTCGCCGATCCGGGTGATGCGCGGGCTGCGGCCCATCATCGCCTGGGTGAAGGTCTCGCCCGCACTCACCGTCGAGCCCGAGGTGAGCAGGGCCACGGGCCCGGTGAAGCGGGCCGCCCCGGGGGAGGGGCGGACGGTGACCGGCTGGGGCCGGGTGAAGGCGCCCGGGTCGGCCGGGTCGTTGCGGGCCACCTTCCGGTAGGCCTGGTACGGCCGGTCGGTGAACCGGGAGGCGAGCCGCACGGCCAGCGCGTCCGAGCCGCCGGCGTTCACCCGGGCGTCGATCACCACCCCGCGCAGGGGCGTGGCGCGGGGCCGGCCGAGCAGGGCGTCGACGGCCCTGTCGAGCTCGGCCTCCTGGTCCCGCTGACCAGCCCCGTCGACGTAGTCGCCGAACGCGCTCACCCGCACGTAGCCGAGGCCGTCCGGGAGTTCGCCGACCCCGAGGAGACCGTTGCCGAACGGCTGCTCGGGGACGGCCAGTTGGGCGCCGATCGGCGGCAGGACGGCGGCCAGCAGCTGCGCGGTCGGCGCCACCGTGCCGTCCCGCATCTCCCGGAAGAAGGTGGTGTACCCGCCGCCGGGACGCGCACGCAGCAGGGCGACGTGCGAGTCCCGGAGCGGCTTGACCATGGCGATGATCGTGTCCACCAGGTTCTCCGCGGTGACCGTCGGCCGGTACGCCGCCCGCGCGGCGTGCCAGTCGACGCCCTTGACGGCGAAGAAGGGGTAGTTCTCCTCGAAGCTGTCCCAGAACCGGTCGAACACCGCGACGGGATCGTCGGAGACCGGCAGCGCGCACCGCGCCGGCAGCCCGCCGGGCAGCCGTTCCAGCGTCCGGGTGCCGGTGCCCGAGTCCTTGGCGTACACGGCCCGGTGGCGCCCGCGCGGGGTGACGGTCAGCTCGGCGAACGGCTCCCCGGGAGTGCCGTAGCGGACGGCACCGCCGGGCAGGGGCGCGCCGAACCGTTCGGCGGAGGTCACACCGGGGGTGCAGCTGTTCCGGGTGACGTCGTAGGTGGCGAGGGCGGTCCCGCGGATCTCGACGATCGTGCCGTACCCGTCCGTCCGCCAGACACCCTCCAGCCGGTCGACGCCCGGCCGCCCCGCACTGCTTCCCGCCGGGGCGGCTGCCCCCGCCGTTCCCGCCGTACCCGCCGTTCCCGCCGTTCCCGCCGTGAGCGCGAGCGCGACCACCGCGACGCCCGCCACCCGGGCCGCCGACCTCCCCTGTCCACTCCCCATACCGAGCCCATGCCCTCCATCCCCGGGCCGCCCCCGCGGAACCCCTCCGCCACCCACGGCTCGACGGTACGGACCGCCCCGGCCGCCACGCGTCAACCCGCGGACCGGTCCGGACCCCGACCAGGGAAGTACACCGGCCCGCCACCGCCTCCGCCCTACGGCGTACCCGCCCCCGCAACGGCGCCGGCGCCACCGGCCCGGAGCCCCCTCCGCGCTCTACTCGCCTCCCCACGGATCTCACCCGTCAGGTGCCGCTGCGGATGCGCACGAAGGCAGTCCTCGACGCAACCTCTACCGGGAATTCCTCGCCGAGTGCGCCGAGCTGCTCGACGACCCCCGGGTGCGCACCGTCCGCGACCGGTACGCCGAGGCCGCGGCGGGCCGGAGCGAGGTGGCCCGACTGGTCGGCGCGGCCGGGGAGTCGGGGGACGCGGCGCCGCTGGAGCGGGCCGGCGGGCTGCTGGGCGAGCTGGCGCGGATCGAGCGCGAGGCGATGGGGGAACTGGCCCGGCTGCCGGCCGGCAGCGACGGGCCGGTCATGGGTGGCCGGCCCCGGCGGTGAGCCGCCGCCGCGCCGCGAGGGGCGGGGAGCGCCGAAGGCCGTGTCGGCACACCGGTGTCATCGGACGGCTCGACACCCAGGGCGACCCCGCGGGTGTCGACGGTGGTCATCGGGTCACCGGACGTCGTCGTGCCCGAGACCGCGGTCGGGCGCGCTCATGTCGCCCGTCCCGGGCGTGCCGTCGGCGAGCCCGTAGCGCAGGTAGACGGTGCCCTGCGCACCGGCCGCCGGCGGTTCGAGGAGCGTCAGGTTCGTGGGCACCGCGCCACCGTCGAACACCTTCTTCCCGACGCCGAGCACGATCGGGTGCACCCACAGGTCGAGACGGTCGAAGAGCTTCTCCCGCAGGAGGGTCTGCACCAGGTCCAGGCTCCCGACGACCTTCACGTGCTCGTGCCGGTCACGGACCTCGCGCACCGCGCCGGCCAGGTCCGGGCCCAGCAGCGTGGACCCGGCCCACGGGAGGCCGGGCGTGCCGCGGGACGCCACGTACTTCGGGACGCGGTTGAAGAGCTCGGCGATCTCGCCGTCCTTCTGGTGCGGCCAGTAGGCGGCGAAGATGTCGTACGTCCGCCGGCCGAGCAGCAGGGCGTCCGTGCCCTCGTACGCGGCGAGGATCTGCGCCCCGGTGCCCTCGTCGATCAGGGGCGCCTGCCAGCCGCCGAACGGGAACCCCACCGGGTCCTCGTCGGGGCCGCCGGGCGCCTGCCCGACGAGGTCGAGGGTCGCGAACAGTTCGATGTGGATGAGGCCCATGTCTGCACTCCCGATGAGTTGGTCGTCCCCGTCGAGATGTAGACCTTCCGGGGCCGGAAAACTCATCGCCGCGCCGGTCCCCGGTTTCCGCTGCCCGGTTTCCGCACCCGCCGCCCGGCCCGGCCCGGGCCGCCGGTGCGACGCCGCCTCGCGGTCAGCAGTTCGGGACGGGATCGGTTTCGCTGGTGATGGCGGTGTCCTTCATGAAGCCGAGTCGACCGTTGTCGGCGACGGTCATCAGCCAGCGGTTCGGGTGCGGCCCGCCGACCCACGCCTGGTTGTCCTCCTTGCAGGAGAACCAGCTGGGGTTGGAGTTCATGTAGCCGACGATCGTGGAGGGGTCCGGGTAGGCGTGGTTGTTGCCGACCATGCCGTAGACCGGGGAGCCGGGCACGTTGTAGCAGTACCACCGGTTGCTGTCCCCGGGCCAACAGTCGTCGGCCGCCGAGGCCGAGGGCGCGACCACGACACCCAGGCTCACCGCGAGGGTGGTGGCGGCGACGGCGGCGGTGATCCTGGCGGTACGGACTTTGCTGAACATGTCTCACTCCTGGCTGCGTGCCGGCGAGTCGGCTCAGCCTCCAGCGTGCCCGGCCGCCCTGTCGTGTCACACATCCGACATATCCGGTGACTCGAAGCAGCCGTTCGTGGGCGGACTTGCCCGAACATCGTCGATCACACGCGCGAACGTGGGGGCGGGTGTTCACCCCTGGCGCACCACCCGTCCGACGAGGCGGACCGCACGGCGCCCCATTCTGCCCGCGGGGGCCCGCCGCCCTTTCGCCGCGTGCGGTCCAGCAGTGGCTGACTGTGCGTGCCGACGGTGTTACTCTCCCGAGAGAAGAGAGAGCTGACTCTCACTTGCCGGCCCGGAAGGCCACTCGTCCGTCCTGGCCCGGCCGCGCGGGAGAGAGCGGCTCCGCCAAGCGTTCCCTGCTCTTGTGGCCCTTCGGCCGGTGAGGAGAGACCATGACCGCGCCCGCACCGCAGTTACCCTTCGAACGCCCCAACGCCCTGGACCTGGCGCCACTGCTCGCACGCCTGCGCGAGGAAGGCCCGATCACGCGGGTGACGACACCCGCCGGCGACCCGGCCTGGCTGGTGACCCGCTACGAGGAAACCCGGGTGATCCTGAGCGACACCCGGTTCTCCCGGCTGCGCCCCGACACCGAGGACGCCCCGAGGATCTCGGCCTCGGCGCTGCACACACGCCCCGCCGTCACGCCCGAGGAGGAGGACCGCGAACACACGCGGATGCGCCGGATGCTGGCGCCCGCGTTCAGCGCGCCGCGGATGCGCCGGATGGGCGAGCGGATCGGGGAACTCGCCGCGTCCTGCCTGGACGCGATGGACGAGGACCGTTCGCGGGATCCGCAACGTGCCGTCAACCTGCACGACCACCTGTCGTTCCCGCTGCCGGTGATGGTGATCTGCGAGCTGCTGGGCGTGCCGGTCGCGGACCGGGACCTGCTGCGCGGCTGGTCGGAACGGATCGCCGCGCTGTACGGCGGCGCCGACGGGGCCGCGGCCATGGCCGAGTTCGAGGCGTACGTGGCCGCCGTCGCCGAGGAGAAGCGCAGGCGGCCGGGGCAGGACGTGATCAGCGACATCCTGGCCGCACAGACGCAGGACCCCTCGTTCACCGAGGAGGAGATGACCCGCCTGGCGGTGGGGCTGCTGTTCGCGGGCCACGAGACGACGTCGACCCGGATCGACCTGGGGGTCCTGTTCCTGCTGAGCGACACCGCCCGGCGCGACCGCTTCACCGCCGACCCCGAGGGGTCCGCCCGCGCCACCGTGGAGGAGGTCCTGCGGATGGCCGCCCCCGGCGCCCTGGGCCTGACCCGCTACGCCCGCGAGGACGTCACCGTCGCCGGGACGGCGATCGCGCGGGGCGAGGCGGTACTGGTGGCCATCAACGCCGCGAACCGGGACGGGCGGGCCTTCGAGGAACCGGACGCCTTCGACCCGTCGCGTTCCCCCAACGCGCACCTGGCCTTCGGGCACGGCGGTCACTACTGCATCGGCAACGCGCTCGCCCGCACCGAGATGCGGATCGCGCTGACCGCGCTGTTCCGGCGCTTCCCCGGCCTGCGGCTGGCGGTGGACGCGCGCAGCCTGCGCGACCACTCCGAACGGCTGGCGGGCGGCATCGGCGAGGTCCCGGTCCTGTGGTGAACGGGGACCATCGGCCCGAGCGGCCCACCGCACGGGTGGAGGCGGACACCTCGCGGTGCGTGTCGTCGGGGCAGTGCGCGATGACCGCGCCGTCGGTGTTCGACCAGGACGAGGCCGGGCGGGTCGTCGTGCTCGCCGCCGACCCCGGCGGCCCGGCGGCGGAACAGGCCCGCGAGGCGGCCGCCATGTGCCCGGCCTCGGCGATCCGGCTGCGCCCGGCGCGCTGACGGGCGGCGGTGCCGGCCGCCCGGCGTGGCGGCCGGCACCTGCCTCGGCGTCAGGCGTCAGGCGTCAGGCGTCAGGCGTCAGGCGTCAGGCATCAGGGCGTACGGGTGTGCAGCGCGGGGGCGGGACAGGGCAGCGGGCGGGCCCCGGCGGGGGACAGGCCGTCGAGGACCAGGGCCAGGTACCGGCGCCAGCCGTCCTCCCCGGCCTCCATCGTCCACAGCACCGAGACCAGCATGACGACGATGCGGTGCAGATCGTCGGGCACGAGGTCGGCGCGGATCACGCCCGCGTCCTGACCGCGCGTCAGGAGAGCGTCGAGCGCGGCGAAGAACTCCTCCCCGGTCGCCGGGGTCAGCACGCCGGCGGCGCGGGCGGCGGCCAGCACGTTGTCGTCGCCGGCCACCGATTCCAGGGCCGCCTCCAGCACACGGACCAGCCCGGACGCGGGATCGGCGTCGTGCGCGGCAGCCTGGATGACGGGACGGACGTGCTCGCCGAAACGCTGGTCCAGCACGGCCCGCAGCAGCGCGGCCTTGTCGGGAAAGCGGCGGAAGAGCGTGGCGGACCCGACGCCGGCCCGGCGCGCCACGTCGTCGAGGTGGGCGTCGGGGCCCTGCTCGGCGAAGACCTCCCGGGCAGCCCGGACGATCTTTTCCGCGTTGCGGGCGGCATCGGCACGCAGCAGTCGGGGGGAGTCGAGGGCCATCCCGGCACCCTATCCAAGGGCCGCCGGCAGCGCGGCGACGTCCGGCGGGCGCCGCCGCAGCAGGTGGTCGGCCGCCGGGGACCGCCCGGTGGTCCCCGGAGCCCTCCAACTCCCGGGCGGTGTGAGCGTGTCGGACGAAGGCCACGGCCTGCCCGCCGCCCGCCCGCGGCGGCGGGGCCGGTGCGGTGCCGGCTACTCGACCGCGCGCAGTGCGTTGACGATGCCGAAGCCGTAGAAGCCGTTGACGCGCTTGCCGCCCGCACAGACGGCGTCCCCGGAACCGCCGCCGTTCCCGCCGTTCCCGCCGTTCCCGCCGTTCCCGCCGTGCGGGTCGGCCGGGCCGGCCGGGCACCCCGGGTTGTCCGCCTGGGCCTTGAGCAGCGCCTGCAACTGGGCCGGGGTCGCCTCCGGGTGGGCGGACTTCAGCAGCGCGGCCACACCGGAGGCGTGGGGCGTGGCCATGGACGTGCCCTGCTCGTAGCCGTACTGGTTGTTCGGCAGCGTCGACAGGATGCCGCCTTCCCCGGACGGTGTGTCCGAGGCCTGGTACTGGTCACCGCCCGGCGCCGCGACGTCGATCACGCCGAGGCCGTAGTTGGAGTAGTACGCCTTCGCGTTCCTGGCGCCGGTCGCGCCGACCGTGACGACGCCCGGCAGCTGTGCGGGCAGGTCCCAGCACCTGCGCGGGTCGACCGTCCGGCTCGCCGGGGTGGAGTCGTTGGGGCTGCCACCGTCGGTGAAGCCGTCGGAGGCCAGGTCGTGGTTGGCGTTGCCGGCCCCGGCGACGTTGAGGGTGCCCTTGCGCTGCGCGTAGAGCTGGGCGCGGTCGACCGCGTCGACGATGGCCTTCTGGTCGGGGTCGTCCAGGCAGTTGTACTGCCACGGGTCCACGTAGTAGCTGTTGTTGGTGATCTGCACACCGTGGTCGGCGGCGAACACGAAGGCGCAGACGACGCTTTCGGCGTAGATCAGCTGGCGCGGGGTGGGCTGGGAGACCGTGATGCCGGAGACCTTCACCCCGGGTGCCACGCCCGCGACGCCGACGCCGTTGCGGGCCGCGGCTATCGTGCCCGCCACGTGCGTGCCGTGGAAGTAGTCCGCGTCCACCGGCCGCCAGGAGCCGTACGCGGTGTCGGCCTTGCCGCTGGCGCAGTTCGCGGACTGCGAGGGGGAGAAGTTCGCGGCGAGGTCCGGGTGGGTGTCGTCGACGCCGGTGTCGATGACGGCGACCGTGACGTCCCTGCTGCCGGGGTTGATCTCCGCGGCCTTGTCCGCGCCGATCGCCCGCAGGGCCCACTGCTCGGCTTCGAGGGGTTCGGTGCCGCTGCCGGACGCCTTCGCGATCCTCGCCGCCTCGGCCTCGGAGAGGCGCCGCACCCCACCCTCGTCGGTGGTCCCCGCCGCGCTCAGCGGCGCGGTCCGCGTGGCGCCCGCCGACTGCACTCCGCGCACCGCGCGCATCCGCCTGCCGAAGTCGGGGTTCGCCGAGTGGGCGACGACGACGCCGATCCCGTCGTACGTGACGACGACGGTGCCGCCGGCCGCGGCGACGGCCCGCTGCACCTCGGCGATCGTGCGACGGTCGGTCCTGGTGTTGACGACGTACGCCAGGGGGTGCGCGTCCTCGGCCTGCGCGGCGGGCTGTGCCCGGGGCGTCGCCGAGGCCGGGGTGGGGAGGAATCCGAGTGAGGCGGTCAGCGACAGCACGATCGGCACGGCCGGGCCGAGCCGCAGTAAGGAACGCAGTCGAGCCATGTGGTCTCCACATCATCCGGGTGCAGGACCCGGCCGAGGACAGCGCGCCGGCCGGGCAGGAACAGGACGGGTGGTACAGGACGCGTGGTGCAGGAGTGAAGCTATCCCGCCACCTCACCAACCATCAATGACTCGGCAAAGACTCGGCAATGACTCGCCAACGACCTGACCGGACCCGCGGCGAACCGACACGGCCGGGCCGAGGCCGAACCCGACGCGGCACGACGGCCGACATCAACGCCGTTGGCCCCCGGCAGGATTGCGGTGGCCTCCGCACCCGGCCGCCGTCGTGCCGCCGTCGCGCCGCCGCCGCACGTTCCCGGTGCTCGCGGTCCCGAGTGTCCAGGGAGGTCGTCCCCCCGCGCCCGGTATCCGGCAGGGCACAGGTTCCCGCCGTCCAGGCGTCGGGACGGCCAGCCGCGAGGCAGGCCGTCATCCGCCCACGCACGATCAGTGGATGTGACATCGGACACATCCACTGCGCCGGGTGCCGGCCGACTGTCGTCCGCAACACCCAAACCCGCAGGTCAACTTCGCAACGCGAAGGCCCTGAGGAACCCGGGGGCCGTTCAAAACGATCTAGCTCCCCACAGAGGATTGGGCCTAGCCTGCCCGCCATGTCCCAGAACACGAACACCCCCGGTTTCCCCGGGCAGCCGGCCGCCCCGGCCGGCGACTCCGCCAAGGTGCAGCGCCAGGTGCAGCAGCAGGCGGGCGTCGGACCGGTCTACGGTGGCGGCGGCACCCTCTTCTCCGAGCCGGTCCTGGTGGTGAACCAGAAGGCCAAGCTGATCGAGCTGACCAACGAGTACTCCGTCTTCGACCAGCAGGGCGCCACGCTGGGCTCGGTGGTCCAGGTCGGCCAGAGCGCTCTGCGCAAGGTGCTGCGGCTGCTCTCCTCCCTCGACCAGTACCTGACCCACAAGCTGGAGATCCGTGACGCGCAGGGCACCCCGGTGCTGCTGCTGACCCGCCCGGCGAAGCTCATCAAGTCGCGGGTGATCGTGCAGCGTCCGAACGGCCAGGAGGTCGGCCAGATCATCCAGCAGAACGCCATCGGGAAGATCAATTTCTCGCTGGAGGTCGGCGGTCAGAAGATCGGCGCCATCAAGGCGGAGAACTGGCGGGCCTGGAACTTCTCCATCGTCGACGAGACGGACACCGAGGTCGCCCGGATCACCAAGACCTGGGAAGGCCTGGCGAAGACGATGTTCACCACGGCCGACAACTACGTGCTCCAGATCCACCGTCCGCTCGCCGACCCGCTGCTCAGCCTGGTCGTGGCGACCGCGCTGACCGTGGACACCGCGCTGAAGCAGGACGCCCGCGGCTTCGGATAACCGCGAACCGTACGCTGTTCGGAGCCCCGCCCCCGACCGGGCGACTGCCGGGGGGCGGGGCTCCGGCCGGAGAGCGGAGTCGTGCGTCATCGCCGGCCCGGCGGAGAAGCCCGCCACCCGATCACGGCCGACGGGTGGCCCGCCCGGCGGCTGCGGGGCGGCCCACCCGTTCCCGTGTTCCGGCTCAGCCGGTCAGCGGGACAGAAGGAACTTGGTGGTCGGCACGCCCCGGACGGTGGCGCAGTCCAGGTTCGAGGTGGTGGCGCTGTAGGTGAAACCGCTCGGGACGCTGCACGCCCACATGCCGCTGACGGGTGTGCGGAGGTGGAAGGTGGTGGACGGCACGCCCTGCGTCAGGCTGCACGTGGTGGACGAGCCGGCGGAGTCGTAGGTGAAGCCGGGGGCGGTCGAGCAGGAGGTGAGGCCGTCGACGGGCGTGCGCAGGTGGTACTGCGGCGATTTCCAGCCGCCGCCGCCGCTGCACGTCTGACTGAAGACGACCCCTTCGTAGACGTAGCCGGACGGGACGGAGCAGGCCCAGGTGTCGTCCAGCCCCGTGGCGGTGGCGGAGGCCGGCGTCGCGGTGGCGGCGCCGGTGAGCAGCAGGGTGAGCGCGGCGAAGGCGGCGAGCGGCGCGGTTCGCGCGGTCCGGACGGTTCGTGCGACGGACATGTTTTCTCCTTCGGTGGAAATGCGGCCGGAAGGTGCGCGGTGCGGCGGTACGGCGGTGCAGCGGTACAGGGGGCGGTGATCGCGGGTGGGCGTTCACGGCCGTCGATGGTTCTAGCACGCAACGACGGGCCGTCACCCGGCCGCTCCGTCGCGGAGAATCACTTCGGCGCCCGCCGTCCACGCGCCCTGCGCGGATCCTCCGGCCCGTCTCATCCGATCAGCCCCCCGGATCCCTCCCGCGCCTGACGCAGCCGATCCGCGTGCCCGCCTCCGCCGGAGGCCCGCTCGTTCGGGGCGCGGTGCGGCGTACGTCCGCGGACCGGCCCGGACGTGGGGGAAGCCATCAGGTCGCCGTCGGGCGCGAGCTTCCCGTTCGGGCCGATGGTCCAACCCGGGCCCTTCAGCGGGGCCGCGGAGGACGAGGCGGCCGGCGCCGACCAACCGAGCACGGCCACGCCCGGGCCGTCCGGCCCCGCCGTGGACCGGGGCGGTGGTGCGACAAGGCGGCCGTGACAACCCGTTCGGTGGGCACGGCCCAGGCCGTATCCACGCCTTGTGGTGATGCCACCGGTCGGTTGCGGGCGGCAGGACGGCCTTCTTTGAGCGAACTCGGCGCACCGTTCGCGGTGGGCTGCCACAATGCCCGTAAGAACTATGTGACATGTCACAGTGCTGTCGGCGCCCGCCGAGAGCACCGGACGAAGGAGGGCCCCTTGAAACGCCTTGCTGCCGTTCTCGCCGGTACCGCCGCTCTGGCGGCGCTGACCGGCACCCAGACCGCCTCCGCCGCCACCGCATCCGCCGCGACCGCATCCGTCGCCGGCATGCCGGGCACCACCGTCTGCGGGGACCCGGGCGCGCCGAACCACCTCACGATCAGGGCCTGCATCAACAACAACGGAGGCCAGGTGTACGTGTTCGGACGCGCCACTCCGACCAGCCCGACCTGGCAGGACCAGCAGGTCTCCTTCCGGCTGACCAGCGTCGGCGTCACCAGCCCACCGCTCGGCACCATCGCCCCGACCGTCCTGATCCCGACCGGCGGGAGCGACGTCGGCGGCATCACGGGCACCGTGCCCTGCGGCCGCACCGTGACCGCCCAGTTCAGCGTGGACCAGCCCGGCTGGCCGCAGTCGACCGCGACCGTCTCGACCATCGTGAACTGCTGACCTGCGCCCGGTCGGCAGCGTGATCCTGATCAAAGGCCGCCTTCGCGCCGAATGGGGTAACAACGACAACTCCGACCATTCTTCTGGCTGATGCGGGGCCCGGACCGGTGGCCGGTGGCCGGTGGCCGCCAAGTTCCACTCGATGCGGGAGTGGGACCTGTTCGAGGGCGGCTTCCTGGAGTTCCTGCTGGCGGCGGTGACGGAGCAGTATCCGTACCACGGGGACGTCGTTCCCGGCGGGATGAAGCAGGTCGGTGACGGCCGTGCTCATCGCTTTCGGGGTGACTGGTCGAACCAGCATCGGCGGTGAGCCCGCGAGGCCGCGCCCACCCGTTTCTCAGCCCGTCGGGTCCTGGTCCGTGACGGTGGGGTGTTCGGTGCACAGGCAGCCGACGCCCTTCTCGATCCACTCCTGTCCGGTCCACTCGGGGTGCCGTTCGATCAGCAGGGCCCGGACCTCGGCCACGATCTCGCTCCCGCCCATGGCGGAGTCGCGTCGCCGCCAGGTCTCGTCCCGCAGCTCGCGCAGGTAGTCGCGGACGTCGCCGAGGACCTGCGGGCCGCCGACGGCGCCGTGGCCGGGGACGACCGTACGGTGCCCGTCGGCCGCCAGCCGCTCCATCACCGTCAGCCAGCCGATCCCGGAGACGTCGGTGTCGTACGGCGGGAACCAGGGAAAGATCGCGAACTGCCCGGTCTCGGCCAGGTCGCCGGTGAACAGCACGCCGGCGTCGGGCACCTCGATCACCTGGTCGCCCTTGGTGTGGCCCCGGCCGGTGGCCCGCAGCCGTACGCAGCGGCCGCCGAGGTCCAGGTCGTACCCGTCGTCGTAGACCACGTCGGGGGCGACCACGCGGACGTCGCCGTCGAGGCGGTCGGCGACCGGCGGGCCGAACCCGCGGAACATCTCCAGGTAGCCCGCTCCCTTCACCTTCAGGTCCTCGGCCTGGGCACGGTTGGCGAGGTAGGTGGCCCGGCCGTGGAAGACGTGCGCGCCGAAGGCGTGCTCGGGGTGGAAGTGCGTGGTGGTCAGGTACAGGCGGCGCCCCTCGGCCACCTCGGACGCCAGGGAGAGGACCTGCTCGGCGTTGGCGGTGCCCATGCCGGTGTCGACGACGAGGACGGCCTCGGTGCCGCCGATGATGCCGATGTTGGGAACCAGCGGGATCCTGCGGTCCGGGACCACCAGCAGCTCGGGGGCGATCTCCTGGACGCCGGCCACATGGACGGCGGGGTCGGAAAGCGATACGTCGTTCATGCCTCGATTCCACCGCCCCGGAACCCCGGCCGTCCAAGACCGATTCGCACGTGCCCGATACCGCACGGGTATCGTCGCAGCATGGAGCTGCGGACGTTGCGCTATTTCGTCGCGGTCGCCGAGGAACTCCACTTCGGCCGGGCCGCCGCCCGGCTGCACATGAGCCAGCCCCCGCTCAGCCGGGCGATCAAGCAGCTGGAAACCGACCTCGGCGCCACCCTGCTGCACCGCTCCGCCCAGGGCGTCACCCTCACCCCGGCCGGAACCGTCCTGCTCGACGAAGCCCGCACCCTCCTCGACCGTGCCGACCGGATCCGCGCACGCGTCGCCGCCGAAACCGGCCCCACGGCCATCACCGTCGGCCTGCTCGGCGACGGCACCGACCTCGGCGCCCTGCGCCTGGCCAACGCCTACCGCAAGCGACACCCGGACATCGAGGTCCGCATCCGCGAGACCGACCTGACCGACCCCACCTGCGGACTGCGCACCGGACGGGTCGACATCGCCCTCACCCGCGCCCCCTTCGACGAGACCGGCCTGATCGTGCACGAGCTGCGCACCGACCCGGTCGGCGCGGTGCTGCGCACCGACGACCCCCTGGCCGGCCGCACGCACCTGGAGCTGGCCGACCTGGCCGACCGGTGCTGGTTCCGGTTCCCGGACGGCACCGACCCGCTGTGGGGGGCGTACTGGACCGGCGGCCGGCCGCGCGGGGGACCGGCGGTGAGGGCCGTCCAGGAATGCCGGCAGGCCGTGCTCTGGAACGGCACGGTCGGCATCACCCCCCTCGGACACGACATGCCCGAGGGACTGACTGCGGTACTGCTGGCCGACATGGCGCCCAGCCGCGTGGTGGTGGCGTGGAACGAGGGCGACCCGAACCCGCTGATCCCTTCGTTCGTCCGCATCGCGACAGCCACCCACCGCCGCTGAACCCTCCCGCCCGCGCCGGTGTTCCCCGCCCCGGACCCGCGTCGTCGTCGATGTGGGTGTTGCGGTCGGGGTTCCTGGCCGGTCGGGGCTCCTACCGGTCGGGGCTCCTACCGGTCGGGGAGGCTCAGCCGAGGATGCTGACGACGGTCTTCGTCGCCTGGGCGATCAGGTCGTCGTCGGAGGTGGCGCCCGCCCTGCCGCGATCGGACAGGACGACGATCACGATCGGGCTGCGCCCGCCCGACGGCCACGCCACGGCGACGTCGTTGCGGGTGCCGTAGCCCGCGTTGCCGGTCTTGTCGCCGATCCTCCAGTCGGCGGGCACCCCCGCGCGGACGTACGGGCCGCCGGTCGTGTTGCCGACCAGCCAGTCCGTCAGCAGCCCGCGCCGGCCCTCCGTGAGGACGTCGCCGAGCACGTAGCGGCGCAGGTCGGCGGCGAGGACGCGCGGCGTGCTGGTGTCACGGGTGTCGCCCGGGGTCGCCTCGTTGAGGGTGGGTTCGGTGCGGTCGACGCTGGTGGTCGAGTCGCCCAGGTCGCGCAGGGACCGCTGGACGGCCGCCGGGCCGCCGAGCTCGGCGATGACCAGGTTGGCCGCGGTGTTGTCGCTGTACTGGATGGAGGCGGAAGCCAGGTCACGCAGCTTCATGCCGGTCGCCACGTGCTGCGAGGTGATCGGTGCCCACGCCAGCACGTCCTCCTGGCGGTAGGGGACGACCTTGTCCAGGTCCGCGTCGGACGCCTTCCGCAGCAGGGCCCCGGCGGCGAGCGACTTGATCGTGGACGCGAACGCGAACCGCTCGTCGGCCCGGTGGGTGACCTCCCGGCCGCTGCCGGTGTCCACGGCGAACACGCCGAGCCGGGCGCCGAACTGCTGCTCAAGCGCCGCGAAGGAGGCGTCCGCCGGGCCGGTCGCGGGCACGCCCGACACCGTCGCGCCCGCCACCCCTGCGCCGGGGGCCGTCGCGCCGCTCGCCGCCGGTGCCGGCGCCGTCGGGGCGCTGCTCGCCGCCCGGCCGCACCCGCCGATCAGCGCGGCCACGAGCAGGGCCACCGCGGGCAGCGCGGTGCGGGTGCGGCGGAGGTCGGGCGTCATCGGTGGTCTCCCAGGGGGTTCGTGCCGTCGCGGTCGCGCCCTCGCGGTGGTTCGTACCGTCGTGGTCGCGCGGTCGCGCTCAGCTAAACAGGCCGCCGACCACCCAGTCCAAGACCGCAATCATGAAGTAGACGATAAGAAAACACCTATGATGACTGGCCATGGACCTGCTGGGGCACCTCCGCCACTTCCGAGCCGTCGCCGAGGAACGGCACTTCGGCCGCGCCGCCGAGCGCCTGCGGATCGCCCAGCCCTCGCTCTCCCAGCGGATCCAGCGCCTCGAACGCGAACTCGGTGTGACCCTGTTCGACCGCGGCCCGCGCGGCGTCGACCTCACCCCGGCGGGCCGGCTGCTGCTCGCCGAGGCCGAGGAGACGCTGGACAGCGCGGCCCGCCTCCTCGCCACCGCCGCCGACCTGCGCAGCGGACGGGCCGGCACCCTGCGCGCGGCCGTCCCGCCCGAACTCGGGCCGGCCGCCCTGGCCGCGCTGCTCACCGGCTTCGAGACCGCCTCCCCGGGCACCCGGCTCGAACTGCGGGAACTGCCGGTCGCGGCCGTGGTGCGCGAACTCGCCCAGCACACCGTCGACGTCGCCGTCGTCCGTCACCCCTGCCCGGCCGACGGACTGGCCTTCGGCCCCGTCCTGCACCAGCCGCTCGGCGCCCTGCTCGCCGCCCGCGGTCCGTACGCCGACCGCCCGGAGCTCGCGGTGGCCGAACTGACCGGCCTGCGCCTGGTCCTCTTCCCGCGCGCCACGGCCCCGGCCCTGTACGACGAGGTCCTCACCACGCTGACCAGGCACGGCTGCACCCCCGAGGCCGTCGTCGACCCGCCGGGACCGGACGTCGCGGGCGCGCTCGTGCTCACCGGCAGCGCCATCGCCCTGGTGCCGCGCACCACACCCCCACCGGGTACGGTCTGGCGCCCGCTCACCGGCACCCCGCTGGCCTGGCGGACCTCCACGGCCTGGCCGGCCGGGCGGGGCGGGCCCGCCGTCCGGCTGTTCGCCCAGGCCGCCCACGAGGCGCTGACCGGACCCGGCGGCCTGCTGCCCCAGCCGCCCAACCGCCCGCTCCACCCCCGGCCCGCAATGGAGTTCCCGCTGTGACCAGCGACCGCACCACAGCCGACCGGACGGCTGCCGACCGCACCACAGCCGACCGGACGGCTGCCGACCGGACCCCGCACAGCCGGGCCGCGCGCACCCGCATCGCCGCGGCCTTCGCCGACGCGGGCGTCACCGGCCGGCTGCACGCGCGCGACCTCGACACCGGCGCCGAGATCGGCCTCGGCGCCGACACCGCCGTCAGCACCGCCAGCGTCCACAAGGTCTGCCTGCTCGTGACGCTGTACCGCGAGGCCGCCGCCGGACGGATCGACCTGACCCGGCAGGTCGAGATCCCCGCCGCCGGCCGCACCCCCGGGCCGACCGGCCTCGCCGCCATGCTCGACACCGCCCGCCTCTCCCTGCGCGACCTCGCCTACCTCGCCGCGGCCGTCAGCGACAACACCGCCGCCGACACCCTGTGGGACCAGATCGGCCTCGACACCGTCAACCGCACCATGGCCGACCTCGGCCTGATCCGCACCGTCGCCGTCCACAAGCTCCGCGACCTCATCGCCGCCCTCGCCGAGGACACCGGCCACGACTCCCCGGTCGACCCCGCCGTCGTCGCCCGCCTCAGGGTCCTCGACCCCGCCTTCACCAACCACAGCACCCCCCGCGACATGACCACCCTGCTCGCCGCCCTCTGGCACGGCGACGCCTGCCCCGGCGACCACGGCGCCGCCCTGCGACGCCTCCTCGGCCTCCAGGTCTGGCCGCACCGCCTGGCCTCCGGCTTCCCCTACGACGACGTCCGCGTCCACGGCAAGACCGGCACCCTCCCCACGCTGCGCCACGAGGTCGGCGTCGTCGAATACCCCGACGGCGGCCGCTACGCCCTCGCCGTCTTCACCCGCGCCGCCGCCACCACCATCACCCTGCCCGCCGCCGACGCCGTCATCGGAACCACCGCCCGCCTCGCCGTCGACGCCCTCCGGGCCCGGGCGGCAGCCGGCGCGACGGGCTGACCGGGGCCGCGACCCCGACGCCGAGACCACCCCCAGCTGCCCCGCCGTCCGCCCTCCTGGCCACGACGTCCGGGTGACGGATCGGCTGCACGCTCGTTTGCCCGGGTACCTGCCGGTCGCAGGACGGCGGTGCCCGGCGACCACCCCCCGCCCGGGCACCGCCGCACCGGCCCCGCGACTGGCCAGGACCGGACAGAACCCCCACCGGCGTCCGGGCCACGGCCCCGGACGCCGGTCACCCGCGCAGGTGTCGCCGGAGCCGCCGGCATGCGGGACGGACCTGCGCTCGTCGTGACGCCACCGCGGACGACCTGCTGAGGGAGCGCCGGCGCGCAACGGGCGGACACCCTCAGACAGGAGTCCGCGGAGTCCCACGAGCTCAGTCCGAAACGCCTCGCCCAGCCGATCCGCACCACCGACACCCCGAGCTGCGCCCCGGCAGCAACGGCCGGGTCCCCCACGCTCGTCGACGTCGCCGCCACCGCCGGGCAGAGGAAAGCGGCTCGGCACAGAGTTCACGCACCCGTGCGAGAAGTCGTACCGATACGGTTCGACGAACACCGCATCCCGTGATCGACGCGTGCGGATGGGCCGCTCCCGAAGTGCCGGGACGCGGCCCACCGCAATGGGTCAGCTGTAGATGACGGCCCACTGCTGGGTGTGGTCGCCCGTTCGGCAGCCCTCGATCGTCACCTGGCTTCCAGCGTGGGCGGTCAGGCAGCCCTGGTCGCCGTCGGCCGAGTGGATGTACGCCCCGGCGTCGCCGGCCGCGTACCACCAGCGCGACCTGGTCGCGGTGTTGTCGTACGGGTCGTACCAGGGGTTGTACTCGGACAGCTCGCCGGTGTCGTTGAAGTTGCGGCGCAGGTTCCGATAGGTCTTGGTGGTGCAGAAGAAGTCGGTGCACGTCTGCGTCTCGTAGGAGGAGAAGACGACGCTGTCGGTGGAGGTCATGGTGACGTACCACCACTGGTTGCTCTGCCCGGTATGCGCGTAGGTGTACACCGGGGCGCCCGGGCGATGGCTTCGTCCTTCTTGAGGGGTGCGGAGTGGGCGCGGCTCATCGGATCTACGCCGACCGAGTCTGCCCGCCCGGGGAGTCCACCTTCAGGCCGAGCTGTTCGAGGGCGTTGAGTACCTCGATGAGGCCCGTCCGGTCGTCCTGGCCGCGGCGCATGGTGGTCAGGACGGTCGCGGCGGTACCGGACTCCTCGACGCTCTGCCGCAGTGCCGGGGCGAGCACCGGGTGAGCGCTGACCTCGACCAGTACGTCATGGCCCGTCAGCAGCTCGGCGGTGGAGTCGGCCAGCAGGACGGGCTGCCGAAGGTTCCGGGCGAAGTAGCCCGCGGTGGCCTGCTGCCAGTCGAGCGCTTGCCCCGTGACCGAGGAGATCATCGGGATCCGGCCGGGCCTGGGGGTGAGCTCACCTATGGCCCGTTCGAGGTCCGCCAGGATCGGATCGATCGCCGGGCTGTGGGCCGGCAGGTCGACTCGGACCATCGCGCACAGCACGTCCGCGGCCTGGAGCTTGGCGACGACGGCCTCCAACGCGGACCGGTCACCGGCCAGCACGGTGGTCCGCGGGCCGTTCCGCGCGGCGACGGACACGCTCCCCTCAAGCCCTCGCAGGTGCTTCGAGAGGTCGACGGCCGAGAGCTCCACCACGGCCATGCCGCTGTGAGGGCCGGCCACGCGGCGTTGCTGATCGCTGTAGTGGTGGACGAGCCGGACCGCGTCCGGCAGGTCGAGGATGCCTGCGATGACGCTGGCGGCGATCTCGCCGACGCTGTGACCCGTGACAGCGGCCGGCCGGACGCCCGCCTCTTCCAGCCAGCGGGCGATGCCCACTTGGACGGCGAAGACGATGGGTTGCATGACGCCGACGTCGTTCGTCCTGGCTTCGGGTTCGTCGAGGAAGAGCTCGTGGACGAGGGACCAGCCGGTGTGCCGGGCCAGCTCGCTGTCGCACTCCTCCAGGGCCGAGCGGAAGGCGGGTTCGGTGCGGAACAGAGTCCGCCCCATGCCGACCCACTGCTGGCCGTAGGGGGAGCAGACGAAGGCGATCCGGGTGCCGTCCGCAGCGGCGAGCTCCGGCCCGGCGGACGGGCTGCCGGTCAGCTCATGGACGGCTGCCCCGCCGAGTTCGCCCAGCCGCAGACCCGGAGCGGCGGCCACGGCGTCGAGCAGCTCGGTGAACTCCCGGGCCAGCCGCTCGGCCTCCGCGGGGACGAACAGGTCGAGGGCGTAGGTGAGGCTGCCGTCGATGCCGTCCGGTCTCCGCTGCTCGGTGAAGCCCTCGAACAGCTCGAAGCGGAGGTCGAAGCGGGTGATCCCCTCCGTCACCGGCTCGGTCCGGACCTCCAGGCCGGGGAGGTGGAGCTCGGCGCTCGCGTTGTTCTGGAATGCGAGCATCACCTGGATGAGCGGGTGCCACGCGGGGGAGCGCGGCGGGTTGATGGTCTGGACCACGTGGTCGAACGGCACCTCCTGGTGAGCGAAGGCCGCCAGGTCCGTGCTGCGCACCCGGAACAGCAGCTCCCGGAAGGTCGGGTCGCCGTCGGTCCTGGTGCGCAGCACCAGCGTATTGACGAAGAATCCGATCAGGTCGTCGAGGCCCTCGTCGGTGCGCCCGGCGGTGGGGATGCCGATGGCGATGTCGGTGCCGGCTCCGCGCCTGGTGAGCAGGGTCGCAAGGGCGGCCTGCACGACCATGAAGACGCTGGTGCCGGTCTCCCGCGCCAGCTGGTGCAGTTCCCGGTGGGTCGCCCGCGTGACGTGGAAGGGGACTCGACCGCCCCGGTGTGAGGGGGTGTCCGGACGCGGGGCCGCCACATCGATCCGTAGGCGGTCGGGCATTCCCGCCAACTCTCCCTCCCAGAAGGAGAGCTGGCGATTGACCAGGCTGTTGGGGTCCTCCGGGGCACCCAGGAGATCGTCCTGCCAGAGCGTGTAGTCGACGTACTGGACCGGTAGTTCGGGCCGGGCCGGCTCCTGCCCGAGGCGGCGCGCGGCGTATGCGAGTGCCAGATCGCGGTTCAGGGGGAGCAGCGACCATCCGTCGCAGGCGATGTGATGGATGGTCAGGAGCAGGACGTGTTCGTCCGCGGAGAGCCGGAACAGCTGGGCCCGTAGTGCCGTCTCGGCGGTGAGGTCGAAGGCGTGACCGGCCGCAGCGCTCAGCGCTTCGGACAGGCCTGCCTCGGTGACGCCGTCGACCGGCAGCTCGACCGGAGCCTCGTCCGGGTCCAGGACGACCTGCTGGGGTCGGCCGTCCCAGTCGGGGTAAGCGGTGCGCAGACTCTCGTGCCAGGTGACCAGGTCGTCGAGGGCGAGTCGCAGGGCGGACAGGTCGAGGTCGCCGCGCAGCCGGTAGGCCATCGGCATGTTGTAGTGTCCGGCCGCGCCGTGCAGGCGGTTCAGGAACCAGAGGCGCCGCTGGGTCTGCGAGAGCGGGATCTCCGCCGGACGGCCCCGGGGGCGCAGTGGCGGGCGTCGGCTGCCGGAGCCCTGCTCCAGGTGCTCGGTGAGTTGGGCGACGGTCGGGGCCTCGAAGATCGTCCGGACCGGGACCTCCACGTCCAGGGCGGCCCGGATGCGACCGGCGAGCCGGGTGGCCAGCAGGGAGTGGCCGCCCAACTCGAAGAAGGAGTCGTCGATGGTGACCCGGTCGAGCCCGAGCACCTGGGCGAACACCGCGCAGAGGATCTCCTCCCGTTGGCCTCGCGGGGCGCGGCCCTTCTTCGCACTCATGGTCAGCTCCCGCTGACGGCGGTGCGGACCTGGGCGGGCCACGCTGCGGTGTCGAGGCCGTACTGGCAGAGGAAGGCGTAGACGAGCCGCTCCAGGCCGAATCCGACGCAGCCGCTCCGGGTCGGGCCGTTCGCACCGTGGTCGATGCCGAAAGCCTTGCCGAAGAGGTCGTCGTGGAAGTTGAAGGAGCCGACGGCGATCGTCTTCCCGGGCGCGACGTGGAGCCGCAGCTCGTACTTGAGCTCCATCAGCCGCTGGGACCAGATCCGCTCGGAGGTGTCCGCGCCGCAGAAGAACGGATCGTTGCCCACCTCGCAGAAGCCGCTCAGGCCGAGCTCCTCGACGAAGGCGAAGACCTTCCGCATGAAGCGCTCACGGGAGTCCAGCACGTCTTCCCGGGAGCCCATGAAGACCATCTCCCGGATGGTGAAGTCCCAGAGCCGCTCCAGGCTGGTGGCGTATGCCGCCTCGAAGCGGAACGACTTGCCGCGCGAGGTGACCACGTGGAGCCGGCCCGCCTCCAGTGTGCGGTCGCTGTACTGGTTGAAGGTGTGGTAGCACATCGTGGGCGGCAGGCAGTAGTCGACGTTGCCGCAGGAGTCCAGCACCGCGGAGTCGATGCCGGTGACGGCCTGCCGCTCCTGGAAGGCGCGGTAGACGTCCAGGTCGTTGCGCAGCCTGGTGACGAACATCAGGTGCTGCGGGAAGGCCTTGAAGTAGCCCGCCGTCTCCAGCGCCTTCGTTCTGATCAGAGTCGGGTAACGGTACTCCCGGACTTCGTGGTCCTCGGCCAGCAGGTCACAGACGGCCCGGTCGAAGTAGGTGAAGAGAGAGAGCAGCGGCTCGCCGACGGCGACCTGACCCTCACCGACCTCCGTCACCGCGCCGGTCTCGGAGAGGAGTTCGAAGACGTCCTGGTGCGGGGTGCGCTGGTGCGGCGAGGTCCAGACGGCCTTGGCCGGCGTCACCCACTGCCTCCGGACGTCGTTGTCCACCATGGAGTTGACCTTCTCGGTCAGGGCGTCGTGCGGGAGCGGTTGCCCGGAGCGGAGTGTCACGGAGCGCACCTCGTCGCCCTCCACGGGCACCACGAAGCCGGTGATCTCGGGCGACACGAAGAAGAGTCGGCGCTCGATCTCGGCGGCCAGCGCTCCGGGGATCGGGCTGCGAAGGTCGATCCGGGTGAGGACCTCGTCGGGGTGCGTCATCGTGGTTCTTTCCTCGCCGATGGGAGAACGGTCGGACGGGCCGGCGCGCGGCGGCGTGGCCGCCGCGCGTCCGCAGGTGGGACTAGGCCGCCGTAGCCGTCCGCGACGTGACCAGGCGGACGAGACCGTCGACCGTGCGGAAGTTGTCGAAGTCCATGTCCGCCGGGCCGAGGGTCAGGGCGAATTCCTTCTCCACGAAGAGCGCGAGCTGCATCGCGAAGAGAGAGTTGACGTAGCCGAGGGCGAAGAAGTCGTCGTTGTCGGCGAGCGGCTGGCCGGCCAGGTGCGGGGCGAGGAACTCGCGGACCCGGGCGCGCACGTCGTTGTTCGTCATATCAGGTTTCTCCTTGGGTAGTTCGAGGATCAGTAGGTGTAGAAGCCCTGGCCGGTCTTGCGGCCCAGGAGTCGTGCGTCGACCATCTTCTGGAGCAGGGGGGCAGGGCGGTACTTACTGTCCTTGTAGCTCTCGTACATGACCGTGATCGAGTTCAGGATCGTGTCGAGGCCGATCAGGTCGCCGGTCTCCAGGGGCCCCATCTTGTGGCCGAAGCAGCCGCGGAACATCTTGTCGACGTCCTCGGCCGAGGCGATCTGGTCCTGGACGCAGAAGATGGCCTCGTTGATGGTCACCATGAGGACCCGGTTGGTGATGAAGCCGGGGGCGTCCTGGACGACGATGCCCTCCTTGCCCATGTCCGACAGCAGCCCGAGCGCGGTGTTCAGCGTCTCCTCGCTGGTGAAGTGGCCGTTGACAACCTCGACGGTTTCCATCATCGGGACGGGGTTCATGAAGTGCAGCCCGAGGATCTCGGCCGGTCGCCCGGTGACCGAGCCCACCCGGGTGATCGGCACGGCCGAGGTGTTCACGCCGAAGATCACTCCGGGGCGGCAGATGGTGTCGATCTGCTCGTACACCGTGCGCTTGATGTCCCAGTCCTCGGTGACGTTCTCGACCACGAAGTCGGCGTCGGCCAGCGAGGTGAGCTCGGTGCGGGTGGTGATCCGGGCGAGGACGGTCTTGGCGTCCTCCTTCAGCGGCTTGCCGAGCAGCATCGGCTGGACCAGCAGGTCACGGCCGATCTGGGCCACCGCGCTGTCGAGCTGAGCCAGTGAGATGTCCACGAGGATCACCTCGAACCCGGACTCCGCGAAGGACTGGGCGACGCCGCGGCCGATCGTGCCGGCGCCGATCACGCCTACGGTTCGGATGCTCACGGGGGTACCACCTTTGCGGGATAGAAGGGGGAGTGGGGGTGCCTGGTCAGGCCTGGGCGTCCCTGGTGTCCAGGTGGTCGGCGAGATCCGCGATCGTGACGTAGCGGAACAGGTCGACCATGGAGACCCGGATGTCCATGATCTTCTGGATGCTCTGGGCGATCCGGAGTGCGGCCAGCGAGTCCACCCCGAGCGCGAACGAGGTGTCATGCACGTTGAGCTCGGTGAGATCGAGCTCGCGGGCCCAGATCCGGGCGAGCGCGCGCTCGGTGTCGCTGAACTCGCCGCTCTCCTTGCCGAAGAGCTTTGGCTCGCCGTCGGACGGCGTGCCGTCCGGCGGCGCGGCGGATTCGCCGGCACTGCTGCGGGCCGCGGCGATGGCCTGCTGGATCGGGACGGCCAGCACCAGCGGCGCGCGACGCAGCAGCTCCGCGAGCTCGCTGGACCCGCCCAGCTTGCGGTAGTTGACCTCGCCGACGATCACCGGGGTGCAGGCCGAGGCGAGGATCTCCTCGAAGCTGCTGAGAGCGTCCTCGACCGATACCGACCGGAAGAAGCCCTGGTCCTGCTGGACTCCGTGGTCGAAGGCCATGCCGGTTTCCAGCCAGTCGCTCCAGTCGACCGTCACCGTCCACCGGCCGCGCGCGGAGCGCTGCTCGGCGAACTGGTCCAAGTAGCTGTTGGCGGCAGTGTAGTCGCCTTGCCCGGCCGCGCCGAAGATCGCCACCGTGGAACCGAAGTTGACCATGCAATCCGGCGGATCGTCCTGGGTGACGAGGTCCAGCACGGTGGCGCCGAGCACTTTGGGGTTCAGAGTACGACGGAAGGTCTCCGCGTCCTTGCGGAAGAGGAAGCCGTCCCCGGCGACACCGGCCGCGTGGACGACGCAGCCGATCGCGCCGAGATCGGCGCGGATCTTCGCGACGACTCCCTCCATGACCGTCAGGTCGGTGACGTCACCGGAGTAGCTGCGAACTTCGGCGCCGTTCCGCTCCAGTTCACGCAGTGCCTCGATCTGCCCGCGCACCTTGGCGTCGGTGACCTCGTCCCACCGCTCGCGCGGCGGCAGTTCGGTGCGGTTGACCAGGGCTAGCCGCGCACCCGGCCCCGAGCGGCTCAGATGGCGGGCGACCGCGAGTCCGAGTCCGCCCAGACCGCCGGTGATGAGGTACACCCCGCCCGGGCGGACCGGCGCGGACCTCGGCTGCTCCCGCAGGTGCACCGGTGCGAGCTCCGCGACGTACCGGTGCCCGTCGCGCAGCGCGACGGTGGCGGGTGTCCGGGCTCCGAGCAGTTCGGCACAGACGGCCTCGGCGCCGGTGTCGCCGGCGATGTCGAGGCAGAACACGTCGGTGTTCCTGTACTCCTGTCCGATCACTTTCGCCAGGCCGAAGAGCGTCGCGTGGACCGGGGCCGTCTCCGGCTCGGTGCCGGTCACCCGCGCCACCGAGGGGGCGACCACGCTGAACCCGGCCGGGGCCACGCCGCGCTCGGAGAGGCTGCGGGCCAAGTGGAACAGGCTGTGGACGCCGTGGCCGAGCCTGGCCTCCAGGAGCGACAGATCCTGCTGGACGCCGCCGTCGGCAGGGGCCGCGACGTGCACGACCTCGTCCGGGAGCTCCGCACCGAGTGCGTCCAGCAGTCGACCGAAACCCTCCGGGGTGGGCGGCACTTCGTACCGGTCCGGAACTGTCTGCTGCCACCGGTCTGCGAGTACCGCCTCGGCGACGCTGACGCCGCGCGCACGCAGTGCGGCACTCAGCTCGGCGCTGATGCTGCCCTGCTCGCCGATCACCAGGACCCGGGCGGGCGGGGCCTGGCGCTCCTCGGGTGCCGGTGCCGGGACCCATCGGAGGGTGTGATGACGGGTGTGCGGGCGCAGCTGGGCGACTGTGCGCTTGGCGTCGGCGACGCGCTTCACGGTGAAGCCGCGGATCTCGGCAGCGGTGGCCCCCGACTCGTCACAGATCACCACGTCGACCTTGCGGAACTCGGCGTTGTTCACATAGCCCGGATGCGGTTGGACGAAGCTCAGGCCGCGAGCGGGTAGCGGGCCGTGCAGGAGCAGCGAGTCGTAGCCGACCGGGAGGAAGAAGTCCCTTTCGCCGAGGGCGAGTCGACGGTCATCGGGAGTCTCCAGGACGGCGAAGCCACTGAAGCCGGTGGCCTGATCGAGCAGGGTCGGGTGCAGGAGGTGGTCCTGGCACTCGGCCCGGTACTGCTCGGGCAGGTCGAGTATGCCGAGGGCGGCCCGGATGCCGAGGTGCACGGTCGGGAGGCTGCTCCGCCAGCGATCGCCGAACTCCATCACCTTGTGCTCGGTCTGCCGCCGGGCGATGTCCACGCTCTCCAGTGAGCAGAGCTCACGCAGAGCTGCCAGATCCTGCGGCGGCGCGGGTGCGGTGTGCGGCTTGACACTCACCATGCCCTGGACGTGCACCGTCCAGTGGTCGCTCGCCGGGTCGTGACTGGCGACGGTGAACTCGGCCTGCAGGTCGTCGATTTCCCGGACGGTCGTGTGTGCGGTCCGTGGGGCTCCTTCCTGCACCAGCAACGGGACGAGGAAGGTGACGTCGCAGAGCTCGGTGACCGGCCGGCCGAAGTGCAGGGAGACGGCGGCGCGGGCCATCTCCAGGTAGGTGGTTCCGGGGACGATCGCCTCTCCGAGCAGCTTGTGTTCGGAGAGTACCCAGTGCAGCTCCAGCGAGAACTCGGTGAGGAAGACGGACTGGCCCATCGACCGGAGCAGGACCTGGTCCAGCAACGGGTGCGGGCCGGGCGTGCGCTGGACCGCCGCCTGCGGGATCTGGGGTTCGAGCCAGTAGTGCTTGTGTTGGAAGGGGTAGGTGGGGAGGGGGATGCGGCGGCGTTGTTGGTGGGTGTGGTAGGTGGTCCAGTCGGGTGTGGT